>JBBIMI010000016.1:0-17910 GCA_037444485.1 Microcaldota archaeon
TGTAGGCAGCGCTGCTGCGCCGAGTGACGCTGTTGCTGCAGCTAACATTGCTGCAATGATTGGCAACCTGGCGTACACTAGCTCGGACATTACCGTCCTCGGCAAGGACCAATTGTCGTGCGGCGGCGGAGGCGAGGTTACTGAAAAAACTACTACGCTTGAAGTAACCACGCCTGGAGTGAACCCGAACGTAGCGTACCAAATGAAGACGTACATTCAAGGCTATCTAGACAAGACGCCGATTGACGACCGCCTCAACGACATGAGTGGCTCGCTAACGATTTTAGGCAGTGACGGCAGCAGCGGCGGACGCAAGATAACTAATTATGAAGCGCCGGCGTTGGTTTTCAAGACGACCGTCACGGACACGCAAGTAAGCAAGTCTTACACTGAAGACGAGAGGTACTTCGCGTACGCGTACACTTCGTACGACACTAGTAGTAAGACCGTGAAAGCGAAGAACGGCCAAATCGCGTACGAAGCACAATTCACTAACCCGATTCAAGTCTGCACTGAATTCACGCCCGACGACTCGACTTGTTCAGACACGTACAGGACCAGCAAGCACCGCGTCAAGATAAAATTCTTGGGCAGCGACTGGGTCATTTACGGCATGGACAACTTTCCGAGCAACGGCGGAGTGACTGCAGGCAGCACCGCGCTGACGATAGGAAAGGAAGTCGCGTACAAGGAATTCATGCAAATCGGGGACGAGGCGACTGCGCCGAACGGCGTTAAAGTCGTTCTCAAAGACATTTCAGGCTTTCCGACCGGCACGCAATACCAGCCGCCTGTTTCGTTCGACATTTACGACGCGAACGGAAACAAGATAGACACTGCAACCCTGCAGGAAGGCGGGACGAACGAGTACAACAAGTACGGAATAGTCATCAAAGTCTGGAAAGCGTTTGCAGGCATTGGGCAAACTGCTTACGCGCAAGTCAGCATTTTCAGTGACAAGCTCGTGTTGACGCATGGAACAGTTGTCGACACTAACAACCAACAATGGCAAGTGTCTCTAGTCGGAGGCGGAACCGCGTACGGATCCTCCTTATCGCGCGTGCAGTTAAGCCGCGTGGTAATCGACGACTTGAACGCTGGAGACTACGTGACTTTCATTCAAAAACCGCAAGCCATGAAGCTCACGTACAGTGGCTTGGAGACAGTCGATTACGACACGCTGCAAATCGGAACCGGCGAGAGATCGTTTCCAACGAGTTCAAGCGATATCCTCAGCTACGTGTACATTACGTCAAGCTTGACGAACCCGTTCAACATGGGTACGACGAGCACGAACACGATTTACTACATTACTGAGAACACTACAACTGGACAAGTCGCGCAAGGAGATATTTTATACCAAGACCCAAGCACCGGAAACTTTATAAAGTATTACGGAGCAGGCAACACAGGCACTTTCACGTACAACGCAGGCACTAGCGTGAAGTTCACCGGCTTGAGCGGAGTTTACATGACAGCTAACGCAAGTGCTGGACAGTGTCCGCCTGGAGTGGTTGATGGACCAACGTTGATCACAACATTCGGTCCATACACTTTACTCAACTCGTCGATACTGACGGGAACAATTAATGTGTACGACTCTTCAGTCGCATTCTCCGCAGTAAACGACTCTTCAAATGCAAGCGCATACATTATAACTACGAACGCGAGCTGCTACGGATATCTGCAGTTCTATAATGGAGCTGGCACCGCGTACCCGAAGCCAGATGCGTACAACATAACCGTGAACAAAGTTCCGTACAACTATGGTCCGAACACGCTCAACATAATATTCGACGCGAACGGCATTAATGCATCAGGAGAACCGACTACAGCCGACGGCTACGTGATCGCCATTCCAGAATTCCAGAATGACGACGACACCAACCAAGGCGCTTGGCTGTTCGACGTCGGCTACGGCAGTGTAAGCACGCCGCGCTTGGGACCAACAAGCGGAACAGCGTACCTAGCGTACAACAACAGCTTCAGTGGAGTTGACAGCACCGGCAAAATAACTGGCACTGTATACGAGTCCGACTACATTTCGCCACGCGGCAGCACTGGCAAGATTTCGTTGAACAGCGGCAGCGTAAACTACGCGACGAATCTAGCGCACGCGTTGTACACGTTGTCAGGAACAACTGTTGCGGGGGCAGGCAACGTTGCTGAAGTTGGACCACTCAAGGAAGGCGAAACTGGACTTAACGAAAGCGGATACATAGTCGTAGTCAAGACCATTACAGCAGGCGGCGCTGCAGGCGGCGAATTAAGCGGCCTAGAAAACCTCAAACCAAGCAGCGACAAAGCGTTCGTTGTAACGCAGTTGGACACTGCAAGCAGCCCGCTCGTAGTTACTGACGCGAGCGGATTAGCTGGAACAACTCAACCGTTGATAGTGGTCGGAGGACCCCTCGTGAACACGGTTGCTGCAGGAGTTCCAGGCGGAGACGTTGCTGCAACTCCAGGCAGCGAGGCAGTCGTGAAAGTAATCGGCGACAAGATTCTCGTCTACGGTTACACTGCTGCTGACACGACCAGCGCGGCTAACGCGTTGATCTCGTGGCTCGCTGAAAACGCTGCAACCATCCAGAGATAAGACCATTCAGAGACAAGTTAGCAAAACGAAAAGCCGTTTAAAAAAAAACCATTGATTTTCGTGAAAGGCCCTGAAAGCCTTTCACTTCCCCTCTTTTTTCCCTCCAAAATTTTTTTTCTTTTAATTTTTTTCTTTTTTCAACTTAACGAATTTTTCCTCAAAAAAAATGATTTCGCGCGCGCACGCTGGCGCACGCTTTCAAAACTACAAACTATGAAAAAAAGATTCTTGATTTTTTAATTAAAAGCAAGCTAAACAAAGAAACAAAAAGTTTTTTAAAAAACCGTTTTATAATCAAACCATTTTGTTAGTAAAACGTCGTTAAAAAAAAATTTGTGGCGGGATTTTAAGGCAGGATTTTTAATAAGGTTTTTAATAAGGTTTTCAAGCAATAATCTAGTATCTAGTTCTGCGGGGTTTCAAACAAGAATTGAGTTCCGCGACAACGAATAGAAAACACTTGTTTTTCTTTCTAGCGTCTTCAATTTTTTTAGTTTCAACCCTAATTGGGGTACTGTCCAGCGAAGCGCGCGCGTTTGACGTGAACGCTTGCGGTTTTACTGTAAACGCTTCAGGCGAGTACGTAGTCACGCAAAACCTTTCAAACGATGTTACTCCGGCCTGCATTACAATAAATTCTAGCGACGTGTCGCTTGACTGCGCTGGACACTCAATCACGCAGGCAACGCCTACGCCTGCTTCAGGCGTACTCGTTTTAAATGCGAGCAACGCGAGCGTAAAAAACTGCGTCATACAGTTTTTCGAGAATGGTGTGAAACTCGATTACTCGAACAACTCGCTGGTTGAAAACAATTTGTTGAACAACAACACTTACGGCGTTCTAGCAAGCCAGTCTCAAGCAAACGCGTTTCGCTTGAATACTGCAAGCAGCAACACGTACGGAATCGCGTTGTTTGACTCCACCGGCAACCAAGTTCTCGAGAATACTGTGGATGGAAACGATTACGGTATTTACTCGTCGAACTCGCATTACAACGTTTTTTCAAGCAATACTGTTGACGTGAACGGGTTTGACGGCGTTTACTTTTTCCTTTCCAACGATAACACGTTTTCAAACAATTCGGTGAACAACAACGGGGGAAACGGCGTCTTCGCGTACGGCTCGTACAACAACGTTATTGACGGCAACGCGATTAACTCGAACGCGGACGCGGGCGTTAAACTAAAGCATTACTCGATTGTAAATTACTCGACTACAAGATATTCGACTTCATCAACTTCAAGGTACTCGACTCCGAGTGTTGCGGCGAGTGTTGCAGGGAATGCTGGGATTACTGTTTTTAGTAATACTGTAAGCAATAACGCGATTTCGAACGGAGCGTACGGCGTCTACGTTGCAGACGATCAAGTAATGGTAACTGGTAACACGATTACGGGCGCGTCATCAGCTGGACTCGTGATTGACGGTTACGCGTTGACGGGCTTTAGCGCAACGGTGACTGGAAACACGATTAACGAGAACGACGCGGGCGTCCTGCTCTTGTATACGCGTGACAACGTTTTTTCAAGCAACCAGATTGGCGTCAACACTAATGCTGGCATTGCTTCGATTGGGAGCGACAACAACAATTTTACTAGCGACGTGATTCAAAACTCGGTTAACCCAGGCACCGTTTTTCTTGACGCTGCATCAAACTTGACGTTCGTCAACGTTAGTTTCGACAAGACGCGTTCATTCTTTAATGACTATGACAGCTTGCTGACAGTAAAATGGTTTTTAAACGTTTTCGTGACAGACCAGTACGGCGCGCCAGTGAACAACGCTGTAGTCTCTGTTTACGACGTCAACTCTACTCAAACTTTCGCTAGCGTAACGAACGCTAACGGAATGGTTTCAACGCAAACGCTTGAATATATTCAAAACCAGTCTAACACGATTAATTACACGCCTCACGCGATTACTGCGGTGAAGAACAGTGTTTCAAACTCTACGCAAACGCAAGTAACTCAAAGCACTACAGCAAGCATCACGCTTGCCTTGACGCCTCCAACGATTTCAAGCGTGACCGTCGCAGACGTAATGCAGAACTCTGTAGTAATAACTTGGGTTACTGACTACCCTGCAAACGAAACGCTTGAGTATGGCACAAGCACTAATTACGGCGCGAATTACACTAACCCCGCGCTGGCAACAACGCATTCAGCGACGCTCGTCGACTTAACTTCAGGCGTCACTTACCACTTTAAAGTGTGGGCTTGCGACGCGAACAATAACTGCGCGAACTCAAGCGACTATGTTTTTACTACAGTAAGCGGCGGAGCTACTGGTGGAACGAGTGGGGGCGGAGCAACCAGCGGCTCGGCTGGAGGCAGCAGCTCGACTAGCGGTGCAGGCAGTAGTTCAACGGTTACGCCAACTCCTTCACCGTTCACGCAGCAACTTGACTTGGGCGACGGCGCGATGGTTACGGTGACGAGCAACAGCGGGCCTTCAAACGAGTACACTGTTTTTTACTTGAATTATTCAAGCAACGATTCATTTACTGGAACAATAGAATGGGTGTTGCCGCTTGATTGCAGTGATTACTTGAATGGGTTACTGTCGTTCACGCCGCCTCCGTCCAGCGTTTCCTGCGGCAGCATTAAAGCAGTATGGGAAGTAAAGTTTTTGAAGGCGGGCGACGAGTTCAACGCGAAAGTTACAGTACGCAAGCAACTTCCTGCAAGCATCGTGAACGACGTTAAAAAACCAGTAATCACTCGAATTCGCGAAGAATCGGTTTCTAGCCCGGTTTCAAGCGCTATTGCAACGCTGCCGACAGTTACAGCAAGCACTCAAGTTGAAGCAATGCAGCCGGTGACGGGCGGAGTGTTTGCGGGAAGCAATAGTTACTGGTTGATTGGCGTGATAATCGCGGTTCTCTTAGTGGCTGCAATCGCGTTTTACGCTAGAAAACGCAGCAGCCAGCAGCAGCATTAGCAGCAACAACACTTAAACAAACAACAACACTTAAATAAAAAATGCGCAAAAAAGCAGACTAACCCTTTTATTCCCAGTTCCTGTTTTTGTTTCCAATCAAATTATTAAATTAATTAAAATTTATTAAAAAAGAAAATGAAAATAGAAATAAAAACAGAAAATAGAAATGAAAAAAGAAAAATAAAATGAAATGAAAATAAAAATTAAAAAAAAATGAAAATGAAAAATAGAAAAAAATTGAATAAAAAAAGATGAAAATAAATAAAATAAAAATAGAAATAAAAATAGAAAAATAAAAAAAATAGAAAAGTTTTTTGAGGGATTTTGAGGGACTTGACAACAATTCGGGCAAACGAGTTAAGTGATTGAGGTGAACGAGTAAAGTGGGTTGGAAAAAGATTTGGATGAGTTTCAAGAAAACGTTTTTAGGTTTTTTTCTAGTCACGGCAGTTCTCGCGATGGGCTGCACGCAACAACAAACGCCTACGCCGACGCCTACGCTAGCGCCGACTCAAACGTTGACGGTTTCACCTACTACAGTAATCGCTTCACCAAGCGAAGCGGCAACGCAAGCCGCGAGCGTTGAAGCCTCGCCTAGCATTGAAGCCTCGCCGACCCCGAAAGCGGACGCGCTTGAACAATTGAAAAAAGATTTCGAGACCGCAGCGTCAAGCGTTTTCGGCGACGCAGTCAAGTTCGTAGAAGAAAGCCCGATTAGCAACCCTGGTTTTTGGAGTTTCTCAAAAATAAAGCCCAGCTACAAGTACGAGTTGTGGATTGAACCCTCACATTTTAGAGATTGGCTCGCTGAAGAAAAAGGCACAGTGCGTGAAGTGACGACAAACCAAGGCAGTAAAGTAAGCGTTTCAATAGTCGAGACAGTCATTGGCAAGTACACGTTTGAAGCGAAAATGCCTTGCTATAATTGGAAGTACTTCGCGAAAATCACGGTTATCGAAAACAACGCTGATGCGCGCGTAGGTTACGGCGAGAAGCTCGTCAAAACGCTCGGCGACTACTGCCCCCAATAAAGCCGCCTACAATAAAGCCAATCACTTAATAAAACCACGCCGCGCAACGCAACCTTTCCTTGCCTCAATTATTTTTCCTTTTTTTAATTCTTTTTTTAATTCTTTTTTTCTTTTCCTCTTTTTTTCTTTTCCTCTTTTTAATTCTTTTCTTGTTTTTCCTCTTTTTTTCTTTACTTTACATCTTTACCCTTAACCAGGCTATCCTTTACTCTAACCACCCACATCTTTTATTTTAACTATACATATCTTTTACTCTAGCACCCTATCTTTCGCCATAACGACGCAACGCGTCAAGCAAGGCACGCGCATCACGCTTGACAGCAAAGAGTTAGTCAAGAGAATAAGTTAAGAGGATAGTCAAGGATAGTCAAGAAAAGCGCGAAAAAAATGTTTTTCTACTTCAAAAACGTTGAGTACCGTGATTACATGAACGTTTGAATCAAACGTATCAAACGCCGAAAAAAAGCATTTTCGTGGACTTGGTTTTACTTCAAGTAGCCGGTTAAGTCGAGCAGCCGGTGAGTCGAGCAGCCAGTAAGCCGGGAAGCCGCGAGTGAAACGCCGGGAAGCCGTTGAATGAAGCGATACTCTGCGAATCCGTGAATACTTTAAAGAAACGAAGAAAACGCTGCTGAACACCGAAAAGTTGAGTCAAGCACCAAAAACCAAAAAACTTTAGGCTGGCGTTAAAAACGCTTTAACGCGGAAGCGTCTGGCCTGCCAGCTGCACCGCGTTCACTCTTTCTTTTGCGGGTTGTTTTGCGAGCTTTTTTCTTTCTCGAAACTCTCGATGTCCCTACGCACCAACTCGCGAATAAAGTCCTGCACTGACGGAAATTTCCGTTTATTTACAGCGTGGTCTTGAATATTCCAATCCACTGGTACTGTAACGAGGAAAGACTCTGACTCAGGCATTTCTCAACCCCCAACATGCGACGAGTGACACTGCGGCAGGCGACAAGCAGCAGCCGACTTACTCGAAAAAACCAAGCAAGGACGCATTTTCCCCCAAATCACATAACGGTTTTCCCAAAAGATTACGCAACAAAAAAACAACGAAAAATAAAAACGAAAAACACATATTTAAACATATGCTTTTATATTAAAGAAGCAAAAAAACACTCTAAACACCTCACTTCCAATAATTTTTAAATAAAACCATATTTTTTCTAGTAATGTAAGCGAAAGGTTTTTAAATAAAGTCGTGTTTTCTCTTAATTACTTCCCAGTAATTCAAAAACCAAGTTAGAAAACAAAAACCGAGTTAGAAAAACAATTTGGAAACACTCAAAAAAAAATTTGTTTAAAACCAAAGAATTAAAACTATTAGAACTGGAAAATGGTGGAAAACAAAAATTAAATTAAAACCAGAAAATAAAAAAAATTAAATGAAAATAAAAAAATTAAATTAAAACTCAAAAATAAAAAAAAATTAGAGAGCGAAAATAAAAAACGGAAATAAAAAAATTTGGAGGGGCGGTTTGACATGGAGGACATCGTTAAAAGCGCTTTGGGGGCTCCTCGCCCGCAAAGCAACAGCGACAAGGAATACGAGGACATTAAAATCAGCGTTATCGGTGTCGGTGGAGGCGGAAACAACACCGTCAACCGCCTGCGTAGGCTCGACGTGAAGGGAGCTGAACTAATAGCGTGCAACACCGACCGCCAGCATTTGAACATGCTCGACGAATCCATTGCAAAACTACTCATTGGAAAAAGCGTGACGAAGGGATTAGGCGCAGGTGGTTTTCCTGAAGTTGGAATGAAGTGCGCTGAAGTCGACCGAGCCGCAATCGAAAAATCGCTCAGCGGTTCGCACCTCGTGTTTCTCTGCGCTGGAATGGGTGGAGGCACTGGGACAGGCGCTGCACCAGTAATAGCTGAAGTCGCGAAACAACAAGGCGCAATCGTCGTTGCAATGGTGACTTACCCGTTCGCGCTTGAACGCGCGCGAGTGCAAAAAGCAGAAGAAGGAATCGCGCGATTACGCGAAGTTTCCGATTCTGTGATTATTCTCGACAACAACCGCCTAGTGCAAATCGTCCCGAACTTGCCGATGAATCAAGCTTTCCTGGTTGCGGACGAGATTCTCGCGAAAGCCATCGGCGGACTCGTGTTTACGATAACCCAACCGTCGCTCGTAAACATTGACTTTGCGGACGTGCGCGCAATAATGGGACACGGCGACGTTGGAATGATTGCAGTCGGCAGCGGCAAAGGACCTGGAAAAGTGGAAGACGCTGTTGATGGAGTGTTGAAGAACCGCTTGTTGGACGTCGACTTCGCGGGCGCGCGGGGAGCAATCATCCACATTGCTGGCGGCGCCGACTTAACGCTCGGCGACGCGATAAAAGCAGGCGAAATGATTACAGACCAAATGGACGCTAACGCAAACGTCAAGTGGGGTGCTAGATTGATTCCGGATTACGACGGCAAACTAGAAATCTGCGCTATAGTTACCGGCGTTAAAAGCCCGCAAATCGTTGGCAGAACCGCGCCTCAAAAACAACCAGAAAAAGAAGTCGGTTACGACATCGAAATAATAAGTTAAAAGCTTTTCTTTCTTAAAAAGAAAGAAAACCTTGGAAAAAAGCTTTTCTTTCTTAAAAAGAAAGAAAACCTTGGAAAAAAGCTTTTCTTTCTTAAAAAGAAAGAAAACCTTGGAAAAAAGCTTTTCTTTCTTAAAAAGAAAGAAAACCTTGGAAAAGAAAGAACGAAAAAAAAAGAAAAAACCATTAAAAAAAGAATCAATAAAAAAGGAAATTGTTAGAGAAAAAAAATCAATAAAAAAAAGAGAGTTAGTGGATTTCTTTAGTTTGCGCGATTCCCGCAATTCGTTTTTTCGCGGAACGCAAAAAATAAAAAATTTGTGTTTTTCGTGAATGAAGACAAGCGTTTGTTTTTTTGCTTGCCCGAAAAAAAAGCTTTTCTCAAACCACTTCCTTAAAAAAAAGTGTTTTGAGAAAAAAATCAAACAATAAAAAAGATTCAACCCACCCGGAAGAACACTAAGAAAAAACAGCGTTTGAAAACGCGTTGCTTCAACGCGGTGCAGCTGTAAAAAAGTTTAGTGCAACTTCCGATAAAACAGGAGAGTGAACAAAATGAATGAATTAATTGCGGACGCGTTAAAGTATGGCGCGCAAAAAAACCTTGAACAAGAAGGCAAGAAATTTACGCCAGCCGAAGTACGCATTAAAGTAGTCGGCGTAGGCGGTGGAGGAACGAATACAGTCACGCGCTTGCACCGAATGGGCGTAGAAAGCGCGGAAACCATTGCGATAAACACGGACAAAAAACACTTGGAAATCGTTGAAGCAGACAAAAAAGTATTGATTGGCGCAACGATGACGCGCGGACTAGGCGCAGGTGGTTTTCCTGAAGTTGGAATGAAGGCGGCAGAGCAAGCTAAAGACAAGCTCGCGCAACTACTCAGCAACACTGAACTCGTTTTCATTACTGCCGGCATGGGTGGAGGCACTGGGACAGGCGCTGCACCAGTAATAGCTGAAGTCGCGAAACAACAAGGCGCAATCGTCGTTGCAATGGTGACTTACCCGTTCGCGCTCGAACGAGCGCGGCTGGACAAAGCAGACTGGGGACTTGAAGCACTCCGCGAGGCTTGCGACACAGTCGTAATCATAGACAACAACCGCCTCGTGAGTTACGTCCCGAACTTGCCGATGAATCAAGCGTTTGCTGTCGCAGACACCCTAGTCGCGCGCAGCGTTAAAGGAATCGCGGACACGATAATGTTGCCTTCACTAATAAACATCGACTTTGCGGACTTGCGCATGATAATGGGTAACGCGGGCGTGGCCATGATTTCTATTGGTGAAGCCAGCGGCACCGATAAAGTCGAGAACGTCGTGAAAAACACTCTCGCACACCCGCTCTTGGACGTAGACTACGCCGGCAGCAAGGGCGCGTTGATTCTCGTCAACGGAGGCCCGCAGTTGACGCTTGGAGAAGCAGTGAAAGTCGGGGAAGGAATTACTGAAGCGTTCGACGACAACGCGTACGTCAAGTGGGGGGCGCGCATAGTGCCGGAACTCGGCGACAAAATCATGGTTACGAGCATCGTTACGGGCGTGACGAGCCCACACGTGCTTGGACACGAGGAACGCAAGCGCGCCGCTAAAGTAGAGAGCATGAAAGGCATCGCTTCAATAAGCTTTCAAGGTTAAGCTTTAAAGGCTTTTATTTAAACCTCTTTCCCCCAATCGTTTTTTCTTTTCTCGTTCTTTTTTCGTCTCCTTTTTCCTTCTCTTTCCTTCTTTTTTCCCTTCTTTTCTTTTTCTTCTCTTTTCCCTCTCTTTTTCTTCTTTTCCCCTCTATTTTTCTTCTGCACTACGCGCCGCACGTCGCATGCGTTGCCGCGCGCGTTACTGCGCCGAAACTCTTTTTAAAAAAGATAACGTAATCCACTGAAAGCAGTGAATCAAGTTTAGCAGTAAAATCAAGGTTTTACGCGTTGGAGGGAAAGAAAGTTGAAAGTCAAGAAAATAAGAAAGCGTGACGGAAGCCTTCAAGACTTCAACCCGCAGAAGATAGAGAATGCTATACTCAAAGCACTCAAAGCAGTCAAACAAAAGAACGCGCGCGAGCTGGCGCGCAAGCTCGCAGCACGCGTTTGCGCGCTAGTGGACGCACGCTTCGCGCAAGTGGGCGCGGGCGCGGCGCGCGTGCCGAGCGTTGAGGACGTGCAGGACTTGGTTGAGCAAGTGCTCGTGGAGGGCAGGCTAGCAGCTGCAGCGCGCGCTTACATCTTGTATAGGAGGAAGCGCGCAGAGTTGCGTGAAGCGAAAGCGGTTTTTGGTGTTAGCGACGAACTCAAGTTGGGGCTCAACGCGGTTGCAGTGTTGAAGAAAAGGTATTTGTTGCGGGACGAGGTTGGGAGAATAGTTGAAACGCCGCGCGAGTTGTTCACGCGAGTCGCGCGGGCTATCGCTGGCGTGGACGCGCGTTACGGCGCGACGCCAAGCGAAGTTAGTGGAACAGAGAAAAAGTTTTTCGAGTTGATGGCTAACCGTGATTTCTTGCCGAATTCGCCGACGCTCATGAACGCTGGCACGCCTTTAGGGCAGCTTAGCGCTTGCTTTGTTTTGCCTGTAGGTGATTCGCTTAAAGAAATTTTTGACGCACTCAAGTATACTGCCTTGATTCATCAAAGTGGTGGTGGAACTGGTTACGATTTTTCGCGTTTGCGGCCGCGGGGGGACGTGGTGCGCAGCACTATGGGTGTTGCGAGCGGTCCGGTTTCGTTCATGAAGATTTTTGACGCGACGACGGAAACCATTAAACAGGGCGGCAAGAGGCGGGGCGCAAACATGGGGGTGTTGCGCTTCGACCATCCGGACATTATTGAATTCATTAACGCGAAGACTACGCCTGGGGTTTTAAGCAACTTTAACGTGAGCGTGAGCGTGTCGGACGATTTCATGAAGAAAGCCCTTGAAGGCGGAGAGTGCGAACTAGTTAACCCGCGAACGAAGCAAAACGTCGGCAAGGCGGTTAACGCGAAAGCAGTTTTCGACTTGATTGTGGCGAACGCTTGGCGCGTTGGAGACCCCGGCTTGCTTTTTCTAGACGAGATAAACCGCCACAACCAACTGCCGGCGTTAGGGCCGCTGGAAGCAACCAATCCTTGCGGCGAGCTTCCCTTGTTTTCGTACGAGTCGTGCAACTTAGGAAGCATTAACGTTGCGAACTTCGTGAAAGCGGGAAAAATCGATTTCGAGCGCTTGCGGGAAACAGTGCACGCGGCAGCGCATTTTCTCGACAACGTTATTGACGCAAACAAGTATCCTTTACCGCAAATCGAGTTGATTACGCGCGCGAACAGAAAAATCGGTTTAGGAATAATGGGTTTCGCTGAACTACTAATCAAGCTAGGAGTGCCTTACGACTCGCAACGCGCGCTCGCGATAGCGGAAAAACTCATGAAGTTCGTGAATGATGAAGCACTCAAGAAATCAGTTGAACTCGGCAAGCAACGCGGGAGTTTCCCGAACTTCCAGAAAAGCGTTTACGCCAAACGCTTGCCCGCGTTACGCAACGCTACTCGCACAACCATCGCGCCGACCGGCACGATTAGCATAATCGCGGGGTGCAGCAGCGGCATCGAACCGCTTTTCGCTGTTTCTTTCGTGCGGAACGTGTTGGAAGGCACGCGGCTACTGGAAACAAACGCGTTGTTCGAAGAAACCGCGCGCAAGCGCGGATTCTATTCAAGCGAGTTGATGGCGCGCATCGCGCGCAAAGGCAGCGTTCACGGCTTGAGTGAAGTGCCGAAAGACGTTCAACAACTTTTCGTTACTGCATTAGACATTTCGCCAGAGTGGCACGTGCGCATGCAAGCAGCGTTTCAAAAACACGTTGACAATTCTGTGAGCAAGACTGTTAACTTGCCAGAGTCTGCGAGCGTTGAAGACGTGAGGAACGCTTTCGTGCTCGCTTGGAAACTCGAGTGCAAGGGAATCACTGTTTTTCGTTACGGAAGCAAGGAACAACAAGTGCTTACAATCGAGCCCACGCGCGGCGAAGAGCGCGTGAGCGCGGACGTCGAGTACGCTGGCGGTTGCCCCACGCCAGTGTGCCCAGTGTAAATGCTGAAAGCATGGAAGCAGGGAAAGGTTACGAAATGAAAGCAAATGTAATGCTATTGGCTTCAATTCTCGTTGCAGCGATTCTGTTGTTCGGCTGTACGCAGCAAGTGCAGCAACCAGCACAACAACCAGCACAGGGCGGCACGCAACAACCTGCAGCGACTGCTGCAGCAACGCAGCAGGCAGCCGCGTCCCAAGCTTCGGGCGCGAGCACTTCAGCATTGTCATGCAGCGGAGCGGAAAACGGTTTCAAGTTGACGTGCGCTGAAAACCCGCCTGCGGGCTGCGAGAACAAGAACTTGGGCGAGCGCGCGGACTGCAAACATCCATTAACGTGCTTCGCGAGCAAGTGCGCGCAGGCGACGCCTTCACCGACTCCCTTTTTCGCGAGTCCTTCGCCGCAGCCCAGCGGCGCGTTGAGCGGCGCGGTCACGATCCGCATTAAGAACTTTGCTTTCGAACCAAGCGAAGTCACCATAAAATCAGGGACTCAAGCGACTTGGATTAACGACGACAGCGTTTCACACACGGTTACGAGCGACGGCGGAAGGTTTGCTTTTCCTGACAGCGCGACGCTGTCTTGGAATCAGCAGCACATCGTCGTGTTCTCGAATCCAGGAACTTACAACTACCACTGCAACATTCACTCGAACATGAAAGGCAAAATAATAGTAGTCCCGCCTTAAGTTAGTCTTAGATTTAATTAATCTTGGTTTTAACTTAAAAGTTTTTAGTTAAGTTTAATTAAGTTAGTAAGCTTTTAAAGCCTAAAATATATTTTTGAGTTAAAATAACTGTTGGCTTGAAAACCAACGAATTTCTTTTAGTAGCCGCAGCTTGCATTCAACGCGTTCACGAAAACCAATCATTCTGCGCGCAAAACGCGGCGTCAAGGCTCGCGTCGCCTGCGCCAACGAGCCAGCGCGGCCTCAACAAAATAATTGACAAATAACTGAAGCGAAACAATTAGTTGCTGGTTCATTCAGCGACTGAACTCGCGGGATTTCTCAGCCAAACGCATTAATTTCAGCCAAACGCGTTAATTCTTGTTACTTGTCTGTTAACCGCAAGCCACTGTCAAGCCAGCGATAAAGTCTGCGACAAAGCCTGCGACAAAGCCCTAAAGTTAATTCTTTTAATTTTTTTTTAAAGTTAATTGTTACTTGTCAAGCCACTCGCGCTCAAAATCCTTGAACGCAAGCGCGTTAGCCACGTTCTTCTTCTCGACCCAGCCGCGGCGTGCAGTTGCAATGCCTAAGCGCATGTTTTCGAGTTGTTGCGTCGAATGCGCGTCGGTGCTTATCACCAGCGTCGCGCCTGCCTTGACTGCTTCACGCGCGTGAACGTCACGCAAGTCCAAACGCTCTGGCCACGCATTGACTTCCAAAAGCACTCTATTCTCGCGCGCTTTCTCGAACACGCGCGGCAAGTCGAGTTCAATGCCCTCGCGTTGATTTATTTTTCGTCCTGTCGGGTGCCCTAACGCGTGCACGAACTCGTTTTCAAGCGCGCGAAGCACGCGTTGAGTTTGTTTTTCTTTAGGCAAGTTGAACGCTGAATGCACGCTTGCCACCACGAAATCCAAGTCTTTAAGAACCTTGTTCGAGTAGTCGAGCGCGCCGTCTGGCTTGATGTTTACTTCACTTCCATGCAAAACGCGTATTCCAACTTCCTTTTCAACGCGAGCGCATTCCACAGCATGTTTTTTAAGGGCTTCAGGCTTCAAGCCGCGCGCGACCCCTAATCCAGGCGAGTGGTCGGTGACTGCGATGTACTCGCGTCCTAACGCGCGCGCGGCAACAGCCATTTCTTTAATCGAAAAACTCCCGTCACTCCAATTCGAGTGAACGTGAAAGTCCCCGCGCGCGTCTCCGTAACCGACTAGTTTCGGCAGTTTGCCTGAAAGCGCTGCCTCTACTTCTCCAGCGTCTTCCCTCAATTCAGGCTCGATGAAAGGCAAACCTAATGCGGCGTAAACTTCTTCTTCAGTTTCGCCAGCAATTTTCTTGCCGGTCTTTCTCTGGAAAACTCCGTACTCGCTGAGCTTGAGTTTCTTTGAAACCGCGATTCTCCGAATCGCGATGTTATGGTTTTTAGAGCCAGTAAAGTATTGTAACGCAGAACCGAAAGAGTCTCGCGGAACCACGCGCAAGTCACAATTCAAACCGCTTTCAAGAACAACGCTTGACTTCGTTTCACCGCGCGCGAGCACGCGCGTTACGAAAGGCAACGAAACGAAGGCGTCGGTAACGCGCTTCGCGTCAGCCGCGCTGGCGACTGCGGTGAGAATGTCGACGTCGCGAATCGTTTCCTTCATCCTCCGCGTAGAGCCTGCGACTTCAATTTCTTGAATCGACGCGCCGCACGCTTTCTTCAAGCCAGCGATTACTTGACTCGCGTCCGCAAGCGCGAAACCCACTGGAACGCGTTCGCTCTTGCGCGCTTCAGCTTGCTTGAGCGCGAGAGACAAGTTTTCCTCGCTCTTGACGCCGAATCCTTTGAGTCCGCGCAGCTTGTGCGCCCGCAAAGCTTTCTTCAAGCCAGCGATGTCGCGCACTCCAAGTTTTTCGTACAACACTTTCGCTTTCTTGGGCCCGAGTCCCGCGACTGCAGAGAGTTCCTCGAATTTTATTGGCAGTTGTTTCTTCAAATCATCGTAGTACTTCAACTTGCCGGTTTCAATGATTTCCGCGATTTTCTTCGCGATGTTTTCGCCGACTCCAGGAATTTCTTTTAGTTCGCCGCGCTTGTAAACTTCTTCTACGTCTTCAGGCAGCGACTCTATTTCAAGCGCGGCTTTACGGTAAGCGCGGGGCTTCCACTGTACGCCCTGGAGTTCAAGCATGTCTGCAATGTCGTAAAAAATTTTCGCGACGAGCTTGTTTTTCGCCATTTTCGCGCGCCTCAAGGCAAGCAAGTTAAAAATTAAGCAAGCAAGTTAAAAATTAATATCAATTAATACAAACAAGTTATTAACAACCTTAACGAAAAACATTATTAAAGCGTTTTCTTTTTTTGAAAGCGTTTTGGGTTGGCGAAGGGCTCGTGAAGAACGAGGTAGCTACCGAATTTGTGGAATGTGGTGACTGTCCCAGTCTGAAGCCCGCTAAATTCCAGCTGATTCAAACCCCTGCAATTACAACCAAAATTAATTCCAATCAAAAATTATTAATTCAACCAAAAATTATTAATTCCAATCAAACCCGTTAATTTCGATTAACGTGATTCCTTCGCGTGAAAATAAACGAAGAAAATTCGTTGCGCGACCGTCACAACAGCAAGCGCTGTTGCAAGCGCGGTTGCGTACACGAGCAGTAAGTTGTTTGGAAACATCACAGCGGCGGCGAGTCCCAGCAACACTAGCGCGAGGCGCTCGCCGCGTTCAAGCAAACCACCCATCGCCTTAAGCGTTTTCTCGTCGGTGACGACGCGCCGGTGGTCAGCGTAAGCGCGCACGAAGCTCGTCATGCAAGTTCCGAAAAACAACAACAACGCGAGCCACGCCCACGCTGGGACTAGGAAGCCTGGCAGGGGCGGCGTTAAAGCCATCAACCCAAACAACAACAACGCTTCATTGAACCTGTCGACAACCCCGTCGAGAAACGCGCCGAAAGCAGTAACGCGTTTTTGCGTTCGCGCGAGCGCTCCGTCGAACGCGTCGAGAAAACCAGCGGCCGCGAACAAGACGAGCGCCGCAAGCAGGCTTCCGTAAAACGCGAGCGCGGCGAATCCCAACACAGCGAAAACTATTGACGCGAGCGTGACGACGTTAGGCGTAAGCCAACGCGGGGCTCGCGCTGCCAACGCCTCAAGAAAACTTGTTGGTGCCCAGAGTCTCGCTTTCAACACGAAACAACACGAAAATAATTTAAGACTAAACCAATTTAAAACTAAACTCGTTTTAAACAATACTCATGACCGCGTCCAAGTTCTCCAACTTCGCCGAGTTCTCAGGGTTCTCGGAGTTCTCCGAGTTCGACTTGCACGTTCACTCGTTTTACTCGTTCGACTCGCCCACGCGACCTGAAGACGCCGTAAAACAAGCCGCGCGTTTAGGCTTGCGCGGGTTAAGCGTGAACGACCACGACTCGCTGCGCGGTGGACTTGAAGCCGAGCGTTTCGCGAAAAAAAACAAGCTTGAACTCGTAGTCGTTTCAGGCGAGGAAGTCAAGACGACTGCTGGCGACGTGCTTGGCTTGTTCTTAAACGAGGAAATCCGCGAAACCCACGCTCGCGACGCTTTCGAAGCAATTGATTTGATTCACGCGCAAGGCGGGCTTGCAGTGCTTCCGCACCCGTACCGCGCTCACAACCCCGCGTTAATCAAGGAAATCGCGCGGCGAGTTGACGTGATTGAAACCGCGAATTCGCGCACTTACTTTAACGGCAACGCGCGGGCGCGCGCGTTAACGCAAAAACTTCGTAAGCCGGAGTGTGGTGGAAGCGACGCGCACTTGCTTTGCGAAATAGGTTTGGCGCGCACCGTATTCAGCGAGAACGTTGAAGGTGGAGAGGAATTACGGAGAGCGTTGAAGAAAGGTTTAGGCGAAGCGCGAGTGTTCGGCGTTAATCGTTTAGCGCGGTTAGCGACAGGGCTTTACGCGAAGTTGAAGAAAACTAGAAATTTTTTTTGGAACCAGAACCTTTAAATAACCGTGGCCTGAAGGCGTAGGATTTCTAGTATGCTGCCAGCTTGCGCTGGCGGGCGTCGTTATCCTCGCGCACGT
The DNA here is from genome assembly GCA_037444485.1 of Microcaldota archaeon. Taxonomy (GTDB): domain Archaea; phylum Micrarchaeota; class Micrarchaeia; order Norongarragalinales; family Norongarragalinaceae; genus JBBIMI01. Next base: position 17,904 of record JBBIMI010000016.1, read on the forward strand.
AACGCGC
>JBBIMI010000017.1:0-17592 GCA_037444485.1 Microcaldota archaeon
ACGTGCACGTGGTCGCGCAGCTTCGCGCGGACGTGAGTCCTGCTCGTGCTGCCATGCTGTTGAAGGACGCGTCGGCGCGTGACTTGTTTCGTTTCAAGCCAAAGTTTCGCCTGCGCTACCGGCGCGGCCACTTCTGGGGCCGCGCGTACTTCCACAAGAGCGCGGGCGACGCCGACTTGAAAACAGTCGCGCGTTACGTGCGCGAGGATAACGACGCCCGCCAACGCAAGCTGGCAGCATGCTAGAAATCCTACGCCTTCAGGCGTAGGTTATTTAAATTGAATTAAATCATAAAAGTAAAAAATTGTAGTAGAAAGTAAAATAAAATTGAAGTAAAGTGAAGTAAGAGTGGAAGTTCAAGCGGGTTTGAAGGCGTTCGACGGGTGGAACGAGTTCCTCTCGCAAAACCCTTTCGGAACTTTTTTTCAAACAAGTTTTTACGCGGATTACGCTGAGAAGGACGCGGGTTTGAAGCCATTCTTCCTGCGCGTCGAGGAAAACGGGAAAACCGTCGGTCAACTGCTTTTGTTGAAGGGCTCGAAGTTCCACGAGTTGCTCGCGAACTTGCCGCTCGCCGGAATAACTACTAAAATCGTTAGGCGCCTGCTTCCTTCATTCAACTGGATTTATGGGCCTGTTGCGGAAAGCGACGAGGCGGCGCTCGCGCTGTTGGAGAAAGCGCGTGAAGTTTCGAAAAACAAGATTCGCGCGTGCTCGCCGCACCCGCTACAGCAGTTTGAAAACGCTTTCGCGACCGCGGGCTTCAAGCAAAAAAAGTGGGCTACGTTCATCATAGACTTGACTCAAAGCGAAGAAGACTTGTGGAAGCATGTCGACCACTCGGCGCGCAAGCTAGTCAACAGGACTCTCAAGCAAGTCGACGTGAAGCAAGTGGAAACAGAAGCTGAATTCAAAGCCTACCACTCGGTTTTGAACGAGAACAGGAAACGAAGCAAAGTGCTACCTTACCGTTACTCGCCTTTGCTTTGGAGGATTTGGCGGGACACGAGTTCCGGCGCTGTTTTCATCGCCGTCGAAAAAAATTCTGGACGCGTGCTGGCTGGATTGGGGGTCTCATTCTTCAACGGTTACTTGAACGAGTGGGGTGCTGGAACTTCCAACTATGCGATTGTAAACCACGTTTACGCTCAAGACACAATCAAGTGGACCATTATCAAGTGGGCGAAGAAAAAAAACTTCAAGTTTTTCGACTTGACTGGCGTGAACCCGAATCCAGAGAGCGAGAAAGAGAAAGGAATCCATCGTTTTAAGGCAAAATGGGGTGGGAGATTAGTAGAGTATAATGAGTATGTTCGTGTATAGCAGCAATATTATTTTTTTATTAGATAATTTCCTATGGCCAGCGCGTCCATTCCCGTAGTATATAAGCAGTTTATTGCTTCTTTTGGTTTACAAACCATTGGTTCTCCCTGAATGTTCATGCTTGTATTTAGCAGCACTGGAATTCCGGTATAGTCCTCGAACGATTTTATTAATTTATAATAACGTGGATTCACTTTCTTTTCAACAGTTTGAGGACGAGCAGTTCCATCGATATGCGTCACTGCTGGAATCTCTTTCCGCTTTTCCGGTTTTACATAAAATGATAAAATCATAAAAGGAGAGGGACGTGCGTCTTCTAGATACTCATCCGCAGCTTCAGCCAAGAGTGAAGGACACAAAGGCCGATAGTTTTCTCTATGTTTTACCTTAAAGTTTATTATGTCTTTATTTTCAGCTTTTAACGGACTCATCAGAATTGAACGGTTTCCTAAAGCGCGTGGACCCCATTCCATGCGACCTTGAAACCAGCCGACTATTTTTCCTTCAGACAATAGCTTGGCAGTTTCACCAGATATGTCATCGTAATAATCGTATCTTAAATTACACTCGTCAAGTATCTTCTTAATTTCTTCGTTAGAAAATTCAGGTCCCCAATACGCGTTATCCATAACAAAATCATTTTTATAGCCTAGTTCGGCATAAGCTTGCAAAGCAGCACCAAGAGAACACCCCGCATCGTTAGCGCAAGGTTGAATGAATAAATTTTTAACAAGACCGCTTCGCAGAATTCTCCCATTCATTACACAATTTAATGCTACGCCACCTCCAAGCGCGAGGTTTATTTCTCCGCTCTTGTCAATAATTCTCTCAGTTAAGGCCACTGCAGCTTGTTCAAGTTTATACTGTAATGCAGCGGCTATGCTTTGATAACGCTTTTCAGTTTCCAGGAGAGATATTTTAGGACAAGGTGGGCCAAAAACATCCACCATTTTTTGGGAATACATCACGAAATTTGTTGGATAGTACTTTATTGGAATTTGAGATGGTGTTTTGCCACCACTGTGAAAATAAGAAGTATTCAAACTATAAGTTCCATCGGAATTTATTCTAAGAACATCGTTCATTTTTTCTTCAAAGAGTTTAGGATCACCGTATGAAGTGAGACCCATTATCTTGCCTTCTCCGTCTCCAGCTACATAACCGAGGTATTCTGTAAAACCAGCATAAAAAGTTCCAAGCGAATTAGGCCAATTTATTCGTTCCAAAACTTTAATTTCTCTCTTTTTTTTACCTGTTGACAATAAGGTTGAAGTTACTTCACCACGGTCATCCATAGTCAGTATAGCAGACGACTCAAATCCTGATGGATAATATGCGCTGGCAGCATGACAAATATGGTGTTCAAAATATTTTATTTGCGGGACTCGACCAAATCTTGAACGGAATTGTTTCTTTGGTTCTCCACGCACCGCATTAATCAATGTTTTGTAAAGGAAAATTGCTTGACTTACTGGCTTGCGCAAGAAAAATCCAGTTAGAATATGGTGAATATTGACGTTAATAAAATATTTCCATGGTGAAAAGTTGCTTAAAGCAATCAGTTCCACTTCATCGATTCCAATTTTTGAGTGGTTAAGACAAAAATCTATCGCCTTAAATGGAAATTTAATTCCTGCAGAATGTTTAACACGATTAAATCGTTCTTCCTCTGCTGCCGCTATGAGTTTTCCATCTTTTAGAAGAGCGGCAGAACAGTCATGACCGAGATGAACACCTAAGATGTACATTCAATCCACCTATTAACCACGATTAGCTAAGTAATCAGTAAAAGCAATAATTTATTTTAGTAAATATTTAAAAATATTTAATAATGCGGTTGATAAATTTTAATAAGTAAAATAAGTAATAAATTATGTTAATAATTTTTAATAAGTAACGTAAATAAGTAATGATTAAAAAATTTAAATAATTTGAATAATTTGTATACTAAGTTATAAATTTATTATTTTTTTCTTTTTGTCTAATTTTCTTTTTTGCCTATTTCCTTTTGCTTTTTAATAATAGTATAAGCGCACCACCGAATACGTCAACGTCTAGACCCAAAAAATGCAATAAGCGCACCAGATAAAAGAGGATTTTTGAACTCTTGGTTGAAATAGGATTCCCCGCTTCGAAGAAATTTATTTTTCTTGCCTCGAGAACTTTAAACTGATTGCTACACAAGTTAAGAGCCGAATTAACAGTATATGCGTGTAGATGTCCTGATGGGTGCCCGGGACCAACAGGACTACTTTTTTTAAGCACTTGAAGTAACCGCGAATAAATTGTTTTTTCTATCGGAATTTTCAGCAAAACATAATCTGCACTATCAGCTATGCTTTCTAAAAATTTAGCATCATCTTGAATGTGTTCAACAATATCGGAAAGTAGTATCAAATCCATTTTAGGTCCATTATATCTCGAAAAATCACCTTGAACAAATTTTATTTTAGGGTACCACTTTCTACCAACCACCACAAACTTATGACTCAATTCAAAATTTATTGGGGGTTTTTTGAGTTTTGTGAGTCTAGCGAATTCATTAAGCAAAGTGCCTTCCGCACCGCCTATTTCGGCGCAAGTATAATTTTTTCGCGAAAAAGGATTATATTTTTCCCACATTTCATATAGTAGCCTAGCAGAAGTTTTCATTATTATTTCTCGATTTGGTTCTGAGAGCTGCGCGCGAGCCCATTCGTCATAAAATTTTTTATCAAAAGACATATCTTTTACCTGTAAACAAATTATTACTTTGACAACAGTAATTCGTACAACTTAATGGTTTTTTTGGCTATCGTGTTTGAATCATGCATTTTTTTTGCGTATTTCTCGCCGTTTTCGCCCAATTTCTTTCTAAAGGCATTATCAGATATAAGTTCTCTCAAATTTTCTTTTAGAGAACTTACAGTCGAATTGCAGATTGGTAAATTAAACCCTTCAAAATATTTTTCTAGATCCTTCCTTACAAAGACACAAACTGGTTTTTTTAGAATCATAGCTTCTACTGCTAGAATACCATACCAACCAACAATGAGTTGATCAATAACTATGTCTGCTTCTAAAAGATGCAGCAGCGTCGATTCGTGCGACTTTTTCTCAACCAAATCCAGTCGGATGCACAAACCTTCTTTTTTTAATTGATTTATTACATTTATGACAAAATCAGTTCCTTTAATTCGACGGCTCGTAGGCGCGTGCATCACAACTATTTCTTCATTTTCTTTATTTGATTTTTTCTTTACGGTATGTAATTTTGCGAAATTTTTTAGTTCTTTAATATTTATTGGATTAGGAAGCCATTCCGAGCCAGAAACCACTTCCAATAAGTCAGGGGTAGAAACGTAATGAAAATTTCCTAATCTGGAAAAAAAAGGGGCCCCTTTTTTAACGATTTTTGTAGAACCTTCAAAAATTTTGAATGTTCGAACATCGCTGCCGTGGTGATGGTAAACAATTTTTTTACCTAATAATCGCAGCAGTGGTGCATCCAAGTAAAAGGGAAGAAAACTTGCCGAATGTAGGTGATAAATGTCGTAATCACGATATTTTGACAGCAATTCTTTTAACCTAAATAATGGTTGAAAAAAGCGAGGATACCTATCCACCATCATATTGAAATCGTATCCAAAACCTGATGGGTGACTCCGAAACACCACCACATCAGAATCGATGCCAAATCGCCTCTGGGCGCGAGAGAGAGTATACGGAATGCCTGCGATATTATGCAAGTGAAGAACTCTCAAAAAGCGCACCTATTTATTACTCCTTGATATTATTTATCATTTCTTGATTGCTTCAACGTAGAAAAACTTGCTGGTTTTCGCGAAAAAGCCTTTTTCACACAACCACGCCAGCAATGAAAACCAGCCTGGAATTCTGGCGAGAACGCGCGCTGGCAGAAAGTAAGAGAATTTCGGAAAAGGATTCCATCCCTTAATTTTATAGCGAAAGTAAGGCTTAAGCAGCGAATCGAGTTCTTCATAGCTTAATTTTACAGTCTTGTAGTAAGCGTTGTTGGGAGTCGTGAGAAACAAAACGCCGTTTTTCTTCAACACGCGCGCGACTTCGCGCATTACCTGCTCCTGATTCTTCCGCCTTGTTCTCTTGGGAGCAGGAAAATCAGCGTTTGGCACTACGTTAGCCATCACCACCACGTCGAACCAGTTCGATGGGAAAGGCAGGCGGTACATGCTGGCTTTTTTTATCACCGCGTTTGGATTGAGTCTCTTCACTTCGCGCACGGCTTTCTCGGCCGAGTCGACGCCGTACTTTTCGTTCGAGTTTTTCAACACCTTCAAGAGCAAACCTTTTCCGCAACCAACATCGAGTACTTTCTTGCCTTCAAGCACCGAGAGTTTGCGGGCTAAATAGTAGCGTACGTCGAGTTTGTCACCCCAATCATTTTCTGCAAGCGTTTCTGCAAGCACACTGGTCTCGAACAATTTTATACACCAAGAAAAAGCGTTATGGCAATGCGAAATGAAATAGTTTAATATAATTGAATTAAAAACTTTCCCTGCCTAGAGGTATGGTTATGGAGTTAAAAACGCTTGCACAAACCGAATGCGTTGAACGCGTAGAACGCGGTTTGTTCGTCAAGCACACGGCGTTGGTCCTCGCCGCGAATTTTGCGGGGTTAGTCGTAAGCTTTTTCCTCCGTCCGCTCGTTGCCCGCTTCACCGGCCCGAGCGAGTACGGAGTGTTCGCCTTGATTTTGAGCACGGCGGCAGTAATTCCGGCGCTTACGCTGCTGTCGATTAACGCGGGCGTGTTGTTTTTCACGGCGAAGAAACACGGGAATAAAAAGTTTGTTGAAAACATTTTTTCTACGAGCATCTATTTTACCGCGATTCTTTCAGTAATCTTTTTCGTTCCCCTATATTTTTTCTTTACCGTACTGGCGCCGGCGCTCGGCTTCAGCGGTTTCACCGCGGCGTATGTACTTGCGTTCGGGTTGTCCTTGTTCTCGATTCTTCAAGCGGGGCAACAGGGTTTAGAGCGGTTCAAGGCGTTCAGCGCAGTTAACGTCGCGTCCGTAATCGTCGCCAACGTGCTTGCTGTTGCAACAGCGTTTTTGCTGCATAGCGGCTTGTATGCGGCTTTCGCGCGCGCTGCTGGCGTTCTAGCTATTTCGTTAGTTGGAATAATTTCACTTAAGCTTTTCGGCGCGTTCGACAAAAAAATTTTGAGGCAATTGTTTGACTATTCGCTGCCTTTAGGGTTGGCTGGAATAATTAGCGCGTTCATCGCGGTTGTCGATAGGTACATCATCGCTGCTTTTTACAACACTGCTGAAGTCGGTTTTTACGACGTATCTTATTCCTTTGCCTTTGCAGTTCTACCGCTTTCTTCAGCTTTGCTTGTAACCATAGCGCCTAAAATCATTAAAAATGTTTCCAAGCTTGACGCATACTACAAGCGCGCTTCCGTCGTAAACGTCGTGCTGCTTTCCGGATTCGCCCTCGCGCTGTTCTATTATTCGGACATCATAATTTTCTTGCTCGTCGGACGCGCTTACGTTGCGGGAGCCGTAATGCCGTTGAAAATTCTGGCGCTTGCGCTACCTTTTATGGCTATTTATGGCTTGAACGGCTCGATATTTCCGTCAATCGACAAACCGCGTGTTGGCGCGTTTCTCAGCGTTTTGCTCGTTTTTGCAAGCATTTTCTTCAACTTCCTGCTAGTGCCGCGGTTGGGAAGCGTCGGCGCGGCTTGGGCTAACGTGCTTTCGTACCTCGTCATCGTCGCAATAGGACTAGCTTACTTGATAAAGAACTACCGCGTGAGTTTGGGCAAGACGTTTGTTCAAATTGTTTTGTTCTTGTTTTTCGCGGTTTTTTACTTTTTGTTCGCCGAAAAGTTCGGCTTTACCGGCAAGACCGCTTTCTACGCGCTGTTCGCGCTGCTTACCATCACGCTTCAGCGCGAGGCGTTCGCCGAGGTACTCCACGAAATAATAGTCTTATTCAAGCTAAAGCTGCAAAGAACGCGCTAAAAGCAGTTTTTTAATTTCAGCCGCGCTCTTACTTTAATCATGAACGACTCAAAGCCGCGTTTCTTGATTCTCGGCGCGAAGGAATACCCGCTGGGCGCGGGCGCGGGAGAAGACGCTTACGCGTCAGGCGGAATGGAGGCGTACACGCAGCAACTCGCGCCCTTGCTCGCCGCGCGGGGCGCGCGCGTTATAGTGGTCACGCGCAAGTTCGCGCGGCAGCCAGCGCGTGAAACGCGTCAAGGCGTCGAGATTCGGAGAGTCGGCTGGTTGAAGGGTTTTCTTTGGCGCAACCCGTCATTCAACTTGAACGCGTTGCGTGAAACGCTTTTCATGCCGCGCGGCTCGTTCGACGCGATAATCGCGAACGGCGTTATTGCGACTCTCGTTGGTTTGAAGACGAAGTTTTTCAAAAAACTTTTCGGCGAGCGCGTTGCGGTAATTGCTCGTCCTGCTGGAATTGCTTGGGTTCAACCGCAATACAATTTTTTGGTAAAAAGCGTTTTATTTTTCTTGGAGACGATCGCGTACAAGCTGGCTGACGCGGTCGTTTTTCTCTCGCCGCAGGAACGCGAGCAATTCGAAAAGAAAATGGGTTTCCTGCCCAAACGCGTCGCGCTGATTTCAACTGGCGTGAACACCGCGCGGTTCAAGCGCGCGACCGGCGAGCGCGCGCGCAAGCAACTCGGCTTGCGTGGGAAAACAATTGTGTTCGTTGGGCGGTTGATTCAAGTTAAGGGACTCGAGTACTTGATTAAAGCACTGCCGCGTGTTCGCGGTAATGCGCAACTCGTGATTCTTGGTGACGGCCCGCTGCGCGCCGAACTTGAGCGACTCGCGCGCGAACTCGGCGTCGAGAAAAAAATTTTTTTCGTCAAGCGCGGCGACGTGGCGGAATTCCTTAAAGCAAGCGACGTTTTCGTTCTCCCGTCAGTCTCTGAAGGCTTGCCGATAGCGCTTCTTGAAGCAATGGCTGCGCGGCGAGCTTGTGTCGTGACTGACATAGGCTTGCCTGTGCGTGACGGAATTGACGCGCTTGTCGTGCCGCCCAAAAACTCGGACGCGCTCGCGCAAGCGTTAAATAAAGTGTTGGGCGACGCTGGGTTGCGCAGACGGCTGGGCAAGAACGCGCACGCTCGCGTGAAGAAAGAGTTTAATTGGAACAACGCAGTAAACGCTTACTTGAAGCTTGCAGGCGAACTAACGCGCGGTTAACGTAGTCGCACAACTTTCTTTATAATTAACAACTTTCTTTATAATTAATTAATTCGTAATTCATTTTAATTAATTCATAATTCGTTAGGGCGGGATTCGTTAGGGCAGGGATTTTCGTGTGTGGAATAATTGGTTTTACTGGGCTTGACGACGAGCTTGCGGCAAAACGCATGAATGCGAGCGTCAAGCACCGCGGGCCGGACATGGACGGGTTTTACTTTGACGAGAACGCCGCGTTAGGTAACCGGCGGTTGAAGATAATAGATTTGAGTGAAGCCGCACGCCAACCAATGCACAACGAAGACGAAACTGTTTGGGTTACTTTCAACGGCGAGGTTTACAACCACCGCGCGCTGCGCGCGGAACTCGAGTTGAAAAACCATCGTTTTTCTTCTCGCGCCGACACGGAAGTTCTCGTTCACGGTTTTGAAGAGTGGGGAAACGCGTTGCCAACTCGCTTGCGCGGCGATTTCGCTTTCGCTGTTTGGGATTCTCGCAAGAAAAAGCTTTTCCTGGCGCGCGACAACATCGGCGTTTGCCCGCTTTACTACGCGTTTTACGAAGCAGGTGGAAGAAACCAAATAGCTTTCGCTTCAGAAATCAAGGCTTTATTGATGCACCCACTCGTGAAACGCGGAATCGACTTTCAAGCATTAAACGAATACCTCTCGCTTCGTTACTCGCTTGGTCCGCGCACCTTATTCGCTGGCGTGCGCAAGCTTCAGCCGGGGCATTTTCTCGAGTTTGATGCTGTGAGTGGGGAAACGCGCGTGCAAAAGTATTGGGATTTCGTTTTCGCGCCAGCACGCGAGTCTGAAGCTTTTTTTGTGGAAAAGATTCGTTTGTTGTTGGGCGAGTCCGTCAAACTGCGTTTAATGAGTGACGTTCCGCTTGGAGCGTACTTGAGTGGCGGGCTTGACTCGAGTTTTATAGTCGCGTTGATGGCGCGGGCTGCTCGCGAGGCTGGTGGCGCAAGCGATTCTATTAAAACTTTTTCTGTCGCGTTCGGCCAGCCTACTGACGAAACGCGTTTCGCGCGGCTTGTTGCTGAACAATACTCTACTAACCACAAGGAACTCTTCGTGGATGACGCGCGTGTTGTTCAAGCCCTTCCGCTCGTCGCATGGCATTTGGATGAGCCTGTCGCGGACGCTGCCGCGATTCCAACTTTTTTCATGGCGCAAGCTGTCAAGCCGCATGCGACTGTAGTGCTTACGGGCGACGGGGGTGATGAAGTGTTCGGCGGTTACGCGCGTTACTATCGTCTTCCGCGCTTGCACCGCTTTGGGCCGCTCGCCCGCAAAATGCGGTACTTCGCGTTCGTAACGCGTTTGCTTCAAACGCGTGAAGCTTCAAAACGCTTGAAGGAATTGCTTGCGAGTTCACGCGACCGTGTGGAATTGTTTCTCGCTTACGCGTCCGCTTTTTCTGAACAAGAAAAAAAAGAGTTTTTAACGCTTGAATTCATGCGCGAACTACGCGTTTTTCCAACCATCATTGATGAAATAAAACCATTTTTTGAAACTGGTTTGAATTACGCTGACGAGTTGTTTTATTTTGACTTGAAGACGCTGCTTCCAGACGATTACTTGATGAAAGTCAACAAAACAAGTATGGCGCACTCAGTAGAATCCCGCGTTCCATACCTCGACAACGAATTCGTTGCGTTTGCCGCAACGATTCCCCACGACTTGAAGATTGAAGGCTCGCGAACGAAGAAAATCATGCGGAAAGCTATGCAAGGCCTGGTGCCGGACGAGGTAGTAAAACGCGGAAAGTGGGGTTTCAACGTGCCCACGCACGCGTGGCTCGACGGCGAGCTCGGCGAAATCGCTGCTCAACTGCTTTCCAGCGACGCGGTGCGCAAGCGCGGTTATTTCGAAAACCGTTTAGTGCAAAGCATCTTACGGAATTACTCGAAGAACGAATCGTATTACTCTCGCCAATTTTGGGCTTTGTTCGCGCTCGAATTATGGCACCGCGTGTTCATAGACCCGCCTGAAGAAACAGCGTTACGCGCGCCAAAGAGTTTCAACGAATTACTTTAACAAGTAAACGAAACTAAGCAAATACTATCAAAAGAAACTAAACGGTATTAAAAACGGTATTAAACAAATTACTGAAGAATTAGTGTAAAGAATTGGTAACGAATACTAGAATACTATTAACGCGTTAAACGAATTGTTCAAGTTAAGTTTAAATGTTATTAAACGGTATTAAACGAATTGGAATTTTAAATGAATTGTTTAAGTTGTTCGAATTGTTTTTTGAGTTGTTTAAAGTTGTTTTAAGCGCGTTCGTTTAAGCGCGTTCGAGGTGGTGAAAAACCAAAGGGTTTTTATTAAAAGGCGTTCTTTTTATTGAAGATTGTTTTTATTGAATTTGTTTTTTATTGGGTTTTTATTAGAGAAATTATTTTTTATTGAAGATTGTTTCCTTGATTGTTTTTTCTTTTCTTTTCTTTCTTTGTTTTTTTATTTTGTTTTCTTTGTTTTCTGTTGTTGGGCGTCAAACTTGCATTTAAGCCTTTTTAGTGAATTGAAGACCGTGTTTTCGCGCGGTGGGGGTTTTTAGGGTTGTTCGTCGAGCTTTTCGCAATCGTTGCGACCGGCGTGTTTTTGTTCACGCCCGGCATCCTCTGGTCTTTCGCTCTCCTCAAGAACGTGAGCCTGCGCTTGTGGGAAAAAACTTTTTTAGGCGTAGTGCTCGGACTAATAATCGTACCTGGCGCGAGCGTTCTTGAATTCGTTTTCTTGGAAGTAAAACTCAATGCTTTGCTTGTTCTCACTAACGCTGTCCTGCTCTCGTTAATCGCGGTTGTAGTGCTTTGGAAACAAAAACAGTCACTCGAGTTCTGGAAGACAGCGTTCGAATTGCCGAAGTCGAGCGCGGGTTGGAAAGCTTGGTTGAAGGAAAACTGGCCCGCGTTGGCAGTCATCGTTGTTACGGTATTCGGTTTTTACGCGCGTTTCGCGACTTCTTGGGCGACGAATTTCTTCGAGTTCGACCCGATTTACTACGACAAGTTGACTGAACGCCTCGTGCAAAACGGTTTTATCGAGGTTTTCACGCAGGACGCTTACTACCCGCTGCAAGCGTTCCAGCGTTACGCTCCAATGATTCACTACTTGAGTGGTTCACTTTACTTGCTTTACCAGTCTTTCGCAGGCGGACCGTTTTCGAAAGACGCACTCATGCTCACCGGCCAATTGTATCCGCCGATCGTAGGCGCGTTGTTGTCGTTCCTCGCTTTCCTCGTCGTAAAGGAAGAATACAACAAGTACGTTGCTTTAATTCCTACTCTGCTTTTCGCTTTCACTCCCCAACTCGTAAAAAAACTTGCTGCAGGCGTTAACGAACAACAGCCTTGGGGTATTTTCGCCGCGTTATTGGTTTTCGCGTTGTTCGCGCTTGCGGTGAGCAAGAAAAGCAGGCGGCTTGCAGTGTTCGCTGGAATAGCTGTTTTCGCGGCTGTTCTCGGCAGCCAGCAATACATTTGGCCCGTGACCGTAGTCGCCGCGTTCATCGGCATCCAGGCGCTCCTCGATTTCTTGAAGAACGACTTGGATGAACGACTTTTGGTCGTGAACGGGATTGTTGTTGCAAGCGCGATTGCTGCCGGCATCCTTTTATGGGTTTACCAACAGGGTGCTTACGGGTCGTTCTTCAGCGGCGCTTCAATGCTGTTGATTGCTTCATTCGCGTTTTCAGCACTATTGTATGGTTTGACTAGGTTCATGAAAATAAATTCGTTTAAAGAGAGAGTTGGTTGGCTTGCGGGAGTCCTTATAATAGTAATCGTAATCGTGTCAGTAACGCCCTTGTTGAGCACGCTGCTCGGCTACTTGACTAGAACTTCCCAATTCGCTGTAGCCGGCTGCGGGCTCGGAAAAACGATTCAAGAAGAGGGTGGCACTTCGCCCGCGTTGTTTCAATCAGCTTACGGCGTTCTAAACCCGCCGGTCTTGTTGTTGTTCGCTGCAGTGCTTTCCAGCATTACCGCGATTCTCGCGTTGCTGCGCAAGAAAAAACGCGATTACGCGATTGTCGGCGCAGTGATCGTGTTCGGCTTGATTGTCTTCAACGCGCAAATAGATGGTTTCCTGTCTTGGATCGCGAGTAGCGTCGGCTCTGCGGACTTGACTAACGCGATTAAATTCTTTTCTGAAAACGATGTTTTCCTTTACATGCTTATAGCGCTCGGCTCTACTTCAGTAACGTACTTGGCGGCCGAAAGCAGTAAAGCGAGAAAATCAGCTTTACTGTTCGTGCTCGTATTCTTCCCAATCGCTTACGTCGGGTTAAACAAGCTAAAATACATGCTGCACTTGGCTTTCGCGCTAGCGCTTGCTGCCGGCTACGTTCTCGGCGAACTCGCGCGCGCACTCGAAGAAGCAAACGAGTGGCTGCACTTCGCGAAAAACAAGGCCGCCTTCTCGCGCTGGGTGGTTGGAAGCGTTCTCGCAATCGGGTTACTGTTTTCAGCGCTTCAAGCGCAAACCGTTCCGCAGAGCGTGAAGGAATTGAGTTACACGCGCATTCCAAGCGACTGGATGCAAGCGTACGAGTGGATGCGCGTCAACTTGCCGAAAGACGCGCGCGTAATGTCTTGGTGGGATTACGGACATTGGACTACTTTCTTCGGCGAACGCAATACGGTGCTCGACCCGAACAACGCGCACGCGAACTTCGACCAAGCAGTTGCGCAAGCGTTCGTGAACGGCGAACCGAAAGACTTGTATTACTTGATGAATTACCACAATGCGACTCACGTTCTCGTAGACGCTGACCTCGTGTCCAAGTGGGGCGCACTTGTTTTCTTAAGCTGTTCGTGTGACGCGAGCTTGTCGCCAGTGTGCCCGCAAAAGTGGGAGAGCGACCCCTGCATCGCGCCCGGGCAAAGCAAGTGCGAAGCAGAACACTACGACGAGTACCTCGACGTTATCGGAGAGTGCCCGCCTGCGCTCACGCCAGTCGCGTTGCCAGCGTTGGCAAGCAGTTTCGGTGTTACTTACTGCGCTGGACAAAACGAGTTGTTTCTCGCGACTCGCCAAGGCCTAGACCCAACGTACAAACGCAAGTACAAGATAATTGGAGCTAGCGAGGTTGACGTCAACAACTTGGATCCATCAGTTAGTTACTTGATTCCAATCGCTCAAAACAAGTTTATTAACGTCAACCCGTACTTGCCTGGCTTCAACAACCGCGTGTTTTACTCCGCGTTCACGCGCTTGTTCTTCTTTGAAACGTATCCAGGCTTCAAACTCGTCTACAAGTCGCCGAACGGCATGGTAAAGATTTTCGAGTACCTCGGCGAACCGCCTGAAAGCGAGTGGATCAAATACCAAGCGCCCGCGAACGTCGAAGCGCTTCAGCCGACGCCGACTCCAACGCCAAGCGCAACGCCGACTGCTACGCCGAGCGTCAGTCCGACGCCTTCGCCCGAAGCGGCGCAAAACGCGACGAACGCGACCAACCAAACGAACGCTTCAACCAGTTAATTGATTATAAGTGTGAACAAAATGGGCTTGCCTTTCGCGCTGGGACTCGCCGCAGTCGCTTTCGCCATCACTTTCGCTGCAACTCCGTTTTACGCGAAGCGCGCGCTAGCGAAAGGAATTTTTGGCCGCGACGTCAACAAAGCCGGCCGCCCGCGCGTGGCTGAAATGGGTGGACTCGTGGTTTTCGCTGGCGTGGCATCAAGCGTGTCACTCGGAATCCTTTTCCTCACGTTCATAGACGCGAACTTCGCGTTGCTCACGTTGCTTCTCGCGGCTCTCGCCGCGCTTTCGCTGACCGCATTAATAGGCGTTTTCGACGATTTATTTAAACTAACGTGGAAAACGAAGGCGTTAATGCCGCTTGCTGCCGCCTTGCCGTTGGTTGCAGTGAAAGCAGGGGAAACAGTGATGAGCATTCCGTTCGTTGGCGACGTGGACTTCGGCTTGTTTTACACTTTCATTCTCGCTCCGTTAGGCGTTACTGGCGCTGCTAACGCGTTCAACATGAGCGCGGGCTATAACGGACTCGAGGCGGGAATCGGCTTCATTGTTTCCGCCGCGTTGCTTGCAATCGCGGTAGCGAGCGGAAGCACCGCTGCAGTCGTAGTGCTCGCCGCGTTGGCTGGCGCTTGCTTAGCGTTCTTGAAATTTAATTGGTTTCCAGCGCGCGTGTTTCCAGGCGATGTTGGCACGCTCATCGTCGGCGTTGGCATTGCGAGCGCTGCAATAATCGGCAACCTCGAAAAGTTCGCAGTTATCCTCGTGATTCCAGCTTTTTATGAACTCGCTGCAACTGTTTATTACGCTGCGAAAGCCGTTTGGCGCAGGCCAGCGTGCCACAATCCAGTGATTTTGGAGGATGGGCGGCTTAAGCCGCCGAAAGGCGCGGAATACTATACGTTGTTTTACTTGATTCTCTCAAAGAAACCCTTGCGCGAGGCGGACCTCGTTAAAACGGTTTACGCGATTTACGCCGCGTTCGCCGCAATCGCGCTTGCAGTGTATTGGCTCCGCGTTTAATCGCTGATCGCTTAATCAGCGTTTCAGCGTTTATTCAAGTCCTTAACCGCTTCGCCAGCCGGCTTGTGGTTTACGAACACGCCAGCGCCAAGCTCGATTCCACCCCACACGTTCAACAAACGCGGATACACTTCAACGTGGAAATGGAAATTCCGCACGCTGCGCGGCGCGCTGTGAAAAACGACTGTGTAATCAGGCGAAGCGCGCGCAACGCGCTTCGTCACTTCCCGCAGCAAACGCATGAACGCGAGCGCCTCGCTCCCCGAAAAATCGAGGATGCTGCGCGCATGCCGCTCGGGCGCAATCCAACACTCGAGAGGAAAACGCGCGAACGACGGCGTAAACGCAGCGAAACCCTTCTCGCGCGCGAAAACGTGCGCGCGTTCCTTCACGAGAATAGAGTGCAACGCGCTCTCGCCGCTTGCCTTGAAGCCGCGCGCGAAAGCTTCAACCTCTGACGCTATGAACTCGGGAACAAAATCTAGTCCAATGATTTGCGCGTGTTCGTGTGAAACACTCGCTCCGCTCGCGGCGCCGTGGTTGCGAAACAAAAACACGCTTTCGCTGGCTTGCTGCAATTCACGGTAACGGTTTCTGTAAGCTTCGAAAACGAATGCGAGTTGTTCGTCACTAAAATTCTGGAATAACTCGTCATGGTCGAGTGTTTCAACTATTACCTCGTGGTTTTGTGTGATAGGAAAAGCGTTTTTGAAGCAACGCACGCGCCAATTTTCTTTCGATGGGAGCGCGAACGTCGTTGGAGGAGTGAGCTTCTCGCGGCCAGGACAAAAAAAGCATTCCCTCTTGTTTTTGACGAGCGGCCTCTTGCCCCTGCGTGCGAGCATAAACGTCTTAAAGCCAGTCAAAGGATTGAAAGCCAGTTCACGCGAACCCATTAAAAAACACTCACCCGCACTCAATTAAAACACTTTCAATTTAAAACAAAATAAAACAATAAAAAAATTAAAAAAAAACAAATTAAAAAAAAACAAATTAAAACAACGAATTCATTAAAACGAAACTGCTTTAAGAACGTTTTTCCAAATACTTTACTGCGGTGGGCTGGTCGGGAGGCTAGAGGTCTCCTGTAACGCCAATCCTCTTTACGGCGGACAAAGGCTTTGGATAAAGCGCGCGAACGCTCGCGCGGCCTGACGCCGGCAGACGAAGCGTTGCCTCGCGTTATGCTTCGAGTGGCGAACCGAGCCAGGTCGGAAGAAGCAACTCTAAACCATTCAAAGCATGCTCGCGAGATACAATGCGGATGCTTGGCTTCAGACAACCCGCGGCGCGAACACGCTTGAACCAAAGCACGCTCACCGCACTCGCTAAAAAAAATTCCAGAAAACAATGCCATCCTGCTTTTCAGGTTGCAGGTTTGCATACCGCGAGGCTTACACGATTCAAACTGTCGTTGAGTGTTACAGAATGGCTTCACTAAACGCGGGGCCAGAGTATTACGCGGCCGAAGGCCGTTACCGAGAAGCGAAAACCATTGAAGACAAGCTTGCAGCGCTTGAAGAAATGCTGCGCTACTGTCCAAAACATAAAGCCGCTCACTCCATCCTCATGGAAATCAAGAACAAAATCGCGCGCTTGAAGAAAGAACAACAACTCGAAGCCCGCAAGGCAGCGCAACGCAAGGCAGGCGGGCCGCGCGAGTTCGTAAAACGCGCTGGTGCAGCTCAAGTCGTGTTACTAGGATTCGCGAATTCAGGCAAGAGTTTTCTCTTAAACGCGCTTAGTGACGGACGCGCGCGAGCGGCTTCAACTGAAAAGCCTTTCGAAACAATTGAAGTCACTCCTGGAATGATGGAGTTCGAGAAAATCCAGATTCAAATCCTCGACACGCCGAGCGCAACTAACCAAAACCGCGCGCGGTTATTCGCGCTCGCCCGCAACGCCGACTTGACGCTTATTCTAATCGACCCCGCGCAAGACGAGAACCCCCAAAAATTTTTTTTTGACGCAGCGCCGGGAAGAAAAATATTCTTGAAACGCGGGGAAACGCTGAACGTTGACGCGTTAAAGAAAAAAATTTTTGACGAACTCGGCGTGATACGCATTTTCACTAAAAACCCGCGCGGAGAAACTGATTATGAGCGTCCCATCGCCCTCGCGCGCGGGCGGAACACGGTTGCAGACGCTGCTCGCGAGATTCACAAGCAACTAGCTGAAGGCTTGAAGTATGCGCGCGTGTGGGGTTCAACGAAATTTCCGGGCCAGCAGGTCAGCGGCGATTACGAACTGCGGGACGGCGACGTCGTCGAACTCCACTTGAAATAAAAGCTTACAACAACAAAAGCTTACAACAACAAAAATACGAGGCGCAGAACCACAACACTACGAGGCACAGTATTACAAGAACTAGCGTGACGGACTAGCGTGACTGCTTGCGGGGCGTTTAAAGGCTTACGAGCGCTTAAAGCGAGAGTTTTAAAAACTAGTTTTTCGTAACGAGTTTAAGCAAAACGAACCAGTTTTCCAGTTTTTTTACTAGATTTAACTAGATTTGCGCGAAAAAAAGGTTTCGCGTGAAAG
>JBBIMI010000018.1:0-17323 GCA_037444485.1 Microcaldota archaeon
GTGTTGAGCGTCGGCCTCGCCGCGTTTGGCGTCGAGTTCTTTAAATGTTTCCCTGATTTTTTGTTCGAGTGCTTCCGCTTTCTTGAAGCAAGCGATTCGCGTTTGGTGGTGTTCGTCGCTTGCTCGCGCGCGCGCGTTGATTTCGTCGCTTTTCTTGCGGGACTCGCTGATTTTTTCGCGGAGTTTCGCGCGGAGTTCGCGTAGTTCCTTCAAGAGTTTCGTTGCTTTTTCTGTTTTCGGTAGTTGAACGCGTAACTCGTTGATTTTCTTGCTTAACTCGCGTTCTTTTTTTGCTGAAACTGCTTCGGTTTGTTGCTTCCACTCTAGTTCCTCGATTTCTTCTTGCAAACGCTCTGGGTCGCCCTTGAACTCGCTTAAACCACGCAATTCGTTTTGTTTTTCAACGCAAGCCTTTTTCAAAACACTTATTTCGTTTTCAAGCGCTTTTTTTTCTTCAACTAGTTTTTTCACGATTTCGTTCTCGTGGTCGCGTGCTTTCTTTTCAGCGTCGGCTTTTGCCATCAGTTGCTTGAACTCGTTAATCAACGCTTTGTTGCGGGCTGCGATTACTCGAACTTGTTGGTTGGCGGCGTCGCGTAGCGCGCGCAACGCGGTTAAACGCTTTGGCTCGCGTTCGCGTTCTCTCTGTTCTCGTGTCGTACGCTGCAAACGCGAGTGCTTGTTTTGGTGGAATTGCTTGTTTTTCGAATCGTGTTGCGTTTGTGCTTGCGGTTTTTCTTGTTTTTCAGGATTCACTTTAACTTCAACCGACAGAAACCAACAAAAACCACTAACAAGAATCAGGTTTGGAAAACGCTTGCCTCGCGTTTTTCGCCGCCAGGATTCTCGAGCTCTATTTCGGCAATGACTTCGTCAAGCTCAGCGCGTTGTTTTTCAAGAATTTTTTGGATTCGGCGAATGCGTTTTTGATTCAACGCGATTTCCTTGTACTTTCGCGCCGCCTTGTTGAAGTGTTCGATTGAAAGCGTGAAGTATTCTTCCGCGTCCATCGACTGCGCGATGTCCGCAAGAATCGCGCCCAATAGTTCGTTCGCGGCTACTTTAACGTCGCGCTTTATTTGGTGCTCGCGCTTGAGGTTTTCTTTAATGATTTTCACGACTCTCGCGTTAGGAAACGGCAAGTGCTCGCTTTCAGCCTCAAGTTCAGCTTCTTCAACAGCTTCCGCTTCTGGACTCGCTTGTTTTTCTTCAGTCAACGATGCCCCCTCAAACACCCTAGTTTTAGAACACCCTAGTTTTAAACACTGGAATTCGCTGGTTCGAAAAAAAGAAAAAGTTTTGAACGCGATTAAACGCAATTATTTTGCAGAAACAAGTTTTTAAACCTATCAAAAAAACGTTTTTTAAAGCTTGTCTAAAAGCAGGAACACGCGGCGTTTTCTCGCGTTACGCGGGTTGTCTACAACCACGCGAACCGTAAAGCCAGCTTTGTTGAAAGCGCGCGCGAACGCCATCATTTCCTCTTCACTCTTCGGGTAAAACTGTGCAACAGCACTCCCACCATCTCGAAGAACGCGGTGAAACTCTCGCGCCGCGCGCGAGACGTCGCCGCCCTTCAACCACTGCAACGCCGAAATACTGATTATCCCGTCGAAAGAAGCATTCGAGAAAGGCAACAAACGCAAGTCGCCTTCGACCGCGTCGAAACCACGCGCTCGCGCTTGCGCAACCATCGCCGGAGAAGCGTCAACGCCTTTCGTCCGCGGGTAACCGACTTCCTTCAACACTTGCATCGAAAAACCGTTTCCGCAACCAGCGTCGAGAAGCACAGCGTCAAGCGGAAACAACGAGAGTTCAAGAGCCCGCAGCGTCAACCCGCGTTGCGCGCGCCGCATCGCGCGGCTGCCGGCGTAACGCCCCGCCTCGCGCTCGTCGTAAAACTCTCGCGCTTCACGAGAAACGTCTTCAGGCCTCTCACTCTTCACTCGCCAGCCGCCCACCAGCCAACTGTCCGCAACTTTCTTTTTCTTGTTTTTCTTGTTTTTCACTCGTTTTTTCAAAGAACCACCATTTCCTCGAAACGCACTCCAAAACCGTTTTCGCTTTGCTTGTAAATGCCTGGCTCTACAGTGAAAACCATTCCCTTACGCAGCATTGTTTTTTCTAGACTCAAGCTCTCGTGCACGTCTAAACCAATAAAGTGTCCGATGGACAACCCGATTTTGTTGAATGCAATCTCACCAAAACCTTTTTCCTTCAAAACCCGGAAAGCAGCATTGCTTAAAACGCTTCCCTTAACGCCTGGCTTCGCTTTTTTAAGCGCTTCGCGTAACGCCAACTGCACTGCGTCGACAGCGTCAGTTTGTTCGCCTCTGCCACTGCCAGCGTAGATAGTTTTTGAGAAATCTCCGCAATAGTAATTGAACCTGACGCCTACGTCGAACAACAACACTTTGTCCCGCGAAATTTTTTCTGCTGACGGAACACTGTGAGGGTTTGCAGCCCGCTCGCCGCTCAACACTATTGGCGGAAAAGCGTTCAATGCAACCCCTAAATCCCGCGCGGTTTTCTCAAGCAATCCAGCAACAGCGTTTTCTGAACGCCCGACAAGGTTTCTTTTAAGAACTTCAGCGACAGTTTTCTTCGAAAGCGCTTGAGCCTTCTTCAAGCAAGCTGCTTCGATGTGGTCTTTAATCAAACGCAACTCAAACAATTGCTTGCCGAAAGCCTTCACGCGCTTCCTTCGTTTAATCAAATCAAACGTTGCTATAGCAGCAACGTCGCTCGCAGTGTCCACGCCTACAACGTTCGCGCGCGCTTCGTCGAGCGCTTGCTTGAACTGCCTTTTGAAGTCAACCAACTGCTCGAACTCGATTACGTCAAGCGCACGCGTTTTCGGCCGCGAAAGCGAGTGCAAGCGCGCTGAATCAGGGGTGACGAGCAATAACGCGGGAAAAGACTCTTCACCGGAATAATAATAAACGTTAGAGTTGAATCCCTCGCGAGTGCCGAGCACAAGCAAGTCGATTCCCTTGGTTTCAAGCGTTGCTTGCAAACGCTTCAAGCGCTTACAGTAATCAAACCTTAGTTTTTCCATTTTAGTAACACCGGCAGCGCTGTTGGCTTAAGTTTATAAACAAGTTCAATAAAAAAAGAGTGTTGCCTTATTTAAAAAAAGGCAGGAAAGGGTGGGTAGTTAAAGTGAAAATAAGCGAATTAACTCCAGGAACCGGAAACGTAGAACTTGAAGCTGAAGTCGTAGGCGTTGAAGAACCCCGCGAAATCAGTAAAGGCGGGCGAACGCTTAGAGTTGCTAACGCGACTTTGAAAGACGACTCCGGCACCATAACCCTGGTTCTCTGGAACGAGAACATTGACAAGATTCAGGAAGGAAGCGTGGTGCGCGTTTCCAACGGCTACGTGAACACGTGGCAGGACAAGACGCAGTTGACGCTAGGGAAATTCGGTAAACTTGAAGTACTCGAGTAAAAAAAGTAAAAGAGTAAAAAAGCAGAAAGAAACAAAAAAAAACAATCAGAAAACTACTTTCAAGAAAACTGCTTTCTTACTTTCTCTTTCCTTCCCCCTCTACTCTTACTTTCTCTTTTTTTCTTTCTTTTTTCTTTCTTCTTTCTTTTTTCACTTTTCTTCTTCGTTTTTTTCTTTCTTTTTCTCTTCCTTTTTTTCTATTTCTTTTTCTTCCTTCTTAGTTTTGAAGCCTAATTCTGAGAGCGTCTTGCTGCCGTATTCTTTAATTACTGCATTCAATTGAACTGTTTCAAGCGAGACAGTGTTGCCGACAACGCTTTTCTTTAACTTTTGTCCTTTGCGTAATCCCCGCACTCCAGGCGGGTTAGCAAGCACCGCAGTAACCCGTTTTTGGCCAGCAACGTCTGCACGCATTGGAACTCCATCCTTGTTGCTGCCGCCAGTTATTTGAAGCTTGAAACCATCAAGTCCAACGATTCCGCCGTCGAAAACGTCACCGATTTTCTTGCCGTAAAAAACGCTTTCCCGCTCTTTGGGAACTTCCCGTTGAAACGAAGCACCAGTTTTAACTTCATTAATTACTACACGCATTTAATCAAAATCACCTTCGCAAAACGAATAGAATACGCGAAAAGTTATGAAAAACCAAGTTTATAAAAACCACTCGTTATAAATGGTTATGAACGCGTAATAAACTCTGGTTGGAGGGGTGACAAAAAATTGGCTGGATTAAAAAAAATTCTTTTGAGGCTGCCTATGAGAATCGAAATTCCTAAAGTAAAAAATGAAATTCCTAAAGTAAAAAATTTTTTCGTTACCGCTGAATTAGTAAAGTGAGATAAGTATAACTATGTAGTAGTGCTACCTGAAGGCTTGAGAGGAAAAATAGAACTCAAAGTGCATACTGAAGTGCAGGGACCTGAAGATCCTGAAAAAGTAAAAAGCGACGTTTTAAAATTCTTGGAAAACAAGAAAGAGCTAATAAAAAGAAAAATTATTAATATGGCATTATATGGAAAAGAAATGGAATCCGTTAAAGTAACTTGATTTGCTTTGGTTTAATCAATCGTTTCGTTTTTCCAGTCTTTAAATAGCCAAGCAGGTTTCTCTCGATTTCCTTAAATGTTTGAGTTTTAATCATCGTCTTCGAAGCTTTTATTAAGTCTTTCGACGACTTCAATTCAAGGAAAGGCAGGTTTTTCTTTAAATTACTCAAAGCTGTATTATGTTGGTTTAACGCTGCTCTAATCAGTTTTTCAGAATACTTGACTTCAATGTTTGAACTCGGCTTTTCAACCGTCTTCAGCAGCCCTGGAAGCGCAGTTGTAAAAAAAATCGATTTCGCGGCCTTGCTTACCTTTAAGGGCTCACCTTCTGCGCCCGATTCAAGCACTACTAGAAAATGCGCTGCTGGATGAAAGACCGACAAAAGCTTACGCTTGTTCTTGATTCCAACTCCAGTCACAACCAAATGCGATTCATTTAAAACTTTCCGCAAGCTTTTTTTGATTCCGAAAGCTTTCAAGATGTTAGTCAAAGCCTTAATTTCAGGAGCCTTAAACTCTATCTTGATGTTCTGGTCATAGTATTCGCGAAGTTCTTCAGGGATCTTCCGGCCAAAGAACATGAAAAGGTTTGCGTAAAAGAATTAAAAAACATTAACTTCAGGGAAATTGTTCGATTAACTAGCTTTTTTAGCAGTCGCTTGGTTTTCAAGTAGACCACATAGATTTGCAGCTGCGAGGCGGCAATGCGTTTCCAATCGAGTCAAACCTTTAAAATCCGAAATTATTTAAACAATGCCGCTTTGTGTTTCAAAGAATTAGTTGATGTATGTAGAATACGATAAAAACAAGTTTTTTATTCGACACCCGCATTACTCGAAGTGATGATTCCAATGAAGAAGAAACTCGCTATATCACTCGGCGGTTCTCTCCTCTACAAGAATGGTTCGATAGACGCGCACTACGTGCGCGAAATCTGCGCCTTGCTTCTCGCTGAAAGCCGCGCTTGCGCGATTGCTTTAAGCGTTGGCGGGGGTGCGCCTTCCCGCGAGTACGCGCGTGCAGTGCGCGAACTGACGGGAAACGAGTTTCTTGCCGACCGGGCAGCGATTTACGCTACTCGCGCGAACGCGACCGTGGTGCTCAGCGCACTTGGTGAACGCGCTTTTCCGAAAGTAATCACTGATTTCGATGACGCTGCAGTAGCGTTGAATGAAGGCAAGATTCCGGTGTGCGGCGGAATGATTGAAGGGATTACTACTGACACTGTTGCGTTGTTGCTCGCGGAACGCATTGGCGCGAAGAAGCTCGTCAACTTAAGCAAAGTCGACGCGATTTATTCAGGTGACCCGCGCGTCGATGCGCGCGCGAAGAAACTCTCGCTTCTCTCGCACAAGCAGCTTATCGAGCTCGCGGCGCGGTTTGATGAACGCCGCGCGACAACTAACTTCGTGTTCGACTTGATGGCTTGCAAGCTCGCGGCTAGGTCGAACATAGAACTGCATTTCGTGGACGGGCGTGACTTGAAGCAAGTGAAGAACGCGGTTGAGGGAGTAAAGCATTCCGGCACGGTCGTAAAAAACTGATTCAGTGTTTTACCATGAATTAAATTTTTTTTGGTTTAAAGCTTTTTTTGGGTTTTTGCACCCGAATTTTTTAAGTCTCTCGAGAGAATAGCGATTACGTCCCAATTAATTAATTCTTTTTGTTTTAAATTCTTGATTTCTTTCCCTAAATCTTTTTTTATTTTATTTATTATTTCAGTCATATTTTTTTCTGGTGGGTAGTCTAGTGAAAGAACATCGCCTTGAACCACTTTGTCGTTTGCTCCCAAATATTTTTTAAGGTGAACCTTGATTTTTGAAATTACGCCATTTGGAATACTGCGGGATTGTTTAAGCTTTGCTCCTTTAACTGAAAGACCTCTAAATGAATCATCATTCAAAACCGCTAGTTCCCGAACAGTGGTTCCGGCCGGGACTTTAAAACTTTTCTTTTCTCCGTCTGGTTGAATTACTGAAACCGTGATGAAATCGCGTCCTAAAATTTTTTTCAGCGTATAAAACGCATTTTGTTCTCCTATTGTTTCCTTCAATAAATCAAGATACCCAAATTTTTTCGTTTCCTTGCTTAACTCGCCTGACCTTAAAACCCTGCATGGCGGGCCGTACTCGTTAAAGGCATGCATTTTCTCGCCGACGATTTGGAGTTCTACAAGGTTTTCAGCGTTTTTCTCTGTTCCAGGAAGCCAGCCAATCAAGTGGTAAGCCTTGTAACCGTTTCTCTTCGGGTTTTCAACATAATTTTTTTCTGCGGGCGTGCCTCTCGGCAAGTAAGGCTCGCCTGCCAGCGTGAAACCGTTTTCTTTAAGCACTTCAGCTAATGGGATAACGTCTCTGCCTCGTTTTACGATTATTCGCAAGCCTTTCACGTCGTGAATTTTTTTGTATGAAATCCCGCGTGCCATCGCTTTCCTGTAAATACTGCTAGGAGTCTTAACTCTGTGCTGTACTTCCACGACATCAACTAGAGAACCTCTCGTTGGAATAATCTTTCCGTTTTCATCAATCTTCAAGCCAAGAAAGTCAAGCAAGTTTTCCTTCAATCGTAAAAGCTTTTCCTCGTAATTTTGTTTTTTAATCCAGTCGCTTATTTCCTCGTAGTAACTCTTGTTCTCGAGCTTAAAAACCAAGTCCTCCATATCTGAAACTAGTTTATAGTAATTCAATGCTTGCGCGATTGGGGTTAGAGTCTTCACTTTTAGTATTTGCGTATTTAACGACTTGTCAAACTTTTTGCTTTGGGTTGCAACAGGTTTCAGTTTTTCGAATTCTTGTGCGGCATGCACTAGGAAAGCCTGCGGGTCGTTCGTTTGCGTAATCAAGTCAATCAATTGTTTGACGTCCGTCTCAATCTTTGGTTTTATTTCAATCGCTGTCCTAAGAGCATTAAAGTTTTTAACGATTTCAATAACGCGAACATTGTTTAAGGTTATTGGTTTGCTTCCGCCTTTAAGTCTTATTTCCTTCAAATTCAATGATTCAATCTTTTCTTTCGGTAGCCCGTGAAGCAAACCGGCGACTATAGTATCTGCTTCAGCGTTGTTTTTTAAGAGAATGAGTGCGGTATTCCAGTAATGCTCGAAGTCTTTACGCTGCTCTTTAGGCTGCATTCCAGGATAAGTGTCGTAATAAGCTTTTCTAGCCACTTCCTTAATCTCGTTCAAATGATCTTCAGTGAATTGAACCACGAGTAAAGAAAGTGTTCAACCTAGTATAAAAAAGCGTGTGTAAAAACAAGTTTTCAAAACAAGTTTTCAAGAAAGCAATTCCGCGCTTTCCACAATTGCTTTTTTTCTAAAAGCAAGCTGTTGGGCTTTGTTTCAACGCGTTCTCGCTTTCTTTAACAAAACGCGTTTTTCAGCGCTTGAGATGATGCGACGCGTTACGTCAATAACGTCCGGATTCACGCTAACGCTGTCGATTCCGAATTCCACGAGCGCTTCAGCAAATTCAGGGTAGACGCTTGGAGCTTGACCGCACAACGAAACGCGCACGCCCCGCGAGTGACAAACGCGAATCAGTTTCTCTATTGACTTCAACACAGCTTCATTCCGTTCATCGAAGTCTTCTGCGACTAACGGGTCGTCCCTGTCAACGCCGAGCGTGAGCATCGTCAAATCATTGCTTCCAATACTCATGAAATCGATTCCAACTTCACAGAATTCCTTCGCGAGAATAACAACGCTCGGCACTTCACACATGATTCCGAATTTGAAGTCGTGACTCTGCAGCAAGCCTTCACTCTCAACGATTTTCTTGCATTCTTCCAATTCGCGGACTGTCCGCACGAAGGGAATCATGAGCCACAAGTTCTTCATTCCATACTGGTCGCGCACTTTCTTCAACGCCCGCAGCTCGAGGCGGAAGACGTCCGGCTGTTTGACGTAACGGTAACAACCGCGAAAGCCAATGAGCGGGTTTTCTTCCTTCGGCTCGAACTCCTCGCCGCCCCGCAAGCCGCGGTATTCGTTCGTCTTGAAGTCAGTAGCGCGATAGATTACTGGCCTCGGGTGGAATGGAGCGCAAATCTTGCGCAAGCCACGCGCCAAGCCGTCAATAAACTCTTGCTCTCGGCGTTCGGCAATGAGCTTCTTCGGGTGAACGCCCAAGCCGGCAATCATGAACTCAGCGCGCAGCAGCCCCACTCCGTCGACGTTCTGCTTCGAAACAGCTTCAGCCTGGTCGGGCTCCGCGAGGTTGACGTAAACCTTCGTGCCGGTAACAATCGGAGTCGCGAGCGCAACGTGTTCTGCGACTTTTACCTCGACAGGCTTTTCCTCTTCAATAGCAACAGCGCCTTCGTAAACAACTCCTCGCTTGGCGTCTACGGTAATCGCCTGTCCGTCCTGCAGAATGCGGGTCGCCTGCTGCGTTCCCACGACGCACGGCACGCCGAGCTCGCGCGAAACAATTGCAGCGTGGCACGTCATCCCGCCGCTGTCCGTCACGATGGCCTTCGCGCGCTTCATCGCAGGCACGAAGTCAGGACTTGTCATTTCGGTGACTAGCACATCGCCTTCGCGGACTTTGTTCAACTCGCGCAAGTCCAAAACGATTTTGACGGTCCCGCTTGCGACTCCGGGCGAAGCGCCCAATCCCTGAAGCAAAACGCGGGCGTTCTCGAGCGAAACGCTCGGCGCTTTCGAAACCGCTGTTGCAAGCGCTTCGGGCGAGGGCAGCACAGCCGCCGCTTCAACCGGCGCGAGCGCAGGCGCTGCCGCAGGCGCGGCTGCAGGCGCGGGTTCGCCGCGCTGGCGCTTGAGCGTCGTGACAGCCCGCGTTTGAACTATGTAAACGTTCTTGCCTTCAACCGCCCATTCTATGTCTTGCGGCCAGCCGTAGTGTTCTTCAATCCGCCGCGCGAGTTTCGCGAGCACGCGAATCTCTCCGTCACTCAACTTCTGCGTTTCTTGAAGTTCTTCAGGAACTTCAACGCGTTGCGTCTCGCCTCCCGGTTTGCGGACCACCATGTCTTTCTGCCGCGCGAGTTTCTTGTCTAAAACCTGTAAACTCGTTTTGTCTACAACGTAACGGTCTGGAGTAATCGAGCCAGAAACAACTGACTCACCTAAACCCAGTCCTGCTTCGATGACGATTTTGTTTTCGTCGCCTGACATTGGGTCTACAGTAAAAATAACTCCGGCCTTGTCGCTGTCAACCATTTTTTCGACAATGACAGCAATTCCTGTTTCCACTTGCGAAAAACCTTGTTGCTTGCGGTAGTAAATCGCGCGCGCTTCAAACAATGAAGCCCAACATTTTTGCACGGCCTTCACAACGTTTTCGCCACCCGCAATGTTCAGGAAAGTCGCTTGTTGGCCTGCGAACGAGAATTTAGGTAGGTCTTCCGCAGTAGCGCTGCTCCTGATTGCTACGAACACTTCCTCACCGATTGAGGGAATCAAGTCGACTCCGCACAACTTGTTGTAAGCGCGAATGATTTGCGAACGCGTTTCTTCGCCCATCTGTCCCTGGAGTATCGCGCGCTTGATTTCGTGGCTCGCTTGCTGGAGCGCGTTCGAATCCTGCACGTTCAAGTCGTCAGTTTTGCGTTTGATGAGTTCGTCAATCTTGTTTTTCTTAACGAATTCAAAGTAAGCGTCGGCGCACACTACGAACGCAGGCGGAACGGGAAGATTCAAGTTAAACATTTCAGCCAAGTTCGCGCCCTTTCCGCCGGCTATCTTCAAACTGTCTTTGCTTAACTCGTTAAGCCAGTAAACCGCTTTCAAAACCAAAACCGCCTTTAATTGTTTTAAAGAAAACAAACGCAAAACAAGTATTTATTGATTAATAACGATTAATTAATAACGCGGGAAACAAGTCGATACTTATAACTCGGTAATTTAATGCTTTTGCAGAAAACCTTCAGCTTTCTCTAAAACTTGTTTTGAATTCTTGAACGTCAAACGATCGCGCGCCTGCTGGAAAGGAAGCCAATCGAAACCAACGTGCTCGAAAGACAACTTTACCTCGCGCGAAAGCGATTCCGCCAACAGAAAAACAACGTCTTTGCTCACTAATTCTTTTTTCTCGCGAAAAAAGTAGTGAATAGACTCGCGAAACCCTTGAATGATTTTCACTCTCGAAATCCCTGTTTCCTCGCGTAACTCGCGTAACGCGGTTTCCTCTTCACTTTCACCTTCTTCCACGCCGCCTTTCGGAAAATCCCAGTGGCCGGACTCGTAATGCAACAGCAAGTACTCGCGCCCGCGCACTTCACCAGCGCGCGAGAAAACAATCAATCCTACAGACTTCCTCTTCACAACCAAACCCCTTCACCTTTCCCCTTCACCTTTCCCTGCGCTTGAATTCTCGCTGCACTTCGCCGAAAGCCGCGAACAACGCTTGCGCCTCGTCATCGCTTGCTGGCGCGCGCTCTAGAACCCGCTTAAACGCGAGGGAAACCTTCTTCTTGTCGCGCACGCGCGGCAAACGCGCAAGCGTTTCTTCAAACAACTTGACTAACGACGAGATTTTTTTCTTTGACGCGAAATCAAAGAAAGCGCGCGGCTTACCCCGCGCTTCACGCGCGCGCGTCAAGCGAACCAATTCGTACAACGTTACTGCAACCGCGTGCGACAAGTTCAGCACCGAGTGCGCGGAACTCGTCGGAATAACCGCAACCACGTTACACTCCTCGAACTCCCCCTCGCTCAAGCCCGAGTCCTCAGGCCCGAACACGAGCGCGGCTTCTTTACACCGCAGCACTTTTTCAAAGCAGCCCTCAAGCGGCAGGCAGTTTTTGAATGCGCGCGAGCGGAAACGCGACGGCACGCCAGTAGTGCCAACAACGAAATCGCATCCGCGCACCGCCTCCTTCAAAGAACCATGGATTGCGGCGTCACGCAACACTTCCTCCGAATGCTTGGCGAAAAGCTTGGCGGTAAAACCAAGCGCGCAGCGGGGCGCGACTAAAACGAGTTTCTTGACTCCGAAGTTCTTCATGGCGCGCGCTACGCTGCCGACGTTCAACCCGTGCATTGGTTTTACGAGAACCACGCGCGCTTTCGTGACGACCCTCTCCGTTCGAGTCAATCGAATGGTTTTTTATTTTAAAGTAAAGTAATGAGTTTCGTGAATAAAACCATTTATGCGAGCGACGCGTTTCAGTCAACCGTTTTTTTCGCTTTAATTTCTAGTTTAACCTTGCTCGCATTCCTTCCCTTCGCAAGCGCTGCGGTTTCAAGCAGTGAAGCGCAAACGAAAATCGCGTTAGTGTTGGGAAGCGAAGCAAAGGAAGTGCTTTCGCTTTCGAAGCCGCTTGAAGTCGGCGCTTCACGATACTGGGTTTTCTTTTACTCGATTTACTCTCCGAAACGCGTTCTCGCAGCTGTTGACGATGACGCGGGCGAAATCGTCGCCGACAAAGACAAACTAAAGGCAGTCGGCAAAGCTGTTTACGAGTACGGGGTTGTGCAAGAGTACTTGAAGAAAAACGGTTGGGGTTTCGACGCCGTTGAACCAGTGATTTCAAGCGTTGTGAATGCTTTGAATGAAAACGAGCGCAAACTCTCTGACCTCACCGCGAGCGTGGAACAACGTTATCCGACGCTTTCCTTCCGCAGCGTAGAAGCGAACTTGAATTCGTTGACGGAACAAGCCTTCGCGCTCGAAACACTCCTGCAAGACGGAAACTCGCTTGAAAACATTTTCGACACCGAGTACACGGACTCAGCGCTATACCAGTTAGTGACGCAGTACAACAACTCGCTTTCACTCTTGAACAAATTCTCGAATTCGTACGACGATTACCGCAAAACGATTTCTGACGTGCAGTCTCAAGCCTACAAAGCAAACATTACTGACCCTGATTACACGAGCATCAACACGAACTTAGAGAGGTTGCGGGACATCGCGTTCAACCAGCTTTACGAAAAATTAAAGAAGGAAAAGCCAAGCATAGAATTCAATAAGCTGCTTGACGCGGACCGCGAGAATGCGTGGATTACTGATGGGATAGCGTCTTTCGAGTTCAAGAAAAACTATTTCGACGCTACGAACGCATTCAACGAACAACAAGCAACAGTCAAACAAATCCTTGCAGCAGAATCAGCCCTCTCGCAATGCGGTATTACGACGACGAAATTAAAGCAAGACTGGAACGAAATCGAGTACTTCATGAGCAAAGGCAGTTCGAACGCTTACGCTAAAGTCGTAAAGAAAATGCCGTCCATAACTGCGCAAGTGCAAGAAATTCAAGAAAAATATGAAGCGTGCTTAAACCCGCCGCGCTCGCGCGGCACAACCCGCGGCGTCAATTACAGCGCGGCAGTCGCCGCGCTCTTCGTAATCGCAATCGCGGCCACCAGCTACTGGTACTGGAAGAAAAAAAAAGAAGAAGAACAATACTGAGCAGAAGATTAAGAAGAAGATTAATAGAAAGCATGTTAGAGGATGGTGCCAAGTCCTTTAAAACGAGTTCTTAAAAAAAATGCTTTGCTTTTTTCTTGATTTTTCGATTTTCAAACGACTTCGAGAATAACGCGCTCTATTTCCACGACCTTTAATTTTTTCGCAACGTCAAGGCCGAGCGCGAGTTTTTCCTTGCTGCTCGCGCGGAGTTCAAACAACTCGTCACCCGCACTCACGCGCTGGCCCTTCGAAACCTTTAAAACCATTCCTGCTTTCTTGTCGACTGGCGCGCCGAGAGCGCGGCAAACGCGGGAAATAATTTTGTTGTCAACGTGCGCGACTTTCCCTTCTTCATTCGTCTTGAAAGAACCGACGAACTCTCCTATCCTGATGTCTTCAGGCTTGACGTCCGGCTTTCCGCCTTGAGCATCAATTATTTCTCGAAACTTTTCGAGCGCCTTGCCGGAAGTAATCTGGTACTTCGCAATCTTGTAACCCTCGCTGCGCGTGAATCCCTTCACGCTACTCAACAACACGCCCGCCATCAAACAAGCTTTCTCAACTAGCGACTCGCTACCTTTCCCTGAAAGCGCAAGCAAAACCTCCCGCGCCTCTAGCGCTGGACCAATAGAATTAATGAGCGGCTCGCTGCCTTCAGTAATAACGACTTGTAGTTCCATACCCATGTGTTTTCCAAGCGCTTCAAAACTCTGCGCCAACTCGCGCGCCTTGTCAATGCGCTCTACTTTCGCGCCCTGCCCCACCGGGATGTCGAGCAAGACGTACTGCGCGCCCTCAGCTTTTTTCTTCGCTAGAATGCTTGAAAGCAACAACGGCTCCGGATCCAAGCGCAGCGGGTTACGAATCTTGATGAGCTTGTCGTCGGCAGCAGCAATGTTTAACGCGCCGCCCCAAATCAAGCAACCGCCCGTCTTCTCGACAACGCGTTCAGCTTGCGAAACAGAAAGCGAAACTGGCGCGAGCACTTCCATCGCGTCAGCTGTTCCGCTCGCGCTGCTTATCGCGCGCGTGGCGGTCTTCGGAATCGTTAGTCCAAGCGAAGCGATTATTGGCACTATGAGCATGCTCACGCGGTCGCCGGCAATTCCGCCGATGCTGTGTTCTGAAACCACGGGCTCGCGCTTGAAGTGAAGCGAGCCGCCTGAAGCGTAAATCGCTTTCGTCAACGCGATGGTTTCTTCAGTGCTTAAGCCTTTCGTGTAAATGCCGCCTATGAAAGCCGCGAGCTCGGCGTTCGAAAGTTTTTCATCCATCAAGTCAGCAATGATTCCGTTTACCTCGCCGTCAGAGAGAATGCCGCCGTCCAGCTTTTTGCGAATCGCGTCGAGACTCTGCGGGCGCGGGGCTAACTCGACAGAAATCATTTGCCCTTTTTTCGCGTTGAGCGCCTTCGCTGCTTCATCAAACAACCCGATTTCCCCGCGTGCGACAAGCGAACGCGAGTGGTCTACGATCGCGACAATGCTTTTTCCGCCTGCAGAAAGCTTAACCCGGTCAAGCACGTTGAAATCGAGTTCCTTCGCCTGCTCTTCATTCAACGCCACTTCGTTCTGTCCCTGCTCGAAGTCTATCAACTTCGCCTTTAACTCCACCATGAGCAAAGCTAAAGCAACGCGCATTAAAAAACGTTTTTTAAAACGCGGTTTTTTGCTTCAAGCTCAAAAAACGCTTAAAATGAAGTTTTATAAACCACGTTTACATTACTTTTTTAATTCAAAACCAGCACCGTTTGGGCGCGCCCGCCCGAAAGATAGAGGTAAAGATGCAGTTGAAAGGAAGAATTCTTCTCAAAACCAGTTTGCTCGCTGTTTCACTCGTCCTGCTTTCACAATTCGCTTCAAGCCTGGATGTTTCAGCATGCGGCGACTTGAATTCCACGAACACGTACTACAAGCTCACTCAAAACATTGAGGCGGGTTACACTTGCTTCAACGTCACCGCCAGCAACATCACTCTCGATTGCCAAGGCTTCAACATCAACTACAGCACGTCTACCGACGGCGGCATCGGCATTAACGTAACAGAACAAAACGACACGGTAATCAAAAATTGTAAGTTGAATGCAACCAACTCGAGCGTAAACCAACCGACCGCAATTTACTTGAGATATTCAAACAACTCGCAGATTTACAACAACACGATTACAGTCAACAGCACGACTGACATTGCGGTTTGGGTTGAATACGATTCAAACAACAACACGATCAACAACAACACCATAATCGAATCGTACGACGCGTTCTGGTTTAGGCAAACCATGAACAACACGGCAAACAGGAACAACATCACATCGCAGTTAAGCGGCGCCTTCGGGATTTACGCCGAAGCCACTTCAAACAGCACCTTCGAAAACAACAACATTAGCATGGTAGATAGCAGTTACGCCTTCATGCTATTGAACGCAAGCAACTACAACTTCCTGAACAACAATAATATTTACGTCACCGACTCCAGCTACGGAATTTACTTGGAAACCGCAAACGGCAACACCATCGACAACAACCCAGTTTACCTGACGAGCAATGGAAGCGGCATTTACGTATCGAATTCGAACAACAACATGATAACCAACAGCATCATAAACGCTTCCGGCACCAACGACTACGGAATACTGCTTTCCGAAGCAAACTATTCCAACATAAGCAACTACGTAATCAAGGGAAGCAATGTTTCAAACGGCTTTGGAATTACAGCCTTCTACAGCGCGTTCTACAATCTTTTTTCGAACGTCACTATAGAAAACTTCACTTACGGAGTTCACGCTGCTGGTTCTCTAGGCATTTGTGATTGTTTCAATCCAGGACCGAAAAAACCTCTGAGGAACAGTAACGAAAACGTTTTCGACAGGATTACTATAAACAATGCGGATTACGGTTACTACACGAACAACCCGCCTAGCGTCTCGTGCTGGTGCCCGTTCCCTCCGCCAGGTCACGAGAGTGTTAGGAGAGGCTATCACACGTACCACAACACGCTGTCCAACGCAATCATTACAAACGCGATCGACGGAATATCAATAAACGGCAGCGAAGAAAACACGTTCCTAAACAATACAATCACCAATTCTTCCGGCAAGGCAATCTACATGACGGATTATGCGCATGCGATCACGTCAAGCATCGTCAAAAGCAATACAATCAACAAAGCGAACTACTGCATATTCCTGGATGCTCCGGGAGAGGGGATCTACAACAATAGCTTCTATTACAACAGACTGTCTTCATGCGGTTACGGAATAACTCTCGATAACAATGCATACGATAACGTGTTCGCGGACAGTGCCATCGGGCAATCAAACAACGCGGACGTTTACGCCCCAAGCGTCGCCGTAAGCACGTTCACAAACACGTTCCTGAACACTACTTTCAACAAGACGAACGCCACTATAAACAACGGCGGAATAGTCGTGCAATGGTACTTGAGAACGCGCGTGATGGACACGAGCGGCAGCGGAATCGAAAACGCTGAAGTAAACATCACCGACGTGAACGGCACGCTGGTGTACAGCGTTAGTACGGGAGCGGACGGTTACACGCAGACGCAGAACGTCAGCGAATTCTGGCAGAACGCCACTAGCCTAGCTAACTACACTCCGCACACGGTTTCAGCGATGACAAATCCGAGCGCGAGCGCCACTACCCAAATGACTGAAAACAGGGAAGTGATTCTCACGCTGGACTACCAACCTCCCGCAATCTCGAACGTGCGCATCGTCGACGTCACGCAAAACACGGTCACCATCGCTTGGGACACGAGCAAAAACGCGAATGAAACCATTGAATATGGAACCAGCGCGGACTATGGAACGAATTACACGAATGCAGCGCGCGCCACCACGCACTCGGCTTTCATAACCGGCTTGAACAAAGCGACCACTTACCACTACAAGATTCACGCTTGCGGAACAACAAACTGCGCCAACACCAGCGACTACACGTTTGACACAGTAGGCGAGACGGGCGGTTACGGGGGAGGCACGGGCGCAGGCGGAGGAGCGCTTCCAACCCCCAGCCCAATTCCAACGCCGACTGAACAAGCAAGCCCAAGCGCGCCGCAAGCGCCAAGCGCGGGGCCCGCGGGCGAAGCTGGAGCACAAGGCGGAACAACAACACCCGAAGCGACCGCGCAGCCAAGCTTAGAAGCGAGTCCAAGTCCAACGCCGCAGCCGACCGGCGCGGGAGTCAACGTGCCTTTGGCCGTCGGACTGACGATAGTGCTCGCCGCGGCCGCATATTTTATAGCAACGCGAGCGAGATGGTTTCAAAAGAAAAAGTGAGAAGGCAAGGAAATAAAAAGAAAAAAAATTAATGTAAAAAAAAGGAGGTTGATTGAATGAAGAGGGGTCAAGGCACTTT
Organism: Microcaldota archaeon; assembly: GCA_037444485.1. Lineage (GTDB taxonomy): Archaea > Micrarchaeota > Micrarchaeia > Norongarragalinales > Norongarragalinaceae > JBBIMI01. The sequence continues at coordinate 17,248 of JBBIMI010000018.1, forward strand.
CGAGTACGTGCTGCTGCTTGCAGGAGTGCTGCTCATAGTAGTGCTCGCCATCGTTTTGCTGCGTGGAGGCATCTTC
>JBBIMI010000019.1:0-16853 GCA_037444485.1 Microcaldota archaeon
ATACTATTTAATTGGTTTAGAACCTCGCTCTTCATACAAAGTGAAGAAGAGCAAAAGAAATTGTGTGAAACTTTATAAAACAATAAAATGCTGAGGGTTAAAAAAAACTTAAAGTCAAGCGAAAAAAAAAGCGGAAAAAGAATGGAAAAAAAGAAATTAAAGAAACTAAAAAAAGAAATTAAAGAAAAACTTTAAAATAAAGAAAAACTTTAAAAGAAGTTGTTGCTTTATTACCGCAAGCAATTTTTTTCGAGAGCGAGGTGATTTTTAATGCCTGGAAAAATACTTGAAGAGCTTCAAGCACGGATTAATGCACTTAGAGAAGCTCGCGAACCGCCGCCTATACCGCAACAAGTTTTATCAACTTACAGGATTGCGGTTAGAGAGCTCCAAAAAGAACACGAATTTCTTCCTGAAGACAAGTGGGCTATTGAAGATAAAAGTGTTCATAACGTTATCGAAAAAAATTTTCAAAGAGAAGGAAATGAAATTGGGCCTTATGAATTTAGTATAGTAAAAGCGGTAAGAGCTGCTGTAGAATACGCGAGAAAAAATAATTTCAACCTATTCATCCCCCGCAGGGCAGTATTCTTTGCTATACTAAGAGATGAGATTTTTTTAGAAAAAGCTATTAGTGGAAGACCTGTTGAAGAACAAAAAAAGGCCATTCATTATCTGTTGAATGCGGCTATGAGTCTCCATAAAGAAACTCCTAGCAAATGGTATGCTGCTACAGACGTGGAACATTTACTCAATTTTTTGGAAAATAATAAAAAACTCGTAGAAAAAGTAGTTTACGATAAAGTATTAGACTATGCTGAAAAACAAATTCTTCAAGAATTGATGAAAAGAGAACAAGAACAGAAAAAATAGGAACAAAAAGTGGAAGACTTGTTGAAGGGAAAAAAGAGGTCGTAGGGAAAGCGTTAAAGCGTTTGAGTGCGGTCGCCGGGATTTGAACCCGGGTCTCAGCCTTGGCAAGGCCGTGTCCTACCAGACTGGACTACAACCGCGATTAGGTCGCCAACAAATAGCTTTTTGCTGGAACGCTTTCTTAAGCGTTTTCCCGCTTATTTTTTCTTGTAGTTATTTTTTCTTGTAGTACTTGGCTGGCGTTTCAAGCAAACCGCGTTCAAGCGGTTTTCTCTCGCCGCGCTTCGCCAACCAAACCAACGCTATTGCGACTAGCGCAAGCGCCGCGAGGGCGGGAACCAAGTACTGTTCGAGCCCTGAAGTAGTCGGGATGAAAGTCGTGGGCGGCGATTCGACGGTGAGTTCGATTGGTTGACGCAATTCGTTCTTGCCAGCCATCACTACCATCATTCCCTTGTAAGTGCCGGGAATGCTTGGCTTGCTGAAGCTGAAAACGATTTCCTTGACAGTTCCCTGTGGAAGCTTGAAAAACTGCGTTTCCGCTTTCTCTCCGCCTAAGTTCGCGCTCGCGTTCGCATCGTCGAAGTTGATTGTACCTGTATTCTTGATTTTTATGGAGAATGAAACGGATATTCCGTGTTCTTGAAAACTCGTTGAAACTATTGTTAAACGCTCGAACGCCGCGTTGTTTGCTGCGTGAAGGAAAGGCGTGGTTGTGCTCGCGAGGAATGCGAGTATTGCGAGCGCAGCGAAAAACGATTCAGTGAAAAACAATTTCTTGTCAGCCTTCATTTCGAGTTTCCCTTCATTTCGAGTTTTTTCCTTCATTTCAATCTAGTTTTTCTTTTGTTTTTTCCTCGCGCTTGCGCAACTCTTTTTTCAATAAATAAATGATTCCAGAATCTTTTTTTGAAGGGCGTTTTCCTGCGCGGTACGCTTCGACGAAAGCGTTCACCACGCGCGGGTCGAACTGCATTCCGCTTTCTTTTTCTAATTCGGCTAACGCTTCTTTTTTAGTTAAGCTTTTCTTGCCTATTTTTTTTTAGCCTGTAATCGCGTTCGCTAGTCATCGCGTGGAAGGCGTCTGCGACAGCGATTATTCTGGCCGCTAAAGGGATTTCCTCGCCTTTTTTTCCGAAAGGATACCCTTGCCCGTCCCAACGCTCGTGATGGTGTATTACTGCTTCCGCGACTGCGATAGCGTAATCGCTTCCAAAGGATTTTATCTCGTTAGCACTCAACACTGGGTGTTCCTTGGCTGACTCCAAGTCTTCCTCAGAGAACAACTCTTTCTTTGCAAACAAGTCACGCAAGGGCAGTTTTCCAACGTCGTGGACTAAAGCAGCGACTTCAACGAACTCGCGCGAGTCGAAATGCTTTAAATGCTTTAACGAGTCGCTTAAGTGAATGTCGTGGACAAGCCCGCTTAACACGATAATGTTTTTTTCCCACGGCTCTAAACGCATTTGGTTCGCGATGAATTTCGCTAAGCGGGCAACTTCGAAAGAATGCTTGCGCGTGTAAGATTCTGGACCGAACTCAACGAATTTCTGGACAACAAATTTCTGAACAATATCTTTGACGATGTTAAACGCTGGATTCGTCTTACTATGCAAGTCAAGTCAACCTCCTAAAAAAAAATTATTAAACAAACGAAAACAGTATTAAAAAACGCTTTGGCAAGAGTAGCGAAGAAGACAAGCGAAACAAGTAAAGCATTGGACTAACAAAGCAGGAACAAATAAAGAGGAACGAACAAAGCAAAACAAGTAGTGTGAGGACAAGCGAAGCAGAGCGAACAAAGCGGGGACGAACAAAGCAGGGAAGAACAAAGCAGGAATGAACAAAGCGAGGAATAAGCAAGGGCTGCAAGCCTTTTGCTTCAAGCTGCTTCTGCGCCTAGTCGTTAAACGTTTCGCTGAACGTTTGCGTTTCGTAAACAAAGAATTCTGCGCCGCGCCAGCCGTTTGCAGGCAAGCCTGCTTTCAACGCCAAGTGCTCCAGAAACTCGCGCTTGTCGGGCAGTTGTTTCCAAACTTGCGGCAGGAAAGTCGCCGTTCGCCCGCGCGATCGCAGCAACACGCCCCGCTCGCGCGAGATTTTTTCCAACAATTCTTTCTCGTTAGAGTATGCTACTGGCTTCAACTCGCTCAACACGCTGATTTCGATCTCGACGCGCTTCAACTCTGCTTTCGACAACGGCGGAAAACGCGGGTCGAAAGCGCCAGCGCGCACAGCGTTTTCGACGATGTTCTTCCACAACGGCGCTTGCGCTTCAAGGCAACCAATGCACCCGCGTAGTTCGCGCGTGTCACGCAAGTGCAGCGAAACGAAAACCGCCCGTTTTTCAAAAAATTTTTTTGGAAGTGTTTTCACGATGCTTTCTTCAACGAGCGGCCTGCTGTCGAGAAAGTTTTCCAACGCGTTGCGCGCGAGCGCCAACGCAGTCTTCTGTTCACTCTCGTTCAAGAAAAACAAATTTTTCAACTCGAAACCAAATTTTTTAAGTCAAATTTTTTTTCAAGTTACTCGAAAAACGCGTAGCAGCCGTACCCGACTACAGCTGTCTTGTCGCCTGCAGTGTCGCCTGAATTACGGTAATCGAGAAACTCGCCGTGCCAGCCTAGCTTTTTCGCGCAATGCATTAAAGCGAGAATCGCGGTCTTGCCGCAAGCTTCCACGCTTTGCGCTGCCTGCAACTCTAAAGCCGGAATGCTTTTGTTTGCGAGCGCGTCTAACGCGCGCGCTTGCTCGTAAGAGTGGTAGTGACTCAAGTCGCTTGACGCGATTATTATCGTGCGGTCGTCGCCGGCGATGGTTGCGGTAGCAAGCGCGTCACCCAACGCGTTGGGCGAGACTTCGCTTGTGAGCAAGCCAGCGAACTCGAATTTCTCGAGTGTCGTCTGCAGGAACGGCAATTGTACTTCTAGGCAGTGTTCTCGTGCGTGTGCTTCACGCGACGCGACCACGAATTGCGAGAAAGCGTTTTCTCCGCGCAGCGATAATGCTTTGACGCTGCCGAGTGGCGTAACCCATTCGCTGCAGTCCGGCTCCGCGACGCCTTGAAACAACGCGTAATGTGACGGCCCAACGCAAACTACTTTACTGACCGGGTTTTTTCCCGCGCGTTCTCGCTCGCGCAAGAGCGCGTAACCGAATCCAGCCGTAGGTCCTGAGTAAGGATAGCCGGCATGGGGTGAGACGATTGCCTTCAGTGAAGACGCGCGTTTCAAGATTTTTTGCTGGAGATTCGCGTTAGAGACAAGATTTTCTACAGTCTCGCGTAATTGTTTTGCGTCTTCCGGGTAGAAAACGCCTGCCACTGCAGGCATTCTTGGTTTACTCCTTGTTTCAAGCGGCACTTTAATCAACTCGCTTAATAAACTCGCTTTTTTTCACGCGAATTCAATGTTTTTGTGTTTTTTGGTTTTGCTGGTTTTTTTGATTGTTTTCATAGAGTGTTGCACGCCTCCAGCGAGTTTAGGTTATGCTAACCCGCTCACGAAAAGATTGGGTGGAAACGAATTTAATACGTTTTACTTTCAGGGCTAGTAGAACTTTCGGGGTTAATAGAATTTCTGCATTTCCGAGAAGAGGCGACCTAAATTGTCGCTTTTCGATACTAAAATAAACCTGTTTATTGAAACTGCGCGGTATTTACGCGCTTGGTTTTTTTTGTTCGTGAAACACTCTCCTAGTTCTAAAACTTTCGACGCAGGAATCCAATACCAATTGTTGAAGTGACTAACCTCGCTTGAAAACGCGTACCATACTTGCAAGTTGAAATAATTTCGTAGATTGCAGTATTGCTTAGTCTCACGCTCGTCAATATAAAATTGTTCGTACTTTATGGCAGGTTTTTTGTACTCGACGTCAACAAGCATGAAACCAACGCAGGGAATTAGAATCATGAAGTCTGGCCGTTTAGACACGTACTTTTTCAAAGCCTGAGAAAAACTGCTTACGTCTTGCTGAATATACCAGTAAGGAATACTGTGCTCGTCCAACCACTCTTTAAACTTTTTCTCCACCAATACCTCTTTCTCTTTTACTTCCATTTCTTTTACTCCCCCCACTCTTTAAGGTAATGCAATACGCTGCTTGAAAACTAGAATCTAGGTCCAGACGCCCGGAATTTTTTCGCCGCACTTTGCGCACGCGCCGCGCTTCGCGTCAAGCGCTTCGACCCGCGATTCAAACCCAATGCGGTCAATGATTTTCGTCTTGCATTTAGGGCAGAAAGTGCCTTCTGCTTCTGGAGTGAAGACGTTGCCGACGTAAACGAACTCGAGTCCAGCGCGCAACCCGATGTCGCGCGCTTCAAGCAACTTTTGCGGCGGGGTAGGCGGCGTGGAAAGCATTTTGTACTCTGGATAGAATGCAGTCACATGCCAAGGAATCCGCTTGTCGACGCTCGCAAGGAAACCCGCGATTTGCGCGAGTTCGTCGCGCGAGTCGTTAAAGCCTGGAATGACGAGTGTCGTGACTTCAATCCATACGCCTTTCTCGTGGAATGCGCGAATCGAGTCGAGAACTGGTTGGAGGCGGGCTTTACAAACGTCGCGGTAAAACTCTTCCCGGAATGACTTGAGGTCGATGTTGTTCGCGTCAAGCACTGGCGCGAGCGCTTCAACGCTCTCCCGAGAGTTGAAGCCGTTCGAAACGAAGACCGTCTTGAGTCCGCGCTTGCGCGCTAGTTCGAAAGTGTCACGCGCGTACTCGAACGCGATGGTTGGCTCAGTGTAAGTAAACGCGATTGACTTGCAGCCTTCCGCAAACGCGTTTTCCACGATTTGTTCAGGAGTCAAGTCGATTCCTTTTTCCGCAAGTTCGTCTAACGCGCGTGACGCTGCAACCGCGTTTTTCGCTTGCCCGCGCGCGAGGCGCGTGGCTTGCGAAATCTGCCAGTTTTGACAAAAAGCGCAAGCAAAATTGCAGCCGATGGTTGCAAGCGAGTAAATCGCTGAGCCCGGCTGGAAGTGAAACAAAGGCTTTTTCTCGATCGGGTCAACGTTCACGGCAATCGCTTTACCGTAAACAGTGAGAAACAAGCGGCCGCCTTGGTTTTTACGCACTCCGCACGCGCCGTAATTCCCGTCAACCACGCGGCAGTAATGCGCGCACGCGGTGCACTTTACAGTATTCCCGCCGAGTTTTTCGTAAAGCGCGCATTCCTTAAACAAAAAAACCACTGGTCTAGAATAAGCGAAAACCAGGCTTTAATCCTTGCGGAATAAAGTTCACATCACGCCAGCAACCGAGAAAAAGAATGCCGCAGGGGAGATTTGAACTCCCGACACATCGGTTTCCAATCCTCAAGCTTGAGAGAATTCTTCAGCTTCGTCTTCCCTCACAAGGAATCGAACGCTCTCCCAGGCTGAGCTACTGCGGCGCAACAAAATTTTTTGTTTAAACGATTTAAAAAATAGTTGCGTTCGACGGTTTAACGCTTTTTCTTTCCAGCGCGCAACAACGGGCTCAAACGCGAGAGAACCAAACCTACGAATGCGAACAACAACAACGCAAGAATCGCGGCGGCCACCACGTGACGGATTGCAGCGTAAGCTAAAACGAAGTAGAAGCAAAGCAAGAGAAGCTTGATTGTTTTAGATTCATAACCCTCTAGAGACTTGTCCGGCAAAGCGTTATGCGAGTGCGAGTAGAGGAGAGCAGCGTAAATCAAGGCGATTACCGCGTACGCTGAGAGGAAAAAGCCGACCGTGAAACCATTTATAACGTTAATCGAGAAAATAATCGCGAAAGGAGGCAAACTGATTACAGTCAAAAGCGCGGTCGAAAACAACGCGATGAGTGTGTATGTTCGCGTGAAAATTGAGTCAACCAATTTTTTCGCCTTTTGTTTCCCGCCTTGTTTTTCTCTTGTTTTCCCGCTTTTTTGTTTTTTTTTGTTTTTGTTTTTTTGTTGGTTTTTTTTGTTTTTGTTTTTTTTTGTTTTTGTTTTTTTGTTGGTTTGTTTTTTTTGTTTGTTTTTTGGTTGAATTTTGTTTTGGTTGAAAGGTAGTGGGCCTGCGGAGAATTCCGTTGCTTTTCTCTCTAGTTTTTCTTTCCCAATTCTTTCAATCTTTTCTTTCTTTCAATGTTTTCTTTTTTTCAAGGTTTTTTCTTTTCCTAAAAGAAAAAAGCTTCTTTCTTTTCCAAGGTTTTCTTTTTTTCCAAGAAAGAAAAGCTTTTTTCCAAGGTTTTCTTTTTTTCCAAGAAAGAAAAGCTTTATCGAACTCCGGATCTTCGCTGTGTAAGAGCGACGTCTTAACCACTCGACTACAGGCCCTTTTTGAAGTAAAACTATTTTTTCTACAGGAAACTATTTAATCCGTTCGAAAAGCGCGAAAGCACGCGCAAAAAAGGTTTAAAAACAATGTTTCCGTAATGGTTTCCGACGTTAGTTTAGTTTTTCAGAGTTTCAAAAAAAAGAGAAAAGCGGAAGGTGGTGTTGAAGTGCGTAGGATAGTGTGGTTCAAAATCGGCGGGAAACACTTGCACTTGCTCAAACTGGCAGGCAGTTTCTTCATCTTCGCGGCAGTACTGATGGTCGCGTTTTCCGCGTACAAGATTTTCGTGACCGTAGACAAAGCAAATTACGCGCAAGCGCGGCCGGAAACAGTGACGCAGTTGTTCGGTTGGGGTATTGGAGCGCCTTACTCGTTCAGCGGGGAAGACTTGCTTGGAGTACTGCTGCAGCCTACCGCAGAATTTCTCTTCTGGCTCGGAGTGGCTGTAGTCGCGCTGATGGCCTACCAAAGCGGGCGAGTAGTGTTTCCAATCGAAGAATACGAGCAACGCATTTCAGAACACCACAGAGAATTGATTCGAAAAGCAGTCGAACACGCTCGCGCGCGTAAAGCCGCGCGCCGCTGAAATCTTTTTCCTTTTTCTCTTTTCTTTTTCTTCCGGCTTTCTTTTTTCAAGCCGGGTTTCTTGAAAAAATTGGAAAATTCGGAGTGAAAAAAAGTTTGGCTAGAAAAGAAGGTGGAATTGCTGGAAAGACTTTCGCGGATTACTGGAAAGTAATACAACTGCCAGTAATCGTGCTCGTCGTTTGGGCGGTAATCCAAACCGCGGTGCAGATGGCCGCGCCGATGATGGGCTGGGGGGTTGGAGCGATTGGAATGCTGATCAGCTTGATCGCGTTACTCTACGTCGGCTGGAGCGGCGTTAAAAATTATAAGCTCGACCTCGCGCAAAGCGCAGTCGCAGGCGCGCTGACGGCCGTAATCGCTGGCGTAGTCGCCTTGATTCTGGCGGTACTGGCGTTCGCCGCAGTCGGCACTGCAGTAGCCGGCGCTGCGGGCATGATGGGATACGGCGCGGGCTACGGCGTTCCAGCAGCCGCGATGGGCGGTTTCGTGATCGGCGCGTTGATAATAGGCAGAATCTTCGGCCTTATAGTCGGCGCGATCGTGGGCGCGATTCTCGCCGCAATCGGCGCAGTCGTCGCGCAGAACGTGAAGTAAAGCGGCGAATCGAACGCGCTTCGCGCACCGGCCGCCCTCCCGCAATTCCAGGCGCGTTCACGCGCGCCCGACGCTCTGCGCAAACCAACGCGCTCGCTTCGAAGCCGATTTCCTCGCCCATCAGCCCCACGCACTCGTCCACGTTGACCGAGAGTTCCGGAAGAACCGCGTTGCTCACCACGAATCCCGCGCTCGCGTCCTTCAACAGCATGGCAGCACGAGCAGGACTCGCGTCCGCGCGAAGCTGCGCGACCACGTGCACGTGGTCGCTCATCACGGCGACTTCAAGCAACTCAATCCCGTGCCGTTCAGCGGCACGCTTGAGGCTTGCTTCGCAAGCCTTTAAAAATTCTTCCAGCTTCAACACCTCAAAAACAGTATTTCGCGCACTACTGCAAATGCGCCGTCCGCGCGTTCTGTCTCGGACAATGCTGGCTCACGCTAGACATGACTTACGCCTCCGGCGGCGCAACATCCGCGCCGCTAAGAAGGCATTATAATCGCAAAGAATTTAGGGTTAATTCATCCCACGACTGAACTCGTGGGATTTCTCAGCCAAACGCATTAAGAACTCTAACGTTTCCGCCAATCCGTTTTTGAAAGAGTATTCTGGTTTAAATCCAAGCACGCGCTTTGCTTTTGAAACGTCAATCGGATTGCGTTTTGGTTCTCCACGCAATGGCTTCAAGCGCTTCACTCGCGCCTTCAAGCCCGTAAGCTCTTCAAGCGTTTCCACGAGTTCATTCACGCTCGTCTCTTCACCGCTTGCAACGTTGAAAACCTCGCCCCACGCTTTCGCGCTCTTCCACGCGAGCAGCGTCGCGTTAACGGTGTCTTTGACGAAAGTAAACTGGCGAGTTTGCTTCCCGTCGCCGTAAACAGTCAACGGCTTGCGGGCGAGAATCGCGCGCGCGAATTTTGGTATCACTGCAGCGTATTCAATGTCAGCATTCTGGCGCGGGCCGAACACGCTCGCGTAACGCAAGCTCGTAGTCTTCAAACCGTAAAGCTCGTGATAAACGCGGCAGTATTCTTCGCCAGCGAGTTTGCTTACGCCGTAAGGGTGAAGCGGGCGCGGCGTCTGCGTTTCTTTGCAGGGTTTTTCGCCTCCGCCGTACACCGAGCTGCTTGAAGCGAAAACGAATTTCTTGACGCCTTTCCTGCGCGAAGCTTCAAGCAAGTTGAGAGTGCCGTTGACGTTTACAGCGTTCGCTTCCAAGGGTGCGGTAATGCTTTTCTGCGCGCGGTTCATCGCCGCAAGGTGAAAAACAGAATTACAGCCGTCAACAATTTTTTCGACGAGCGCGTAATCGCGTACGTCGCCGACGACGACGCGCGCGCCCTTGCGTTCAAGCAAAGGCACGTTTTGTCTGCCGACGCTCAAGTTGTCGAGAACGACGACGCCGAGTCCTTGCGCAATCAATGCTTCTGCGAGATGGCTCCCAATAAAGCCAGCTCCGCCGGTAACTAAAACCTTCATTTTTGGAAACCTGAATTTTTTTACGAAAAACACTTATTAAAATCCTATCGCAGTAAATCATGCAGTAAATCATTCAATAAACCAATAAAACAAAAAATAAAAACTCAAAACAAAAAAACAAAACAAAGACAAATCAAAAGAAAACAAAAAACAAGTCAAAACAGAAAACAACAAACAAAAATAAAACAGCAAAACAGTTAAACAAAACAAAAACAAAACAACTAAAGAAAACAAAAACAAAAACAACAAGAAAAAAATAAAACAGAAAACAAAAACGGAAAAAGATTTTTAAAAGATTTTTTGTCACTTTTTTGTCGGAAAGGTGGTCGCAGTGGACTTATTAAACAAAATCAAGGCGAGGAAAGCCGCGGTGTGCATAGTCGGCGGAGGTTACGTCGGTCTTCCCAACGCCGTTTTATTCGTTGAAAAAGGTTTCGACGTTACAATCGCGGACTTGAGCGAACGCGTGGTGTGCATGACGAATGAAGGCAAGAGCCACATTAAAGACCCGGTTTTAGAGCAAAGCGTTCCACGCGCGTTCAAGACAGGCCGCTTGCGCGCGACGATGGACGTCGCCAACGCTGCAGAAAAAAGCGACGTGATAATTATTTCTGTGCCCACGCCAACGAAAAACAACGAGCCGGACTTGAGTTATATTGAAGCTGCAAGCAAGGACGTCGGCAAGGGACTCGCAGCTGCTGGCGGAAAGAAAGAAAAACTAGTAGTGCTCGAAAGCACTGTTTACCCAAGCGTCTGCCACACGATAATAAAGCAGATTCTCGAGCGCGAGTCGAAACTCGCGTGCGGAAAACACTTTTTCCTCGCGCATTGTCCAGAACGCTTGAATCCAGGCGACAACGAGCACGCGGTGCGCGTTACCCCGCGAATTGTCGGCGGGGTTGACGCGCGGTCAGGCGAGTTAGCGCAAGTCTTGTACGAGTCCGTAGTTGAAGCGAAAATATTCCGCGTTTCAGACATGGACACTGCAGAACTCGTTAAGCTCGTCGAAAACACGCAACGCGATTTAAACATTGCTTTCATTAATGAAATCGCGTTGGTCTGCGAGAAAATAGGGGTTGACGTGAAGGAAGTGATTGAAGCCTGCGACACGAAATGGAATTTTTATAAAGTTTGGCCGGGCCCGGGCGTAGGCGGACACTGCCTACCGAATAATCCGTACTACATCCTCAAGCGCGCCGAGCAAGCAGGCTTCCACCCCAAGCTCATGATGTTAGGCAGGCAAATAAACGATTCAATGATGCACCACGCAGTCGAATTGATTCAAGACGCATTAAAAAAAGCTGGGCTCTCACTCAAAAACACTCGAATCGCTTTACTCGGAATTTCTTACAAGCCGAACGTTGACGACGTGCGTCAAGCGCCCTCACGCGCCATCGCGCAAGAACTGCGCGATAAAGGCGTGGATTTGATTGTCAGTGATCCACACGTTAACGAAGTCAATGCGAAGAAAGTGCACGACAAGATAGTCTCGCTCGAGGAAGCGCTGAAAGCAGATTGTCTCGTTTTCCTTCAAGCGCACGACGAGTACAAGAAGCTGGACTTGACGAAAACGCGCGCGAAAGCTGTCGTAGATCTCGCGTTCTTGTTCGACGAAAAACGCATTCCGAAAAACTGTGTTTATAAACGCATTGGAAAAGGAAATTAAAAGACGGAAAAGGAAATTAAAAAGAAAAATTGGAAACGGGTTTTGAAAGGTAATTCGATTTGAAAATCCTGGTTTTCAACGCCGGAAAATTCGCCAGCGTAGAAGGCGCGGTCGTCCGCTTCAAGCACTTGATTATCGAGCGAGGGTTCGATAAAATCGTGTGGGTCGACCCTGTAACTTCCCGCTCTTACTACAAGACTGAAGACCTCGACATGCGAATTCCGGAAAACGTGGTGCTCGTGCCTGGCGGCAAGTGCGCTGCAAATCCCGCGCTTGAACTAGCCGCGCGCGAGAAACACTTTCTCGCAGCTGCCAAGCGTTTCGCGAGTTGGGCGGACGCAAGTGTTTTCTACAACCCTTGGGGCACTTTCCTTGCACGCAACCACTTGAGGAAAGCCGGCGTGCCCCTCGTGTTCGACTACATTGACTTGATGCACGCATTCCGCAAGAACCCGGTCGAACGCGCGGTTGCTTGGAAGTCAACGGTTCAAGCGTTCAAACAAAGCGATTTCATTATTGCAAGCTCGCGCAAGCTTTACGAAATCGCGTCGCGCTACAATGAAAACTCGATTTTGATTCCTAACGGGGTTGACTGCGCGAAACTCGCGAAAATCAAGCCCAAGAAAATCAAGCGTCCCGCAGTTGGTTTCGTGGGCGGCTTCGGCGATTGGGTTGACTTCGCTGCAGTAATTCCTACAGTGCGCGAGTTAAAGCACGTTCACTTTTACTTCATCGGCGACGGAGTGCAGAGAAAGTTTTTGGAGAACGAGTCGAAAGATTTGAAGAACGTTTTCATTTCAAAGCAATTCTTGCCTTACGATGAAGCGAAAGCGTGGATGGCTGCTTTCGATGCTTGCCTGATTCCCTTCAAGATAAACGAGTTGACTGACGCCGTCTGTCCTCTCAAGCTCTTCGAATACTGGGCGCTCAAGCGACCAACCATCTGCACACCGACTTACGAAATCAAGAGCATTGCAACGCGCGGCGAAACGCTTTTCGCGAGAACGCCTAGCGAGTGGACTGAAAAAATCGATTTGCTGCTGTCCGACAAGCGTCTTGCGCGAAGCACTGCATTGAAAGGTTATGTGAAAGCCAAAAAATACGACTGGCGCTTGCTTTCAAAAAAATACAGGAAGGCATTAAAGAGTGTTATAGAACTAAAATTAGAAAAACGAAATTAAAAGCATGTTAAAAGCGTAATGCGGCGCTATCATTAATGAATCATTAATGCAGCCCCATCATCTTGATGGTCGATCAGCGCAGCACTAATCAAAAACGCGCCAGAACACTATCAAAAATACTGTTGAAGAGCCCTGCAGTCAACCGAAAATACAGCCAACCGAAAACAAAGTAAAACTAAAACAAGATTGAAGACAAAACAAGATTGAAGATAAAGCTGGGTAAGAAAACAAGCAACAAAAAACAACGTTAAAAACAAGGGGTCGAAGCAAAAAAAGTTTAAAAAACAAGAAACGACGTTGAAAAAAGTTGTAAAGCATTGAAAAAAGTGTTATAAGAGGCGTTGTAGAATGTCGTTAAAACCGTTGAAGCACGTCGCGCGAAGGACGGCGAGGAAACTCGCGGCTACAGTAGCTCCATTATTGTTCAAGAAATACTTTTACCAGCGTGAAGACAAGCAAAATAAACGCGTTTCGTGGAAAGGCAAGCGCGCTGCAGTCACGTTAAGCTTCGACCCTGACTATCCTGAAGACGTGCACGCGATTCCGAAGCTTCTCGAGCAACTCGACTCGTTCGGCTTTCGCGCTTCCTTCGCTTGCGTTGGCAAGTGGGTTGAAGCTTTCCCGAAAATTCACGGCAAGATTCTAGACGCGAAAAGCGAAATCGTCAACCACACGCTCACGCACCCGAATAACGAGTTGTTGAATCCCAGCGAGTTTTTCAACGAGCTTGACGAACGCCGCATGGAAGAAGAAATCGTTGGCTTCGAACGCGTTTGCGAAAAACTCTTCGACTGTAAGCCAGTTGGTTTTCGAAGCCCGCACTTCGGCGACTTGCATTCGCAAAGCGTTTACGACGTTCTTGAACGCCGTGGTTACTTGTATTCCAGTTCAACAAATTTAACTCGCACCGACTCGCATGGTTTTCCCTACCACCCGTCTAAAAAAAATTTTTTGAAAAGCGCTGCGCGTGACAGCGCTTACAAACTGCTTGAACTGCCAGTAATGTCGTGCCCCCAGCATTACTTTCCCGTCTTCGACTCGTGGCACTGCTTCCGCGCTTCTCCCCCCGCGCACTTCAAGAAAGGCGAGTTCGCGCGCGTCTTCGCGCAAGCAATCGACTACGCGCTCGAGTACGGGATTCATGCAAATTTTTACTTCGACCCGCGGGACGTGTTCGACTTGAAGGACTTCACGCGAGCGCTCGAATACTTGAACAAGAAAAAGAAGGAATTGTGGGTTTCGCCCAGCGTTGAAATCGCGCGCTTTTGGCTCAATAGGTGGCATAGGTGACTACACTCGCACGGATTTGCAGTCACCTGATTGTTATAACTTTACCCTGATTGTTATGACTTTACTCCAAATCCGCGCCAGCTTTTGCCGAGAAACGAAGTGACGCGAATGTTCTTCAAGCCAGCGCGCTTGAACCAACCGAGAAATTCCTCGCGCGTGTAATAGTTGTTCACTTGCGTGGATAGAAAGTCGAACGAATCAGCGTGCTTGACGCGGAAAGGGAAATTCGCGTAGTACTTGAACGGCAAGCGCTCCGCGAGGCATTCAACCCGATTTTCTTGAAGAACTTGTACAACAAATTCACTGAATGGTAGAGCAACGCGGGCAGGACGCAGAGCGCGTAAAGCACTTTAAAAGGCAAGTGCTTGGCGACCGCGTGAATGCCTTCCATCACGCGCGTTTTGAAGAAACGGCCTTCGCGTCCGTAAACCCAAACAAAAATCTCGTCGCCGCTGCGCAGCAGTCGCGTCAGCGCGCGGAAGCCGCCTTCAGGCTCAGGCAAGTGGTGTAACACGCCGATTGAAAACACGAAGTCAAACTTTTTTTTTAGTGGCGGGTGCAGCAAGTCCGCCTGCACTACGTGCGTCAGCGCGAAGGGTGCGAGGTTGTCGCGCGCAGCCTCGACGGCTTCACTCAAGTCCAGCGCGACTACCTCGGCGCCGTACTTTGCGGCGTAAAAAGAGTGGCGGCCGAAGCCAGCGCCAGCGTCGAGGACGAGCTTGTTTTTGAAGAACGCTGGTTTGAGCGGGTGCACGTAGTTCAAAAAGTTTTTTTCGTATTCTGGATGCATTTCGCGGAAGGTTTTCCACTGGAATCCGAAGCTCGCGCCGGTCTTCAACTGGTGGGTTGAGCTTGCCAGCGTTACGCGACGCATTTTTTTGGGCAAGCGGTTCGCGTGCTTTTCCAGAAACTCTTTGTGCTTGCCTACGAACTCGTCGAACAAGTCGTCTGAAAGCAAGAGCGGAATCGAGTTGATTACTGGAAACCAGCGCCCGCACGCGCATGATAGGATGCCTTCAACAACGTCGCGTTTGAAACTCGCGGGATCGAGTTTTTTTCGCGCGCACGCCAAAAAAACGCTAGCGAAAAAGTGAAGTCAACCGAAACCTTTAAAAAGGAGGCGCGCATGTATAGTTGCTTGCTTGGGCGCGCGCGGGATAGTGACCCGTGAAGATTTCCTAGTAAGGCAACGTCGCGGGTCGTTCTCGGCGCTAGCAGCGAAAACACGGCGAAATACCAGCGTGAATTCGTTGGTTTGCGCGGCGGATGCGAACGGCGCGCGCCCCTTCCGCGCGAAGAAAGAGTTTTAAGCAGAGTAAACCATATTAGAGCTATATAAAAACTGCCACATTAAAAACTGTTTCTGAAGCATTCTGAAGCAATTTTGCGGTTGATTAGATTGACTCAATTCGATTCGTTAAAAAAGAAAATTCTCGACAAGACCGCGCGAGTGGCGTTCGTGGGACTAGGCAAGATGGGCTTGCCTTCAGCGCTTTTCATGGCCGAAGCCGGCTTTACAGTAACCGGAATAGACGTCAACAAGCGCGTTGTCGACGCGGTGAACGCAGGCAAGATTCCTTACTTCGAGCCGGGCGCTGAAGAAGCGCTGGCGCGCGTGAAAACGCGTTTCCGCGCTACGACGGATTACGCGCAAATCGCGAACGCGGACGTGGTGCTCTGCGCGGTTCCAACAATAATCACGCCCAGCAAGCAAGTCGATTATTCGATAGTCGAAAAAGCTTTTCTGGAAGCAAGCAAATACCTTCACCCGAACACGCTCGTGGTTTTCGAAAGCAACGTCACGCCCGGCGTTACTGAAGGACTCGTTCTCAACGCGCTCGAATCGCGGGGTTTAAAGCATGGTAAAGATTTTCTGCTCGCGTACGTGCCGATTCAAGGCAAGGCAGGCAGAATGTTTAGAGACTTGAAGGAATACGAGCGCGTAGTGGCGGGCGTCACGCCCGAAGCGCGCGAGCTTGCGGAACTCTTTTTCAAGCAAACTGGCTTTAAAACGCTGCTCGCGTCGTCATGCAAAGTCGCGGAACTCGAAAAACTTTACACCAACATTTACAGAGACATTACAATCGCCGCTGTGAACGAACTCGCTACTTACTGCGGAAAACTAGGCATCGACGTGCATGAAGTCATCAAGTTCGCGCGCTTGATTCCCGGCGTCAGCATTCCAGAGCCCGGCATCGGGGTGGGCGGCAACTGTCTTCCAGTCGACCCTTACTTCCTGATTCACGACTGCAAGCGCGTTGGGGTGGAAGCCAAACTCGCGAAAACCGCGCGCGAAGTGAACGACTCGCGACCCGCGCTGGTTGCGGAGAAGATACTCGAAGCCGCGCGAAAGCACAAAGCCAAACGCGTCGTGCTTCTCGGAATCGCCTTCAGGCCGGACACGCACGAGACTGCCTACTCGCCCGCGCTCGAAGTGTACAAGCTCGTCGCGAAAAAAATTTTGGATGTACGTGTTTTTGACCCGCTGGTTGGCAGCGAAGCCCTCGCGCGCTTGGGCGTGAAGGAAGCGAGCGAGGACGACTTAAGCAAGGCCGACGTTTTCTTTGAACTCGTGCCGCACGCGGTTTTTGCAAAGACGACGGCGCTGCAAGGCAAGCGAATCGTTAAGCTGGGCGAACTTACGTAAAAACCAGAACGGCACAAACACTATCGAAGTATAGACTATTTTTTTGTAGTCTTTTAAAACGAAATGCTTATATAATATCGTATTGTAGTTTTGGGCATGGCGGTTGTCTTAAGCTTGTTTAACGGCAGCCTGATTTGCTTTGTTTGGCGCGGCGGTGGTTTAATCCCTTTGGCTGAGAAATCCCACGAGTTCAGTCGTGGGATGAATTAGCCCTAAATTCTTTGCGATTATAATGCCTCCTTAG
>JBBIMI010000020.1:0-15939 GCA_037444485.1 Microcaldota archaeon
ACGCTGGCGACGTGCGCATTACCATACGCGCTCGCCGCAAGCCCCAATCGATTTTCGACGAAGCGGCAGAACTCCTCGAAAATTTCCTCGAATGGCTCGGCTTATGATGTAAGCTGAAGCAAACAATAATTGCGTAAAATTCTTAGAGCATTTATTCCACTTTGAATTGCATCTTGTGCGACTGAATTGTTAAACGCGGCTTCAAAGCGGTTAAGGACCTAAATTAGGGTGGTTATGAGGTCTGGAAAACCAAACAACCATGGTGCTAAATCGGCTAGCCCTGCAGGTAAAAACGTAAACCAGGTTTTTGTAATCGTTTCGAAACTACCACCTTGCTTGCGAACATGAATGCGTAGTTTAATCTTTACAAAACTAACTAAACTAACTCGCCCTTAAACGCTTTCCTCAAAATAGCGTTAGGTAACAAGTTAAGGGCATGTTCTTTACGCGTGTATTCCTCGCTTATTCCTTTTGCTTTCTGGTGAATGATATCAAGCTTAGCGACAATCTTACGCTGAACATGAAGTGGCGGCGTAGGTATTATTACTTGCCCTAACTTTGTAGCGTTAACATTTTTTTGGGTTGTTTCAGTTGTCTTTTCAAGAATTTGGTCAAAATAGTCCTGTGTTTGCAGATAGAATGCGACAAATTTAGGTAGTGCTTTTTCGGGATTGATTCGAAAGCGTATCAAGTAAGAAGCGAATATCGCGAGTTCATCCAACTCGAACAAACTCGCTTTCCCAGGTTCCCCAGTTCTCGCTATTAACAAATCACCCTTTTCCAATAAGTAATTTCTTGCTTCCTTAGATTTTAAATTAGAATAGACTTTGGGTTCAATCTTAAAACCGCCAGCATCATTCATATCTGTAATTCGCAGAAGTCTTGGGCCATTAGGCACTTTTTCTGCCGCACAAGTATATCCATATTGCTTTAGAAGCGATAGTTCATCTAGCGTTTTTATTTCCCAGCCTTTAGGCAATTCTTCTTCTGGATTCGGAATTAGTTTGCTTATCGCGGCTTGCATTATTTTCTCGCTCTTTGCTTTCGCCAACTCGTGCTGTTTTTTCGCTTCATTGTATTCCTTAAAGAAAGCGTCAAGCTTAGCAACAATCTTACGCTGAACAGAAAGCGGCGGCAAAGGAATCTTTTTGGAATAAACTTTTTCTTTTTGCAAGTGCGGAATTCCAGTTCCTCTTGTTTCAGAGTTAAATTCGTCAAATAAAGTTGAAACAAAGTAATACAGGTACTTTGGCTCAATAAGCTCCTTTTTTGGTTTCAAAGCCACAATAGTTGAACCAATAACTCCTTCACTTCCAATCGACGATAAGCCTGCGCGAGCACCATCCCAAACTAATAGCGTGTCTTCTTTAGAACAGCTAGGACAAGTTGAATCATCAGTATAATATGTATGGTTGTCAATTCCAAAAGAACTTATTAAAATGTAGGGAAAACTTCCACTCTGTTTTTCTTTGAATAATCGTTTAGGTTTGCGACCTTTAACTGGAACAAATACGTTTTTTAACAGAGTTATTTCCCAGCCTTCAGGCAATTCTTGTTTGTCGGGCATTTTATTCGCCTTCAAAAAGATTGTCTTCGAACCACTCTACAAATTGACTAGTTCGCGGATCGAATTGAACTAGTGTAAGCTTTTCATAGCCATACCCGCCAGCTAGTAGTTTGAAAACAGTTTTAGATAGCCGTTTGACTTCCTCTGGAATTTCTTTGGTGGAAATAAGAAAAGAGTATTTTGAATTAAGCAATTCCGCATACCTGCGCGTTTGATAAATGTGGTCTAAGTTTATTGTTTCATCCTTTACTTCTGCTACTATCGAATAGGTCATCTTCAGTTCGCCTTCTTCAACAAACCCAGCAATATCTGGCCGATTAGTTTGAAGAAAGTAAAAAACGATTTCCGTAAATTGCGAAATTCTCTGCTTTAGAGTATTACTAAAAATTCCCTTCGCAGATATTTCAAGATGGCAGTTACCAAATTTTTTTTTAAATAATTCTTCCAGCGATAGTTTAATGGGCTCGTAATATTTAGCTTCAGTTTTTTCAGATGCCATTTTCCAACACTTCTTGTATTTTTTCCAAGTGGTCGTGAATCTTGTGCTCGCTTTCCTTAATCGCCTCGATAAGCGCTTCGGGCTCCAAATCAGCATCTTCATCAAGTTCCTCACTCTTCAACCACTTGATATCCAAGTGATAACCCCTATCGCGAATCTCTTCATGAGTGAAACACTTGAAGCGCTCAGACTCGACGCGTTTCGAAATGCCATTAGGGTCGCTACCATACGCTTTCTCGAACTCTTCGAAATGTTTCGGTGAAAGCGGGCGGTCTTTCTTCGTGATTGACGGAACGTTCGTCCGCGCGTCAAAAATCCACGTTTTCTCAGTAGGCATGCCTTTCGTGAAAAACAAGACGTTTGCCTTCACGCCCGGCGAGTAAGGCGAAAAAGTGCCATTAGGAAGACGCAAAACCGTGTGAACATTACAATCCTTCATTAAAATCTCGAAAACTTCAGCCGCCTTTTCCTCAAACAACACATTGTCGGGCACTACGATGGCGGCTCGCCCGCCGGGCTTGAGGATTGTTAGAACGTGCTGCACAAAGTTGAGTTGCTTGTTGCTCGTTGAAACCGTAAAATCATCACGGTCTGGCGCTTGATTAGCTCCCTTAGTCCCAAAAGGTGGGTTCGTGAGTATTACGTCAAAACGCTTTCCACGGTCAGGCTCGTAAATAGAGTCCCCCAAATAAATTTCGCTTTCAAGCCCGTGAAGATACAAATTCATTAAACACAACGTATGCGGCCGGGCTACAAGCTCTTGACCAGAATAAGTTTTTTTTGTTATTCTCTCCACGTCACTCCGGTCAATGACGCCCTTGCTTTCTTTCATCAGCCATTCATACGCCGAAATTAGGAAACCGCCAGTTCCAGCAGCAGGGTCGTGAATAGTAAATTCTTTTTTCTTGCGCGGGTCTGGCTTCATTATGCGAACAATCGAATCGATTAGAATTCTGGGCGTGAAATATTGTCCGGCACCTTTCTTGCCTTCAGCAGCCGACTTTTCAAGCAATCCCTCGTAAACAGCTGCCTTGACGTCCACCTTCAACGCAGTCCAATCCGTTTCGTCAATCAATTCAATTAATTTTTTCAGATTTGCAGGCGTTCGGAATCGCGAGAGAGCGCCTGAATAAATTTGGCCGAGCAAGCCTTGCTCTTTACCGAGAGCCCGCAAGGCATCCACGTAATGATCTAACAGTTCGGACCCAGACTTTTCTCGCAGGGAAGCCCAAGAGTACTTCTTTGGAATCGGCAAGCCGCGTTCTTCAGCCATCTTCAAGAAAAGCAGGTACGTTATCTGCTCGATGTAGTCTCCATAGTCTATGCCGTCATGGCGGAGAACGTGACAAAAACCCCACAATTTCTGCACTACGTCCGTCATTTCGCTATCTCCTCGTTAACCTTCCTAAGCAAAGAGTGCAGAGTACCGTTGAAGTCCTTGTCAGCCCGCTTTAACCCGCCTTCACGCGTAAATATCGGAATAGTCTGCAAGTCTTTCTCGTCAATGGCCAGGTTGACTATCAAATGGTCTTTGATTAATTCAAGCCATTTTTCTTGTTCTTTAGTGAATTTATTTCCCTTCGTCAAGTGCTCCATTGCCTTCTCCACGCGCTCTTGAGCGCTAAGCAGCGGTTCGCTTTTGGCAGCGTGCTTGATTATCGAAATGATGTCTGCAAGCTCGTTATGATACGCTTTGCGAAGCCGGTCTTCGGTAAACTTGTAAGGCGTTTTGGCTAGCTTAGTTCGCAAGTCGAACAAAGCTTCGGTACCCCACTCTTTCGGCCGATTTAATAGTATTTTTATCGCCTCGATTTTCTCCGGATTTTCTTTAACAAATTTTTCGAATGCTTTGATGTAATCTTCGGGCTTTATTTCCGCGTCGGCAATGCGGAAAGCGTATTGCGAGGAAACCTCGTCTTGGGTTTCATATGCTACGAGAAAACTTTTTGGCCTGCGCTGGTAGTTTTCCAACAATTTTTGAAAACCTTTATTTCTTAGAAGGGTGATGGTTTCTGCAAAATTCTTTTCAAGCGCTTGCGGAAGCGCTTGAGCAAACTGGCCAACGTCGCCATGTGGAATGTATTGCGCGAAGTCTTCCAGGGACTCTCCACTCATGTTTTTAGAAATTCGCTGAAGCCTCTTTACTAGACAACGAACGTTATAAGCGCGATCTTTATTGTGATAAATGTCTTGAATTACTTCTCGGATAGAGCGTGACGGCTTATCAGGCGGTTCGATAGTAAAATCAGTCGTTTTGTCAAAGTATTCCAATAACGAGCCCCCGAAGCAATCAAATACGGTAAAGTGCGTTTTGTTTATCGCGTCGCACCGCCTAGTGCCTCGACCGAGCATTTGAGCAAACAAAATCCTCGATTTTACTGGACGCAAAAATATTATGTTCTCGAGCGCGGGAATGTCAACGCCAGTAGAAAGCATGTCCACCGTAACGACCACCGCCGGTTCGGGGCGATTGCGGAACTCGCGTATTTTCTGCAGCGGCCGATCTACAGTAGGACTGCCAGTGATTTTCTGAACGAAAGAATCGCCGCGATTAAACTCTTCACGCAAAGCTTTGACTAGGCGGTCGGCGTGCGAGACTTGCGGCAAGTCGTTCGTAGCGAATATTAGAGTTTTAGGAAAGTGGCCGAGTTCCTTTTCTTGTTCTAGCGCGTGTTTAGAAAACTCTTTAACGATTTTCTTAGTCGAATCGGGCGAAGTAATTTCGCGCTCGATTTTAGTACTGTCAAACTCTCGCTCGTCTTCAATGCGGTCTAGCTTTTCAATGCCTTTTTCCGTGTCAATTACTCCGACTAACTCGTTTTCTTTCAAGAACAAGCCCTTCATCTTCACTTTAGAATTGATTGTAACAACATCGTAATCAACGAGGTAACCGTCTTTCACCGCTTGCTCGTAACCATAGCGGTAGATTATGTCGTTAAAGTAGGCTTTAGTGTGCGCTGCAGGAGTTGCAGTCAAACCTATTTTTACAGCGTCGAAGTAATCTAGGACTTCACGCCATTTGCTTATTTCAGTAGCAGTATAACCGCGGTGACACTCGTCAGCAATTACAAGGTCGAAAGCGTGGATTGGAATGTCGAGCTTAGGCAAGTCTGCTTCGTCCGAAAAATCGCCTTCTTCCTCCTCAAAAGCGCCTTCCTTACCGAAGAGGTTGATACGCATGCGCTGGATTGTGCAAACGTAAACAAACGCATGTCCTGGTTTCGGGTTGGTCAAGTAATTAGTTGGAAGAATTTTTGGGTTAAACTTTTCTTCATCAAAATCCTCGCGCTTAAACTTTTGACTGTAAACCTCGTAAGCCTTATCGAACTTTAAACCCGGGCGTATCTCGAAGGTGGAGAACTCGCGGACTGCTTGAGCCACTAAAGCGCGTCGGTCTACTAGAAACAGAATACGCCGAGCGTAGCCAGATTCCATCAAGCGGTGGATTTGCAAAACCATGTTGAAAGTCTTGCCAGTTCCAGTAGCCATCACGAGCAGCATTTGACGCTTTCCCTTGTTCAAAGCATCTTCGATTGCATTGACAGCCTCGGTTTGGTAATACCTTGCTTTAGGATGCGGCGTAATGTTCGCGCGCATCCACTTAAGTCCGTCTTCCTGTTTGTTCGAAAGCATTTCTTGCAAGCCGATTGGCGTGTGAAATTTGAACACGCGCCGAGAAACGCTTTTTTCTTTGCGGAGGTCTTGAAACCAAAATTCGGTGCCGTTAGTGGAATACGCGAATGCCACGCCAAATTCGCCGAAGCGAGGTGGTTTAATACCTTTAGCGTATCGAAGCGCTTGAGAAAGCACGTTTTGAATGCCTAAACTCTCTTTTTTCGCTTCAACAACTGCTATAAAACCGCCTTTAACCACGAGAAGATAATCGACTGGACCGGATTCTGTAGGGTATTCAGCTATCGCGCAAGCCAGGTACTGTGAGTAATCTGCGTTTTCTTCGAAGGGCACTACCTTCCAGCCACTAGCTTCGAGAAACGCGTCTATCCTTTTTCGTGTTTCAGCTTCGGTTAGCAAGACTTGAGACCCCCTTTATATAGTATTGATTGAGGGTTAAAAATAAGCTTATCTCCTAATCGAATTTACATCCTAGAAAAGTCCGTTGACTTTCATGCTGGCATAGTTTCCGCCGCCGATTATTAGGTGATCTTGAACCTTTATGCCAATCAGCTTGCCAGCTTCAACGATTTTTTGCGTAGTTTCGATATCAGCTGTGCTAGGGGTGGGATCGCCGGATGGATGATTGTGCACTAAAATTACTGCAGCTGCCGATTCTTTCAACGCCATTTTGAACACTTCGCGCGGATGCATGATGCCTTCATTAAGCGTCCCGATTGAAATGTTTTGAATCTTGATTATCTTGTTTCTCGAGTCGAGCATTACAACTTTGAATACTTCCTTGTCGAGAAAACGCATTTCCGGAATCAACAACTCCGCCACATCCTTATCAGTTCGAACAAACCCGCCGTTGTTTTGCTTTACAGCCGCAAAGCGTTTTCCCAATTCGAAGCAAGCTTGAATCTGGGCTGCTTTAGCCAAGCCAATGCCGTTAGTCTGCTGCAATTCACTCAAACTCGACGAGAAAAGCGAGACTAGGTTGCCGTCATTCTTTTTCAAAAGCTGCAGAGCAACGTCAACAACCGTCTCTTCAGTAGTTCCAGTACGCAGAATCAAAGCTAGAAGAAACAATTCCAGCAGAATCAGGCAACAAGCACACAAGCGAAAAGAAAGCCCGAGAGGGCTCATAGTCAGCCTCAAACGCTAAGCCAAACATGTGGAAAACCAATTGAAAAACGGCGCTAGGCGAAAAAAAAGGCGCCGCAGAAAAACCAAAGAATTTGAAGGAAACTCCCGAAAAGAAGCCTTCCTTCAATAGTATAGAACATAAAAACAATAAAAACCTATTGCTAGCACGTAAACTATTTAAATAGAATCGCGAAGAAGACGAGTTTCTTGTTAAACAAAAAGTTAGTTTATTTATAAATTCTGTTACATCTGCCAGTTTTAGGGTTATAGGTATAATAATCATTCCAATCTTTTCCGTGTTGCCTTTTTTGAGCGCCGATATGGAGTCTTAAGACTTTTCTCCACGCATTTAATTCTCGTATTAATTCATCCATTCGCTTTAGTGCATTAACCATACTTTTATTTGAAGCCATAAAATCACCTTTTTTCGTCTATTGGTACTACTGGTTTAAGATTAAATAAATGATTTACAGTTTCTCGCATGCTTCTAAGGTATAGTAGCAAAAAGATTGCACTGCCAGCAAAAATAGTTAGACTATAATCGAGAGCCAATTTTTCAACTGGGGATGGCAGATTTCCTAATAAAATCAAGGCGTATTCCCAAACTAATTTTGTCCCCGAAACAGCTAAGATAAGAGCTACGAATGTAGGTATTACTGAAACTATTATTGAAGCGCATATTGTTTTCCAGTTTGCAGGCACATCTATGGGCTTTTTTAAGTTAAGTTCAATAGTATCAGAGAATTTTATTCTCTCTTTTGCTTCAAGAGCGTAATGTTTTGGACTTCTTCCTTTAGTCATTATTTTCCTCTCCAATCTAACGGCTGGGCACAATTAGGACAGTAGAGGTCAGTTTTATCCACAGGATAATTACAACGAGGACAACGATGTGTTTTCAGTGCATCGAATATTACTTTACCTAAAAGGAGAAGCCCCGCAACCACCAATAAATCACTCAGATCTTTTCGATTCATAGATACCAAACACTCGTTAGTAGAGCATAAACATGATATTAATTATACAAGCATTACTTTAAGGCAAGCAGCTTGCTTAAATAGTGGTAGTAAAAGTAAACAATAAAGTATACTTGCATAAATAAGCGGTGACGGTTCATACTATTTGGCAATGATATACTAACACTCCGATGCTAAGATGGTGTGAAAGATGGGTTGGCATACTTTTGGCGGTATATATAATAAAGACACAGAACCAGATTCGCGTTGGGACAACTTATTTGAAAATACATTGGAAGTATTTGAAGGTAAGGGCGCCAGCAATATTAACAGAGATGAACGCGCAGAGATAATGCAAATGCTTAACACATCCCTTTCTGCAAATAAAGAGAGATTACATTCAAAAGATTATAAATTTGTAATAAATTATCTAATAAAAATACTACATCCTGGTCAAACAAGTTCAATTCTAATAGATTCTATAGAAGAATTAAATAAAATAAAAAAAGATTATAACGGAACTACTGAAGGTCTTTTTACTTTTGTTAATCTAAAATATCAAGATGGGAGCGGAAAAAGTTCAGAATTTAGATTATTTTACTCAAAAGATTATAATGCGGCAATTGAATTGCTAGACTCATTTTGTTCTGATGACGCGTATCATATAAAATTAGAGGATGTCTTAGGAAAAATCGAATTAGCTGCATTCTGCAAAGGCGGTGACCGAAGAGCAAGGTGGAAACTAGATAAACTCCATTCAGAATACGGCGATTTCGACGAATGCCACAAGGTTGGTGCAAAACTAACCTATTTACTCTTGGATATTTTAGAAGATGATTTAAAAGAAAAAGGCAAATTGATGGCGTATGCAGATAAAATAGAAAAAATAAAGAAAAATTGTTCCGCTCTGATGGGTAAAAAAATCTCACACTTTTTAGAAAAAGAATTGCCGCGTTCAACTTGTCCATTCTGCCTCAGAAAAATAAGACTAATAGATTTTTTCAGAAATGGTAGAAACGATCCGTTCTCGATTAGTTTTGGCCATTACGAATTTAGAGGAAAAAGGCAACTAAGCACTCATACTGCCAGAAATGCTTTTTGGATACACCGTACATGCAATTATGCTCAGGGCGAATTTGAGATAAAGGAGCGGATTCCATTTCTAAAAGAGGTCGTAAACTCACAAGAAAAAGCAAAAATAGATTGGGATTCTAGGGGGTAAGAGATTCTGTTGCTAGATACTCATGAATCTTTTTCTTTGCTACCGCCCTTTGCAGCACTAATTCTTTTATAGACTCGGATATTTGCTCTCTGAGCTTAGCATCTTTCGGGATTGGGAGTACTACTTCCAAAAGCCGATTTCCTAAGGAAGGAATTGTAGATTGAACGAAGACTTTTGATACTATTTGCTTTCTAACGATTGGCATTTTTAGTATAGCCAAGAGAAGGTAGGGGGTTAGCAATTTTTTGGTTACTCTAATCCTCCGGATGTGACTCTGAATTAGTAATCGCGCATCAAATTTAGTCTTTAAAGCTACCTCACCAACCATCCTGCCGCCATCATTAACAAAAAGTAAATCTTCATCTCTAATATCCTGCGATTTAGAATATTCTAAATAGGTATCTTCATCAACACTAGTTTCGGGGTTATATCTAATTTCCCAATTAGATATGTCTGAAGTTCGAACAAAAGGTATATCGCCAGTGCCATATTTGTCCGACCCAACTTCATTTCCGCGTTTTATTTCTAATTCTTTTTCTTCAACTAATTCACCGACGGTTTTCAGCAGATATTTACCGCTTTTTTGTAGTTTATCTAATTCATATTTTATTGCCGGATCATAATATCTGGGCGCCAGTATCTTTTCGCCATTTTTAAGTTCCAAGACTGGAACATAAAAGCCGAGCCGATCGTGACTTTTGGAAGAATCGATTTGTTTTTCTTTAAACTTTTTTTGTACTAGCGGGAATTCATCTTCGCAAATTTCTCTGCCGCGCCTATCATGCCCACACTTTTCGACTATAGACATAAAAACGGGGTAATTTTCACTAGTAATTTTCTTTTCGAAAATAATTACGGTTGTTTTCGTTGCGGTACTCGGTTGAAAAGCTTCAGGAGGGCAATCTATTATTGCGATTATTTTTGTGTTTTCCAATAAAAATTGTCTAACATAGCCATCTGAATTATTACCAAAAAGTCCATCGGGCAAAACTATTCCAGCCCGTCCGCCAGGTTTTAATAACTTCAGTGCTAACTCTACAAATAGTATTTGCGGCGGTTGGTACGCGCGCAAATTATTTGTCTTAAGCCATTTTCCATCTTCATTTTGTTCCCATTTATATCCTAACTCAAAATTTGATAGTATAGTTTTATCTTCTATTGGGATTTTAGAACCGAAAGGCGGATTTGTTATTACTACATCGAATTCTCCTAATTTAATTTTGTCCCTAGTATTTTTCTGCCAAGAGTTGTAGTCAAGGCTATTCTCGCAAAAAATACAGTTTTTACCATTTCCAAGAATAGCTAAGTAAGCTCTTGCAACTTTTGCTAAAAAAGTATCTTTTTCTATACCTCTAATTTGTTTCGAAGCTATATCTAGATACCTCTCCATTCGAATTTTTTTTCCAATTTTATCAAGAGAAACCGTCAAAAAAGCTCCGCTGCCGCAGGCAGGATCAATTATTTTTTCCTCAGGCTTCGGATCTATTAAATCGACTACGGCCTCAACAATATTTTTAGGTGTAAAGAATTGTCCTTCTCCACCTCTAAGAGCTGGCGAGATGAATGCTTCAAACGCTTCACCTACAACCTCTCTTGAAGCATCAATAATAGAATATTGCTGCAATTCACTAACTACGTATGCGATACATTTTTCATCTAGATTTATTTTATCAGCATAACTAAAAATTTCGGGATATTCCTGTTTAACCTTTTGGAAAATAAGGTCAAGTCTCTTCTTTACATCTTTAGCTTCGTCGCCAACTTCAACTCTAAACGATACTAATTCATTTTTGGGAGTATGCAGTTCATCAAAGATTTTACAAAAAAGCAAATTTATTGTCTCGCGCGTAAGCGCTTCATCACGAGTCATTCCTTTTGCATTTCCAGCCAGATAGTTTCGAATATTATTTAATATTCTTTTCAAATTAGTAGCTGGAATTAACTTGTTTCTCAGTAGTTTAGTGGGAATGATTTCTGGATAAATTTCTGATTGCTGTTGCATAACAACCACATGATAGTAAAAATATTTTTAGATGTATAGAATAGCAAAAAACGTGTTTAAAAACCTAGGCAGACCTGCCTGCCGGTGAATTTTAAGATGCGATTATCAAGCTGATAATCCGCTTACGGTTACTCTGCTTTCTTCTTCTATTTTCTGTAATTTTTCGATTATTTTCACGGTTTTCTCGTCAAAAATATTTTCTTCCAAGGCTTTGTTCAGCAAGGCTTGACTTAAGTCGGATACTTGCAGCCACTTGCCGCTTTTTTTCAAAAGCTCTTCGAGCGCCTCGCGTTCTTTACTGCCTTTCGGCGGCAGGCGCTCGACTTTAGCGATTTTTACGCTTATTTTGCAGTCTTTCCCGACGATGACTTCAACGCCTTCCTTCTTCGCGAAAGCAACAATCGCTTCCTTCAACTGGCTTAACTTGTCGCCGACTTCTCGCTCTTTCGCCTTCCACTCGGCATACTTCGAAGCTAGTTGCACGCCTGAATCGCGCAGAAACTCGTTTTCAGTCATTAACTCTGCTCTGATGACGTGCTTCCAGAGCGGGCAGAGCGAGCGGAAGCCGCACCAGTCGCACAACTCGCTTTTGGATGGCGGAAACTTGTTCTTCTCCAAAGCCCGTTCTATCTGCTTTATTACTGCAATGGTTTCTTTCTTCACGCGCGCAATGTCCTTCTTAGTCCGCTTGGACTCGAGGTCTTTGTTGAAGGCGGTGTAATGCCAGATTAGCTTGACTTTCTTAGCGTCCTTATAATCGTTTTGAACACCAATTTGGTATAACGCCAGCTGCCGGTCTGCGTCCACGTACCGCTGCGGCGGCAAGTAACCGCTGGTTTTGTAATCGTGAATCTCGTAAAACCCGTTTTTCGAGCAAGCCAAACGGTCTATATAACCCTGGAGTTTGTAGCCGTCACCCAAATCGACTTCAACACGCTTTTCCAACGCGATCGTAGTCGAATCATCATTAACGAAAACCCGCTCGTAATAATCCTTAACCATCCTCTTGCCTAAGTTAAAGTAATCAACCGGCTCAAAACCCTCACGAACCACTTGAACGCCCTCATGCCAATTCTCCCGCCACTTCCTCTCAAAAAACTCGAGAACCGCTTCAAGAGGCAAGATTTTCGCTAGCTTCTTGCTGAAGTAAAGCTTCTCAAACGTCTCGTGCACGCGGCTGCCCAAGAAAGCTTCTATTCCCTCCAGTTCTTCTTCAGGCGACATCTTTTCAACGTAATGAAACTTATACTTCAACGGACAAGACTCGAAAGTGCTCAACCGAGAATAAGAATAAAGAGGCACGCGCTCACCTAACAAACTTATGCAGAAACTCTTTAAATTTATGTGGCCTGGGAATACCAGTATGCTGCTGCAAAACCGTACAGCAATCCGACGATATGCGCGTAGTTGCCTAGAAAGTTTGGCTCCAACCTTATTGACGAGACTGCTGACGCTAGACCGATGAAAACCAACGCGGCAACCAAGCCCAATAGCAAGAAATATCCGACGAACTTGACGGCACTCATTCGTTTTTTTATGCACGAGCGGTAGAATTCCTTTGCGAAGAAGGGCGTTAGAAAGCCTGTAGCCGTAAGGATGAATGTTGAGGAGCCCACGCTGTTGCTGGGCGCGGTTTTCAGCGCGAAAATGACATACTGCAGCCCGAATTCTGTAAGGCAAGCCAGCAGGGTCGGCAGGATGAGCCAAAACGGGCTTGCGTTTCTCAAGCTCTGGAAAGCGCGTTCACAAACAAGAGCAAGAATCAAGATGGCGATTAAGAAAACGGCGTTGTAGACAAAGTGGTCCGCATAGCCGTGAATGAAGTTGCCGGTCAAGATTCCAAGCGGGTTGCTTGGAGTCTGACTTAATACGTTCCTCCAGTAGTCCGGCAGAAAACCGCCGTTCGGCGCATTCAACAAAATAAAAACCACTACGCAAGCCAGCGTGAAGGCCAGTATCGTGAGCGACAGGTTGCCGAATCGCAATTCTAACTTACTGAAATTAAGGCTTTTTTCCATCTTGCGAAACTAACACCACATCTGCGTTCAACTATTGGCTTTTGAGTTTTTTGACAGTGTCAGCGTGCAGGTTTTTTATTAAATAGCTGCCGGAGACGAGGGCGTGCGCTCCTGCGTCGCGCGTTCTTTTCGCCTGCGCGTTGGTCACGCAGCGTCGGCTATAATGTGTTTGAAGCCGGCGCGTTTGGCTTCGCGTATTTTGTCTAGCGCGCTTTCCATGAACTCTTGACCGCCTTTTCCTGGAAAGACGCTCATTATGGAGTCCATTTTGTTTGCCAAGTGGGCTACTGCAGTTACGGGAGCGTTGGGGTTGATTGCAACTCCTTTTTTCACGCTTATGCGTTTCAAGCAGTCTTCCAGCGCGTTGTTGTTTAAAAAGGCTTCGTGGCGGACGGTGATTTCCTTGACGCCTGCTTTCTCGAATTTTTTGATTAGTTTCTCGGGCTTGAAAGCCATCAAGTGCGCTGAAGTGGGAATGCGCGCGTGCTCGACGTACTCTTTAATCAATTCGACTCCGCCGGTCTTGTTTTCCACGAAACAGCCGTCCATGTAATCGAAGTGGACTTCGTTCACTCCAGCTTTTTCAAGCGCTTTGGCGAGTCTCGCGGAGCTTTCCGCGTTCCACTGAAAGCACCGAAACACTAACCCGCTTCGTATCTTCCTAACCCGCCTCGAATACTTTTCTTCCCTCGCGTTGAAACCAGTTTCCAAAAACGCTTTCAAAATGTTGGAAGGCGCGTCCAAAAGCTTTACCCGCCCTCCCAAGCACAACACGTTCGCGTCTAGGTGTTCTCTCGCCTGCCTGGCGGTTTCCACGCTCCAACACAAAGCCGCCCTCACGCGCTCGCCAAAGAAAACCCTGAAGAAAAACAGGCGCTCGCGAAATTACGCAAACGCCGCGACTTGACCCACAAACGCCTCAACGAGATACCTGGCTTGAGCTACACAAAACCAGAAGGCGCGTTCTACGCGTTCCCGCGCATAAATGCAGGCCCTTGAAAAACTGACAAGGAATTCGTTTTTGCAGTTGCTGCGCGAGAAAGGCGTTCTGAACGTCTGGAGAGAAGGCTTCCACGAACCGCAAGACGCGAAGCACTTCAGAATCGTTTTCCTACCTGAAGAACGCGTCCTCGAAGCCGCCTTCGACGCGATTAAAGAATTCGTGCGCGAACGCGCTTGCTGGAAAAAGCGAGGTTTTTTTAACGTGCTTCACATTATTGAATTGCAAACACGATTGCAAACGAATTTCACTGTTTTTTTAGAGAAGATTTTACTGGAGGGATTCAACTTGAAGTTTAAAGTGCGTGATTTGAAGCTAGCGAACGAAGGATTCAAGAAAATCGAGTGGGCGCGTTCGCAAATGCCTGTTTTGATGAAGATACGCGAGCGCTTCCGTAAAGAAAAACCGTTGCGCGGAATTCGAATCGCCGCGTGCTTGCACGTGACCAAGGAAACAGCTGTTTTAATGGAAACCTTGCGTGACGGGGGAGCGGAAGTAGCGCTCTGCGGGTCGAACCCGTTAAGCACTCAAGACGACGTTGCAGCAGCTCTCGCGCGCGAAGGCGTTAGCGTGTTCGCGTGGCGAGGTGTTTCGAAGAAAGAGTATTACTGGTGTTTGAACAAAGCGCTTGACGTCAAGCCACACGTTTCGCTTGATGACGGCGCAGACTTGATTTCCACCATCCACTCGAAAAGACGCGAGTTGTTGCCGGACATGATTGGAGGGCAAGAAGAAACAACTACGGGCGTGATTCGCTTGCGCGCGATGGCGCGGGATGGAGCGCTAGAGTACCCCGTAATCGCTGTAAACGACACTCCGACGAAGAGGCTCTTGGACAACGTTCGCGGCACAGGCCAGTCTACGATTGACGGCATTCTTCGTGCTACTGACGTGTTGCTTGCAGGCAAAAACTTTGTGATTGCAGGCTTCGGGTACTGTGGGCGCGGGTTGGCTGACCGTGCGCGTGGAATGGGTTCTAACGTGATAATCACTGAAGTTGACGCGATGAAGGCGTTGGAAGCTTACATGAGCGGCTACCGCGTGATGCCAATGCGTGAAGCAGCGAGAATTGGAGACGTGTTCGTAACCGCAACAGGCAATATTGACGTGATTACGAAGAAACACTTTCCGTTAATGAAAAACGGCGCGATCCTAGCTAACACAGGCCACTTCGACGTTGAAATCAACGTCAAGCAGTTGAACGAAATGACGGTCAAGAAACGCGTGATTCGCCCGGAAGTTGAAGAATTCACGTTGAAAAACGGGAAGAAAATTTATTTGCTTGCGCGAGGCAGGCTAGTAAACCTCGCTTGCGCGTGCGGGCACCCGAGCGCGGTAATGCAGACTAGCTTCGGCGACCAAGCGTTGGTAAGCGAGTGGCTCGTTAAAAACGCTGGCTCGCTCTCGAATAGAGTGCACGACGTTCCGAAAGAAATCGATGACGAAGTCGCGCGGCTTGCGAACGAAGCTTACGGCATTAAAATCGACAAGCTCACGCCTGAACAAAAAAAATACTTGAACAGTTGGCGAGAAGGAACTTGAAGAATACTTGAAGAATCAGGGAATGAAAGAATCAGAGGATGCCTGCTTCCTGAAGCACTAGCAGTTCATCAGTTGAAAGCTTTCTGCCTGCCTTAAACTCTTCAAAAAGTCTCTTCGCTTGCTCGCTTATCTTCGCGCGGATTCTCGCTTCTGCAGCCAGCTTCGCGCGCATTTCTTTTTGTTTTTCGCTTTCTTCGCGCTTCCGCAATTCGGCTCGCGCGGCTGCGAGTTCCGCGTGTTGGGCGTCTACCTCGCCGCGTTTGGCGTCGAGTTCTTTAAATGTTTCCCTGATTTTTTGTTCGAGTGCTTCCGCTTTCTTGAAGCAAGCGATTCGCGTTTGGTGGTGTTCGTCGCTTGCTCGCGCGCGCGCGTTGA
>JBBIMI010000021.1:0-15693 GCA_037444485.1 Microcaldota archaeon
GACGCACGTCAGCCATTTTTTTTTTAATCGTTAAAGGAAAGTGCAAACAAGTTTTTTAAGTTTTGTGTGAATATATTTTGTGTGAGTATAGTTTGTGGTTTAGGTTGGAGTTGCAAGGTTGATTCTGAATGCGTGTTTTGCTAGTGGTTTTCGGGAAAGGGTTAGTCGGCGATGCGGCGGAGGCTGTTGCTGAGGGAGTGCAGGCAGCAGGCGAAAAACCGGTTTACGTGAATGGCGCTTCAAGCGTTTTGCTGGTGAAGCCGAGCGAGTTCGACTTAGTGTTTCTAGGTTTTGAAGCAAAGGGTTTCTTGAAGCAAGCTGCAGACAAAAACGTGTTTGAAGCTGTTCACGAAAGCGATTGGAGGGGCGTTAAGACAGGCGTTTTCAGCGTTTGCTCGACGGACGCTGGACGGCTCGCTGCAGGCGGAGTCGCGGACGCGCTTTCTGCTCGGGGCGCGCGCGTTTTGAATGTTTTGAGTTTGAAGGCAGAGAAAAGTTTTTTTTCGAAAAGCTGGTTGAGCGAGACTACTTTGGCTCGCGCGCGCGGCTTCGGCGAGCGCACTACGAACAACGCGAAGCAGGTTGCGGTGCGGAAGGAAAGCGAAAAACAGAGAATCCGCGGGTACGAACAAAAACACAAACAAAAAAAGTAAAAGGTACGAAAAAAAGTAAACGAGCAACAAAACGAGCAACTAGGGTAAAACGAACAAACCCCAAAAATCTTTTTTTATTTTTTTTTATCTTTTTATTTTTCTTTTATCTTTTATTTTTTCTTTCTTTTCTTGTTATTTTTTCTTTTTTTTCTTTGGTTGAGGTAGTTTGATGTAGTAAACGCCGCTGTCAGAACGCACTACTAGAGGGTCTCCCCTCATGAGTGAAGGCAAGTTAAACTCGTAACTCCCTTGTTCTACGACGCGTAAGTTTTCTACAGCGTCGAAATCGATTGAAACCGGTTTTTCTTTAGTCAAAAACGCGAGTTCTTCCTCTAGCCAAGCGAGTTTGGAAACGTCGACAGGCTCTTTCTCAACTAAAACCAATTCAGTTCCGCCCACGCCTAATTTTTCTCCAAACTTTTTTTCTACAAGCTCGTCTTCATTTTTTTCTTCCGCAGCAGGAGCTTCCGCCGGCACCGCCGGCAGTGCTTGCCCAGTTTTTCGAATTTCTGTTTGAGGCTCAACTATCCGCGTTCCATCCAATTCTAGCCCGCTTTCACTAAGTTCCTTGAGCGTTACTTGCTCGTCACGCAAGAAAATGAAGACGCGTGCACCACACGCACATCCCTGCATGAGCTCGCGCGAAGAATTCGCGTAAAGCTTTCCACAACGAACACACTTGTGAGGCATTAGAAAACTTCCTCTCTTTTCCCTTTCGAAAGATTTCCTCTTTTTCAGATTTCCTCTTTTTCCCTTGATTAAACCAACTTACGCTAGTATTTCGCGTTAGTATTTTGCCGCGCTTGGTTTTTTTAACTTGTGTTGGAACACGCTCCAAGCCAACGCGGCCTTGAATTCCCTTAACAACTCGTTTTTTTCCTTACTCTCCTCGAGAACTTGCACGTAGTTACCCCTCAAGTTGGCGGAACGCATCCTGTCAAACAATTCTTTTGAAGAAAGCGCTTGAATCGCGTTTTTCTCGCTTTCAGAAAACGTGTTGGAGTCCGCTAAGCCTAGAAAGCGTCTCACTACTTCCTCGTAATGAACTTGTTTTACGCGCTCGCCGAATTCTTCAGAAAGCATGAAGTGCTGCCTGAAAGCGCGGACGACGTTAAAGCACGCTTCCCTCGCGGCCATCAGCGCATGCGTTGAATCTTTGTTTTCACTCAAGTGTTCGAAAATTTTCGTTACGTCATTGATTGCAACCGGTTTAACACCAGGAATTTTGCGTGGAGCGTACGCGCTTGAGAGCAACTCATTCAACTTTTTTCTTTCCACGAGAAACCGCCTTTAGCCAAAAAAAAATTTAGTCAAAATTTAGTCAAAAAAAAAGCGTTTAAATTTTTTTGGAGCAGGTTCAGCCGCCAGCCCACAAGCGGAGCTTGCCTGGGTCGCGTTTTACTTGCTTCACGAGGTTTGAAGGACCCACCACCGTCAACCCGGAGGTTTTGCCGCCAAGCCATTTAATTAGTTTGGTTTTCAAGTTCTGCGCGTTCGCGTCATGCGCGTCTCCGAGCGAGCACACTTCTATTCCTGGAAAGTTTTTTGAAACGCTCGCCATAGTCGACGAAATCAATTGTTTTTCCTCGCCTGGCGTTAACGGCTCTTCCAAAACCAGAATCTTGTCCTGCTTGACAATACCCAAAATGAATTTTATTTTTTCGTTGCTTGATTTTCCCGCGAGGGAATCAGAGGAAACGAATTCTATTTGAATGCTCATTTCTTCCACTCTTTCTTTAATCTTCTTTTCTTTCCCTAATTTTTGATGATTGATTACTTCGCGCAACTGGCTATAGCCGAGTACAAGCGGTTTATGTTGTCGCCTTTGAGGGCGGAAACCTCTATAACCTTGTGTTGCGGAAAAGCGGTTTTAATGCGTTCAGGCTTCGCGTTTTTCTTGTCTATCTTGTTCGCGACCAACAGCACCGGAATTTTTCTCGCTTCAAGGTTTCCTAGAATCGTCAAGTTGACTTGAGTGAATGGGTCTTCGCAAGCGTCCATTACTACGAGAGCGACGTCAACGTGGTCAAGCCACTTTATTGCTTCAATCACGCCTTTCGTTGCTTCCTTAGCGCGCTGCTGCGCGTCGCTTTGCTTGAGTCCGTACTTCAAAAAATCTCGGTAGTCGACTTTAGTTGCGATTCCAGGCATGTCAAGAAGATTCATGACGAGTTTCTTGCCGTCCACACGCAGTTCGATTCTTTCTTTCTTCTTGACTTCCCGTGTTTCGTGTGGGATTTCTGAAACAGTGCTTACCGGCGTGCCAGTCCAATCCATCGAAATGCGGTTTGCTAGAGTGCTCTTGCCTACGTTAGTGGCGCCGTACAACCCTAAACTGAACTCTCGCTTGTGATTGAATAAAGAGGAAAGCCAGCGCAGGAATCTTTTGAAAGGCATTTTTCTTCACTCGGGCCCCGGTTGACTAAATTTTGTTTGTTAAGCTTGGTTCGCTTGTCAAGCTTGATTTATTGAACCTAACGAACCAAACCAGGCGAAGGTTAAGAAAAGTTAAGCAAACAAAAATTAATAAAAGCTTTGCTGCGCTGAAAAAAAATGCTGCACAAAGCTTTTTAATAGTGAGAGCCTTAAAAAAATTCCATTATTTTTTCGATTATTTTTCAATTATTTTTTCGATTATTTTTTCCTTAAAATTTTTTAAAACGTTGAACGCTGACGAGGGCAACTGCATTTGAGCAACAAACTACTCAACCGTTTTTTTAAACTGCTTCAAACAACTGTTTTCCTGCTGGTTCAACTCGCATTGTTCACTGCATTCACGGCCACCGCAAGCGCGGCCGGCGCTGCTGGCGCGGCTGACGCGAGTGTTCCTAGCGTGGTGTTGACGAAGCCAAGCGAAGACGCGAGTTTTACAGAAACTAGCGTCGAATTCGAATTTATTCCAAAAAGCGAGTCTACAGGCCCGCTCTCATGCGAGTTGTACGTTGACAACGTCAAGACCGGCGAGACTAACGCGGTGAGCGGTTTTCCAGCTTTAATTACAGCTGAATTGCAGCCTGGAAGCCACTCTTGGCTAGTTTCCTGCACGGACGAAAATCTCAGGAAGGGAGAAAGCAAAGCAAGGAAAATCAATGTCGCGATTCAAGCACAACAACAAGCGAGCATTCAAAGCATTGAAGACAAGTCGTCTGCAGCGCTTACGGGATTCAGCGTTCTGACCGGCGCTGTTGTCGCCGGACAGGCGGAGTACTTGGAGTCGTGGCGTGCCGTCGTCGGCGACATCGTTTCCTTCTCGGCGAACGCGTCCAACACCGGCGAAAGCAATTTCACGGCGACTCTAGTAGTGAAAGTGAGGGATGGGAAAGAACGGCTTGTCGCGGTAACGCGCTCGAAACCCGTTTACGTCGTCAAAAGCGCGTCCGTAAAACTGAAGGCGGACTGGATTCCGTTAAAGGAAGGCGAGTACTACGCTGAAGGCGCGATAATTGACGAGAACGAAAAAGTTTTTCAACAATCATTCATTAAGATAGTAGTCTCGCCGAAAAGCGCCGCGGGCGAAACCGCGTTGTTCATAGCAATCCTGAGCTTGATGGTCGTCGCCGCAGCTTCTTTCGCAACGCAAAAGAACATCAAAAACATCAAAAGCGCTTAAGCGATTAAGCGGAGAAAAAACGCGTAAAAAAACGGGGAAACAAGGGGAAAAGGAAAAAAATGGTATTAGACTTGCTGTTCGTGGGATTCATGTTGTTCCTGTTGGGACTCGCCGTATTCGCGATAGCCACGTTTTTCCTCTCGAAAAACGTGAAGCTCGAATTTGATTCGATGAACAGCCGCGTGAACGAGGCGGGCTATTACTTGAACGAGTTCCGCAAGCAGGCGAACGCGTTGAAAAACCAAGCTGCGAGAAAGTTGAATGCTGTGCAGGCGGAGAAGGAAATAGCGAGTTTCGCGAAGAAACTCGGAGTACGCGAAGAGAGGGAGAAGGAAAAACTCAAGTTGAAGGCCGTGGCTAGAAGATAAAGAAAAAAAACGAATTGATACAAAGAGGGTTTATGATGGCAGAAGAAATCACTGCGTTCGTTTTAGTCGTGATAATAGTAAGCGTTTTCGCTTGGCTCATCAAGTTGAGTTACGATTTGAAGAAAGCCCTGCGCACAGGATTCAACGACATTGATTACAAGGTGTCTAACCTCGAAAACGCGGCTGTTGAGTTAAAGAGAGATTTGAATAAACTGGAAAAAAACATGGAAGACAAGATAGACAAAACGTATTTAGAGGAACGCTTGGATGCGCTGCTCCGCGCCGTGCGCAGAAGAAAATAAAGGAGAAAATAAAATAAAAGAATAGAAAAAAGAGAAAACAAGAAAAACGAGTGAGAAAAAACCGCGCTTTCTTTTCCCTTTCTTCTCTCTTCTTTTCTCTACTTTTTTTCTTTCTCTATTTTTTTCTTTTTCTTTCTGTTTTCTTTTTTTTTCTTTCTCTATTTTTTTTCTTTTTCTCTTTCTCCTTCTCCATTTTTCTTTCTTCTTTTTTCTTTTTCTCTCTATTTTTCTCTTTCTTTTTTCTTTCTTTCTCTTTCTTCTTCTCTTTCTTTTCTTCTTTCTTTTTCCTTTTTTCTTCTTCGTATTTCTTTTCATTTACTTTTTCTTTTTCTTGAACAACTTTGCGACTTCAGGCAACAGGAATCCCGTGGAGGAAACAGCGAGCACGACGAGCCAGTCGAATGCGCTTAAGGAAACGGTTTGAAACACCGCCTGCGCAGGCGCCCACTCGGTAATCAAAACCTGCGAGCCGACCCCGAACGCTATCGCCAGCCAGAGCCACTTGTTTCTGAACAAGCCTGTTTGCAAAACCAGTTTGTTCTTCGAACCGCTTACTGCGAGGGCTAAAAACTTTTGGAACAAGATTATCACTGAAAACGTCATGGTCCCTGCTTTAAGCGCTTCGGACGCGCTCGAGTTCAAGTACCACGCGAAAACGCCCAGGGTTCCGAAAGCTACGAGGAGACCGACCAAAAGCATTTCGAAGGATGATTCGCGCGAGAGTATCTTTTCCTTGGGATTGCGCGGCGGGCGCTTCATCACGTCTGGGTCGCGTGGATCCATCGCCAATGCAAGCGCAGGCGGGCTATCGGTAACGATGTTCATCCACAAGATTTGAATTGGCGCGAGCGGACTGCGCAAGCCAGCCATTACTGCGAGAAAGATTGCAGCGAGTTCTCCAATGTTGCATGAAACCAAGTAACGCACCGACTTGAGGATGTTGTCGTAAATCACGCGCCCTTCTTCGACAGCGCGTTCGATGCTGGCGAAATTGTCGTCCGTGATTACCATATCGCTTGCTTCCTTCGTCACGTCGGTTCCAGTAATTCCCATCGCGACTCCAATGTCTGCTTTCTTGACTGCGGGCGCGTCATTCACTCCGTCGCCAGTCATAGCCACGATTTCTCCCCGCGTTTTGAGTGCGTTTACGATTCGCAGCTTGTGTTCTGGGGAAACGCGCGCGTAAACTACAACATCTTCAACGATTTCACGCAGTTGTGCGTCTGAAAAATCGTTTAACTCCGCGCCCGTAACTATGCGCGCGCCGTCCTGCTGAAGCAAACCGAGCTCGCGCGCTACAGCGCGAGCTGTGTCCGGATTGTCACCAGTAATCATTACAACGCGTACTCCAGCGTCACGGCAAGCCGCAACTGCAGTCTTCGCTTCTGGCCGCGGCGGGTCCATCATTCCCGCGAGTCCGACGAATACGAGGTTTTTCTCTATCGCCTCGCTTTCCGGAAACTCATTTTTCTCTACGAAACGGTAGGCGAACGCTAGGACGCGCAGCGCGCGCGAAGCCATTTGGCTGTTCGCTTCTAGAATCTTTTTCTTCTCGGTTTCAGAAAGCTTTTCTTCAACCCCGTTTTTTAGGATGCGCGTGCTTTTCGCGAGAATCGTTTCGCAAGCGCCTTTAACGAATGCCTTGCGTTTTCCCACGCTTTCCACGCGCGTTACAGTCATCATCTTTCTGGTTGAATCGAACGGAATCTCGGCGACGAACGCGTGTTCTTCACGCAATTTCTTGTAATTCAAGCCAGCTTTCTCTGCGAGAACTAGCAGGCAGGCTTCAGTCGGGTCTCCGACCACGCTCGCCTTCGCGCCGCTAGCGTCGAGCGCGAGGTTGCTGTTGTTGCACAAGACTCCAACGCGCAATAATTCAAACAATTCCTTGTTTTTCAACGGCGAAATTTTTTTCCCTTTTTCGTCAATGAAATCGCCGCGCAGCGCGTAACCCTCGCCGGTCACGGAAAAGAAAACTCCGTCCGCGAACAGTTTACGCACCGTCAACTCGTTTTTCGTAAGCGTTCCAGTCTTGTCGGTGCAGATTACTGTGGCAGCGCCGAGTGTTTCGACTGCAGGCAGCTTGCGGATGATCGCGTTCTTGCGCACCATTCTCTGCACTCCAACCGCGAGTGCGATTGTCACGACCGCAGGTAGTCCTTCAGGGATGGCTGCGACCGCGAGCGAAACTGCGACTAGAAACATTTCAAGTGCTTGAAAACCCCTCGCTACGCCAACTAAAAAAACAAACACTACTATCACTAAAGCAGCTGCACTAAGTTGTTTTCCTAAAACGCTTAGTTTCTTTTGCAACGGCGTCTGTTGCTCTGGCTCGCCTGCGACTGCCTCCGCGATTTTTCCGAGTTCGCTGTTCATTCCAGTCGCAGTCACGACGGCCAACGCGCGGCCCCGCGTCACGACTGTTCCTAGAAACAACATGTTCACCTGCTCATTCACGGGCTGCTTTTCGCCCGCGACAAGCAAAGCGTTTTTCTTTGACGGCATCGACTCGCCAGTAAGCGCTGCTTCATCGACTTCAAGTGAAACCGCTTCAAGCAACCTGCAGTCTGCGGGAACCCGGTCGCCTTCCTCGATTACGAGAACGTCGCCTGGCACGAGGTCGCGCGCTTCAATGCGCCTTTCAACGCCGGCGCGCACCACGCGCGCTTTCGGTGCGGCCATTTTCTTGATGGCTTCAAGCGCTTTTTCCGCTTTGTATTCTTGCGCGAAGCCGATAACGCCGTTCAACGCGACAATCGCGAGAATCGCGTAAGCGTCAAGCCACTCACCCAAAAAACCGGAAATCACTGCCGCGATTACTAGAATGATTATCAATAAGTCGGTAAACTGGCTTAAGAACATCGTGAGAGCGCTCTCGCGTTTCTTCTCGCGCAACGCGTTTGCTCCAAAGCGAGCGAGCCGCGCTCGCGCTTCTTCCTCGCTTAACCCGCGTTCGCTCGAGCCGAGTTTTTTCAACGCTTCGCACGCCGAGAGCGCGTGAAACTTCACCATTTTCTTTGTTTCTCCACAATCGCGGAAAACGGGCCTGGAGGGATTCGAACCCTCGACCTCTTCCTTAGGAGGGAATCGCTCTACTCCCGGCTTGTTTTTCTGTTTTTTTGAGGGAAAAGCAAGCTTCCAGGCTGAGCTACAGGCCCGTTTTTTATTTGTTTTGTTTGGTTCTCTTGTTTGGTTTGAATGTTAGTTAAGCGCGTTAGACATTTAAAATTAGTTAGTAGTTTTGTTTAAAACGCGGAGGGCGGGATTCGAACCCGCGCAACCCTAAAACGGGTTAACAGCTTTCAGCTGCGCGCACAGTAGCAGGCTTGCGTGCGATTCTTTCTCTTCAATTTTTTTGTTTCTTTCTTTCAATGTTTTTTTCAAGGTTTTCTTTTTTTCAAGGTTTTTTCTTTTCCCAAAAGAAAAAAGCTTTTTTCTTTTCCGAGAAAGAAAAGCTTGCCGCCATAGCCACTAGGCGACCTCCGCACGAATATTGTTTTAGAAAAACTGGGTTTTAATAAGTGGGTTTAATTTAATAACTGGGTTTTAATAAAATAGTTTTTTTCGAACAGGGTTAAGGTGAAGTCATTAATTCGAAAGCTTGACTCACGTTCGCGACTTCGATTACTTTAATTCCGGTTTCCGCACTCACGTCTTTTTCTTTGAACGTTGTAGTGCATTCGCGGAACGAGAAGCTTCCGCCGCGTTCCTCGCGGCAGAATTCGATTGGAACGCGCTGCGTTCCCTCGCCTTTCGGCACGAGGAAAAGCGAGTAACCTGCTTGCTTGGCAGCCCGCGCTTTTTCGAGAACTTGCCCTACTCGCGTTACCGCGCCGCTCGCGTCAACGCCGCCTGTTACGAGCGCGTCTGAACGCAGTTTTTTTCCTTCAACAGCTGCCATTGTGGCGATTGCTAGCGCGGCGCCTGCACTGCCGCCGCTGACGACGTTCGACTCTGCGGAAAGCGAGTAATACAAATTTTTACCGTTCACTCTCGCGCCCGCATTTCGCGCCGCTTCTATGGCGTTGCGTAGTGAAGCCTGCGTGTCTGGATTGATTAACGGCGAACCTTCCCTTACTTCGATGAAAACTCTTCCAGCGTCCTGCGCGTCGCTGGCTTCAACAATCAAGTCGGCAAGCACGCCATTTCCTTGGTTGTCGACTGCTGGCAGTTTCAGTTGAATCAACGTGTTTCTGTTCGTTGTTGAAGCGAGTTTGAATTGTTTTTCTTCATTCTGTGAGAAAGTAGTCTTCGCTTCGAAACCCGCGAGGAACGCGATGAGGACGCTGGCAGCTGCCACCAAGGCGATTAATGCGAGTGACGATGATTGTTTTCCTTTGCTCAAAAAATTCACCGAAAGAATTTTTGCTTAAAACTGGTTTATAGTCTTTTGTTTTTTTTCAAGTCCTTTTATTTTAGCGCTCGGATTCCCGATTTCGTAATCCAGTTTGAAGAACTCGAACCCGTTTTTTTCGAGCATCGTGTGCGCGTTCGGCGTGATTGCAGGCGCGCAGAGGATTCCTCTCACGCCCTCATTTTTTCGTTCTGCGAGTTCGCGGACGTAGCGGTGCAGTTGCGTTACCGCGTCTAAGCCGGCACTGCGGCGCTTTACTTCTATTGCTACGAGTTTTCCGGCCGCGTCGCGCGCTAGAATGTCTATGCTTCCCTTCCGCACGTTGCTTTCTTGTTTGATGGGCGTGAGGCCGGGTTCGATTAGAGTCAAGTCTTGCATTAGCAAGCCGGCGAGCTCGCGTTCCGAGCCGAACAACTTGAGTTTTGAATCGTCTTTCATGTTGAAAACGCCTGCGAATTGCACGCTCTTGAACAAGACTTCTATTACTTCCTTTAACGGCTTGCTGCGTTCTGCTTTTACTACGAGCGCTTCATCGCCCGCGTTCACTGAAACTCGCGCGCCTGGACCCTGGTAGTTTATGGCACTCATTTTAGTTGACTGGTGGACAAGGAAAGTGCCGTCCGGCTTTATCACGAGCAGCCTGTCGCCTTCGCTTAGCTTTGAAGCAGCGCGTCCCTCGTAGCGCACAACGCAGTTACCGACGAGTAACGCGAGCTTGCGCTCGTCAAGCGCTTGCTTGACAACGCGCTTGGCTTCATGAAACGAAACCGATTGTTCCATTAAAAACACGCTCAAAAAACCGTGAATTTCGTGAATTAATTTCGTGAACTACTTTGGCTGCATTCGGATGATTACGTTTTCGACTCCTGCCTCGCGCGCGGCTTCAGCGAGTTCCACGAGCTTGCTTTTGTTAGTCGCTGGAACGCCCTCGAATTCTTTTGACGCGACGACGCGCGGAGAAAACTGTTGTAGTGCTAGAACGTCGGCGAACTTGATGTTCCTGCAAATGTTTTTAATTATTTCAGGTTCGTCGTTCAAACCTGGGATTACTGTGAAACGAATTTCTTTGAAGACGCGTCTGCCGCGCGTTTCGAGAAACGCGAGGCTCTTGAGCACTTGACTCAACAACAGCTCCGGCTTTCCTTTGAAACCGCAAACGCGCGCGTACTCGCAAGCGTCGTCAAGCCGGGTTTTAACATCCAGCGCGACGAAATCCACGAAAAACAGGATTTCTGCAAGCGCTTCAGGATAGTAACCACTGGTTTCCACCTTCAAGAGGAAGGCCTTCTGCTTCAATGCGCGCGCGAGTTCGAGCAACGCGTTTCCCTGCATTAACGGCTCGCCGCCGTTGAAGCAAACCGCGTCTATAAACTGGCGTTGCTTCTCAAAGTGTTTTACGAAGAAACTAGTCGGAGCATTAAT
Organism: Microcaldota archaeon; assembly: GCA_037444485.1. GTDB lineage: Archaea > Micrarchaeota > Micrarchaeia > Norongarragalinales > Norongarragalinaceae > JBBIMI01. The sequence continues at coordinate 10,710 of JBBIMI010000021.1, forward strand.
GCAGGATTCTTGATTCAACAAGTTTGGAGTATTACACCAACCGCAACGCAACGGACAGCCGCCGAGAAACACGACGCTAGCGACTTTCCCCGGATAGTCGACAAGCGAGTGTTCAAGAATGCTTGAAAAACGCAGTTTCATGAACAAACTAAGGCGCATTGAGACTAAAAAGCGTTTCTCGGTTTAAAAAAACAGTTTTTAAACAGTTTTTTCCAGCGCGCTCGCCAGTAACGCGTTCATCGAAGCGCCTCGTAATCATCTAGCTCTCGAGTTGAAATGCTACATCCAGCATTCTGGAGAGCGTAAAGCGAAGCGATAAAAGCTTCGCGAGCCGCGCTGCCGTAGTCTTTGAAAAAGCCTTTCGCTGCGCTTACTGCGATTATTTCTGTTGAACGCAGCACGCTCGCGCCCTCAAGCCCTTTTTTAAAGTTTGCGAGCGCGTTTTCATCCATTGAAACCTCTTCAACGAATTCAGTCTGCAGCGCGTCTAAAAGCGTCTTGGGGGACTCAAACAGCAACCGCGTTGTTTTCTCGTCAACCACGAAATTCTTGAAGCCTTTTAGTTTCATCAACGCGAGGCACTCGACTTCACCTTCTTGCAGTATCGTCAACGGTTTTCCGCCCACGCGCAACACCGTGTTCGCTTGCGCGAGAATGTTTTGGCACTCGCGCTCGAGATTCGGGGGTTCAACGACTTCTAAAACATTGTCGTAAATCAGTTTCCGCAAACGCATTGCAGAGAACGCGAGCCTGCGGACTTGCAGCGGGCGCGTAACTATCTCGTCCCGTACCGAAGGCGGGATTATGAAACGCGCGCCAGACGCCTTCAAAAAATGCAGCGCGTCAATGTTGCATATTTCTGAAAGCGAAATCAATGAGGAACTGTCGCAAACGAATTCAGGCATGCTTTACTACCCGCCAGCTTTAAGCCAACTTCAAGCCAACTTCAAGCCCTTAAACTTCAACTAAACCTCAACTTCAACCAAAAAAAAACTTTAACCAAAAACCTAAGCCAAAACTTTAAAACCAAACTCAAACCAAAAACTTTAGCCTGCTTTAAACCAAGTTTTAGTCGAACAACTTTCTAGCTTTTTCAAAGCGTTCCTTAACCGAAATCGTTGAATACTTTTCTGAAAGCTTTGTAGCGCCGATATAACTCGCGACGTCTTTCTTGCTGGCTCCAGTGAACTCGGCTGCCTTGCCGAGGGAAGCGCCGTGCGCGTAAACCTGCGTCGCCGCTTTGATGCGCGCTTTTTCTATAACGCTGCGAATAAACCGACCTAAGCTCTCGCTTAATTTTTCAGTATGCTGCACTACGGAATCCAATAGCGCGGTTCCAGCCTCCGCCTTGTTTTTCTTGAAGTAATCTTCCGCTTGCTTCAAGTCTGAAAGCATTTCGTTCGAAAACTGCTTCCATTCCGGTGATTCAATGATGTAAGGCTTTTCAAGGAATTTCGAGAACGAGTATGCGAGTAGTCCCACGTCGAGCAGCGCTTGATCGTCATTCAAAAAAGCTTCTTCGGCGATGTCTCCTATTAACGGCCGTAAAGCGCTGGCGTTGCCTGCCTTGAACAACTCGAGCAATTGTTTTATTCGCTGCAGCCGCAGTTCCTTCACTTGAACTGCAGGTGAATTGCGTGAAACGAGTTTAGTTCGCCTTTCCATTGAAAACCACGAATTAAAAACTTGTTCCAGTCTTTTAAGTTTTTTCTCGCTCGCGCGCTCGCTCGCTCGCGCCGCGCGTCGCGTGCGCGTGCGAGCTGGCAGCGCGCTTGTGTTGGAGTTCAAACAACTCGAGAACTTCTTTCTCAGTAGTCGCGTCCTCAGGCTTTTTCTCGCGCACGCGCACGAGCCGCGGAAAGCGAAGCGCGAGCCCTTCTGTTTCAACGCCGCGCTTGGCGCACGTGTGAATTGGCGAGCGCGTGATTTCGTCTGCGTTCACTTCAACTACGTACTGCGGCTTAACCCAAGCATGCGGCTCGATTATTGCGTCCACGTTCGCTGGCTTTTGTTTGACCGCGATTTTCGCCAGGGTTTCACTGAATTCTTTCATCTGCGCTTCAGTAAACCCTGATCCGATTTTTGCGATCGTTCGAAAACGGTTGTTCTCGTCGTCGTAAACAGCTGTAAGCAGTCCACCGAACCCGAATTGCGTGCGCTTGCCTTTACCGAAGTAATAACCGACTATGACTACGTCGAGCGTGTCCGCGAGTTTTTCGCTGTAAGAACGCTTGAGTTTTATCCAGGCGAACTTGCGCGCGCCTGCGGTGTAAGGCGCATTCAAGTCTTTCGCGATGATGCCTTCGAGGCCTGCTTCAACGCTCTCGTCGAAAAACTTTTGCAGCTCGCCCGCGTTCTTCGCAATTATGCTCGGCGCGAGCGCGATGCGCTCGCCTTTCTCAATTATTTCTGCAAGCGCTTTCCTTCGCTCGCGGTAAGGCTTCATAGTGTAATCAACCCCGTTCAAGTACAATAGTTCGAAAACGAAGAGCTTGAGTGGGAGTTCCTCCGCCTTTTCCGCGATTCCGTGCTTGCGCTTGCGCTGCATTGTTTCTTGAAACGGCATGAAGCTGCCAGTCGCTTCATTGAATGCGATGGCTTCACCTTCAAGAATGAATTCACGTTGCTTGCCGAGTTGTTTTTTTACGGCCTTCACCACGTCCGGAAACATGTGCGTGACTTTCTCTTGCCGCCGCGAGTAGAGTTCGACACGCGAACCTTGCTTGTGTACAGCGAGGCGGAAACCGTCAAACTTTTGTTCAACGCTGCACTCGCCGAGCTTCTTAATTATTTCTTCAGCGTTTTCCAAACGCTCTGCGAGGGCGGGGCGGATGGGCTTGAAAGGCATTGGCGTGATTTTCTTTACTGCTTCAAGCCCTTTCAAGAGAAATAGTTCGGTGACGAAACCCAAGTCGCTAGTCAAGTTGTACGCGCGTTCTAAATCGTTCCTCAACTCTTTCGACCCAGCTTTAAGCACTGAAAGCGCGTCGAGAACAGTAAAATCGCCTACGCCTAACCGCAGCGAGCCTGTGACGAAGCGCACTATGATTTTTGCTTCGCTTGGCGAAGCATTCGAAAGCAGTTCTGCAAGCAACTTGATTTTCGATTCTTGCGAGCCAACGCCAGACGCGGTAGCAATTTTGAAAAAATTTTCGTAAACTTTTTCGACGTCAAGCGCGCGAGACGCGAGCGTCGCCTGCTTTTTTCCAGCGAGCAGTTCCCGCGCCACGATTCCCAAGTCACCAGTTTTCCTGTACAGTGATTCAATCTCGCCCGCGCTCTTGCCGGAAACAAGTGAAATGCTTCGCACCGTCATCTTGTCAGCCATCCCGATTTGAATGCCTTCGTGTTGAGGCGCTAGAATGCCTTGAATTAAGTAAGCAACGTGTTTTGCTTCGCGGGGAGAACATTCCTTGAAAAGCGCGGCGAGGTCGTCAGTAATCGCTAAACGCGACGTTTTCGCCTCGATTTTCTCGAAAACAGCAGCCAATTCCTTGAACTTCATTCCGTCGCCCCCAAAAAAAAATTTCAAATAATTCTAACGCAAGCGTTCTTTAATAACAATTGCTTAAAAATAGTTGAACGCGTTATAAAAACTATTAGTAGAGGTATTCAAAAAAAATGTTGTTGGACGCGCAAACTCTTCAAACTGTTCTCACGCCTGAAGCAGCCTTGGGAATAATACAAAAAACGATTACGCAGAAGGGTTGGAAGAAATACGAGGTAACAGACGTCAAACTCGTTTATTCGCCGTACTGGCTTTTCTCGTTCGACGTAATCGCAGTGCAGGGCCCGAGTCCAAGCGGCAAAACAGCGTTGAACGCGTACACTGGCGACTTGAATGATTTCGTGCCGATTCTCTTCGAACGCCCGCTCAAGAAAACGAGGGCGACTGTGGAAGGCGTGGAAGCAGAAGTTGAACCAACGAGCATAGACGCGCGCGAAGCAAAGAGCGTAGCTCAATCGAAAATCGCCGCGCACGTTGGACTCAAGCCTGAAAACATAAGTGTTTCCGCGTTCACGAAGTACTACATCCCGTTTTACAGGGTTTGGGTTGACGTTGCAGGCGATTCTTACAAAATCGATGTAGATGCTTGCTTGGGCGCGCCCCTCGGAATAGAACAAGTTCCAGAGCGTCCTAAAACGTGGGAGGAGGCTACTAGAGAAACACTTCAAAAACTCAAGACGCCGAAAGGCTGGCTTGAACTTGGCGGAAAAGCGTTAGGCGCAAGCGAAGCGGCTGCTGCAAGCGCTGCAGCTGGCGCAGCTGGCGGCGAAGGCGGGGGCGGACGCAAGCTTCCGTTAAAGTACCTAGCGTTAGGCGCGATTATACTCGTTTTATTGTTTTTCTTGTTCTTGCGGCAAAGCGGTGGCGTAAGCGTCTCGTGCAGGGTTTACAACGATTTCTTAAGCGAACCCCAGTTCTTGGGATTCGGAGAACCGCAACTAGAGCCGAGACTCGCGCGCGACGGAAAACTCTTCGTTGAAGGCGAATGTTCTTTAAACAATCAAGGCAGCCAAAGTGCTGCTGTTACTGTAGTAACGCGAGTAAAGAGAAAAAGCAATCCCGACGAGGTTTTGGGAGTCAACGTGACTTTAGCGCCGCAATTGCCGCCGTCACTCGGACAACCGACGCTCAAACAATTCATCATCTCGTGGAAAGGCGCGCGCGACGGCGACTACAAGTTCGAATACGAAAAACTCGGCTGAAACGCTTGACGCCACTAGTTAAACTAAAAAAGTATTGAAAAAAAAGTATTGAAACTAATTTATTGAAATTAGAAATTAATTGATTGTTAATTTTGATTGTTAATTGATTGCCGAAAAAAATTCTGGAAAAATTCTGAAAAAACGCTGAAAAAACTGGCGGAAAAAACCAAAAAAACAAAGAAAAAGAGAAGGAGGACAAAAAGAAAAGAGAACGAGAAAAGAAAAGAAGACGAAAAAAAGTAAAGAAAAAAAACTAGAGGAATTCGATTAGAGG
>JBBIMI010000022.1:0-14940 GCA_037444485.1 Microcaldota archaeon
TGCAGGCAAACTCGTCGCCGGCTGAAGCAAGTTGTTTGAATTAAAATAGAAAAACCCGAGAATCGCGAGCAACACTAGCGGCAAGAGCTTTAAAATAGTGAGCGTGTCTTCAACGCGCGCGCCTGCCTTAATGCCGCGGTAGTTAACGTAAGTGAAAACGAAGCCCGCGAGCGCGGCAAGCGCGACACGCAAGTTCCAATCGCTTGGAATAAAGAATTGAAGGTACCACGCGAGCGCGAGTTGTTCAACCGTAATCGTAAGCCAGTAACCAAACCAAAAACTGTATCCAGTCACGAAACCCCAAAAATCGCCGAGCGCAGCATGCGCGTACGAGTAAAGCCCGCCTGTTTTCGGAACTATGGCAGCGCATTCCGCAAAACAAAAACCCGCGAGAAGAGCGTAAAGCCCGGCGACAACCCAAGCGAGAATCGACCACGCGCCTGCCGCTTGGGCGGCGAGCACGGGCATTATGTAAATGCCGCTGCCGACGATGAAGCCCACGCCAAGCATTACGGCGTCAAAAAACCCGAGCGCGCGCACGAAGCGAATCTTGCGAGCCATGAAAAACAAGAAAGCGCTACGAGTATAAAAAAATTTTTGAACGCCTCCGGATGCTCGCGTTTTCGAAAAAAATCAAAAAATCAGAGTGTTGTGATGGGCCGGGCTTGAGTCACGTATAAAACGTTTTTTTCTACAGCCCACTCGATGTCTTGCGGGTAGCCGTAATGTTTTTCGATGCGCGCGCAGGTTTTCGCGACTTCCAAAATCAATGCGTCGTCAAGCTTTTGCTTTGCGCGTTTTGCTTCCGGCACCCGCTTTTCTATAACGCCTCCGTTTGCGCCGCGCGTTATCATGATTTCTTGTTCTGAAATGTTTTTGTCGAGAACGTCGAATCTTCCGTTCTTGTGTTTGTGTACGACGTAAGCGTCTGGAGTGATTTTGCCGCCGACGATGGCTTCACCCAAACCCCAGCCTGCCTCGATCACCATTTGGTCGCGGTCTTTAGTTACCGGGTTTACGGTAAACGCGATTCCTGAAACCTCGCTTTGAACCATTTTTTGGACGACGACTGCCACGAACACTTTTTGTTTGTGAAAGTTTTTTTCGAAACGGTAATAAATCGCGCGGGGCGTGAACAGGGAAGCCCAACATTTTTTGATTGACTCAAGCAAGTTTTTTCGGCGGACGTTCAAAAACGTTTCAAGCTCGCCAGCCCAACTCGCGGTTTTCGAGTCTTCGGCAGTCGCGCTGCTGCGAACCGCGACGAGCGGCGCGCCGAGTTCGTTGAATGCGGAGAAAACTTCTGTTGCAACGTCTTTCGGAAAGCCAGTGTTTTTAATCAAGCCCCTGATTTTGATTGAAGCGCCTTCAACCGAATTAACGTCGTTGTAGTCAATCGAGTGCGTCAGCGCTTCAACTTCAGCCGCGAGGTTTGTTTCTTCAAGGAAATGCTGGAAAGCGTTTGAAAGCACTATGAATCCTGGCGGGACTGGAATTCCGGCGCGCGTCATTTCGCCGAGCGACGCGCCTTTGCCGCCTGCCTCGCGCACGTCATCCTTAGAAATTTGTTTAAAGCTTTTCACAAACAACTTTTTTACCCCCACCAATTCTTTCTTCATTTTTTTCTTCATTCTTTTATCTTTTTCTTTATTCTTTCTTCATTTTTTTATTCTTTTATCTTTTTCTTTATTTTTTTTTCTTTTATTTTTTTCTCTTTAATTTTTTTTATTTCTTTTTTTATTTCCGCTCCAAAATTTTTATGAAGCCAGTGCTTTTGCTTGCGTCCACCTCGACTAGGTCGCCGTCTTTAAGCGTTTTAGTCGCGTGCTTAGTGCCGATAATGCATGGTTTTTTTAACTCGCGCGCGACTATTGCCGCGTGACTCAACAACCCACCTTCGTCTGTAACGATTGCGGCTGCTTTCTCCATCGCTGGAACGTGCGTTGGCGCCGTGCTGGTAGTGACGAGGATTCTGCCGCGTTGAAAACTCTTGATGTCTTCAAGGTTACGAATTACTTTAACGCGTCCCTTCGCTCTACCAATGAACGCGGGCTGTCCCTGCAACTCGTTGATTGACGCTAACTCTCCTTGTTTTTTTAGTTCAGGCTCCAAGTATTTTTTTAAACGCTGGCCGCTTAAAACCCTTGTTTTTCCGTTAACGTAAATGAGGGCGTAGTCTTTCGCGCGCTCGTCTGCCGTGCGCGCTAGTTTTTTCGTCAAGCCGTGCTTTAACGCGTTAGTGATTTCGTTTACAGTCAAGTAAACAAGTTTTTCGTAAGGCAGTCCGATTCGCTCGCTTGCTTCCAGCATTACTGGCTTTAAAATGAAGGGAATCCTGTGGTATAACTCGTTAGCCCACATTGAAGTGAACGCGTATTCCTTGAACACGCGGATGACGCTGCGTTCTTCCGCGTTCAACTCGAATTTTTTTTCGAACTCACGCGTCTTCAAACGGTTTTCGCGGACTTGCTGGAATCCGGCAATCGTTTCCTTGATTATTCGCGTTTCGCTTTTTCGAGCCAGCGTTTTAACGCGTTCGCGGACTCTCGACTCGTCGAGTGGTTCTCCTAAGAAAACGAAGGTGGCCAAGTACCCGTAACGCTTCGCGTACAGCTTAATCATTTTTTTTGCGCGCGCGTCGAAACCGGTTTTCTTCACGTGCAACGCGAGTTCGCCTAACTCTTTTTGTGACTTCAACAAGTCGGTCGGCTTGTTCAAGCCAGTAACGCGCGAAAGCCAGTAATTGAATTCCTGCAAGTTCGCCGCGTGTTTTGAAACCAATGCGTTCACGCGGTCAGAGTAAAAAGAGTTGAGGACGAAGTAATCGTAGCCGTAATTGTAGCATCGCGCACTCAAGTCAGCGAGTTTTAGGAAGAGCCGCGTCAACTCTTTATTCGTCAACCTTTTTTTTCGCGCTTGTTTTACTGCTTTTTCCGCGAAAGCAAGCAAAACAAGCTTCTTCCTGCGGTAGGCTCTAGCCCATTTTATTAGCGTGCGCGGTGTAGAACGCTTCAACATTTCAACGTAGTCGCGAAAGTCTTTCTCACCCCACCACCGCGCATGCAACGCGCAGCGAAAGTTTTTAATCCTCGTTTTGCCGTCGTGCGCGCGCGTAAAAAGCTTGAAGGATCTGGCAAACAAGTCCCAGAATATGACTGGCGGCATTTGTGTTGTTTCCTTGAATTTAATCCACTGCGTCACTAGACCACCTCCGCGTTCAAGCTCAAGCTTCACTTTCAACTAGTTTCCTTACTATTCCTTTCGTCGCGTCTACTTCAACCAAATCGCCGTCTTTCAGGACGCGCGTCGCGACGCGCGTGCCGATGACGCAAGGAATGCCGAGTTCTCGTGAGACTATCGCCGCGTGGCACGTTATTCCGCCTTCGTCGGTCACGAATGCGGCTGCTTTCTTGAGCAACGGCATCATTTCAGGAGTCGTCATACTCGTGACGATGATGTCGCTTTCCTGGAACTTGCCGTAATCAGTTTTACTCAAAATTATTTTGCAGGCTCCCCGCGCTTTCCCGGCGCAAGCAGTTTTTCCCTTCAACTCGCTTGCAGGCAAAGGCTTTTCTTCAAGCTGGCTCTGCAGCTCGTCCACCTCGCTTCCAGTGAGAACGCAGGAGTCTTCGCCGATTTCCACGCAGGCGAAGCTGTGAATCCTGTCTTGAAGAACCTGCTTCGAGGGAATCGCGCCGTCCAACAGCTCGTAAACCGTGCAGTGCAGCAGCTCACCGTATTCGAGTCCTTTCGCTTTAGCCAGTTTCAAGAGCAAGTTTCGAATTTCGTAAAAAGTTTTGTTAATCAAATCTGTGCGGTGCGTCCTGTAGTAAACGATTTCCTGCACTACTTTAACCAAGTGCCTGTCTTTCGCGCTCAACGCGCGTTCCGCCTCCGCTATTTTTTCAGCGTGCTTCTCGTCTTCAGCAAGCTTTTCCCGCAGCTTCTTCTCCAAATCATCGCATTTAGACAATTCATCTTCAAGCCTTTCAAGCAACTGCTGTGGAGTCCAAGCGTCCAGCGAACCGTAGCGGGTTCCGAGCCACCCGAACTCGCGCGCGTGTTCCTCCAACCTTTCCTTTACGCTCTGCGTTACGCCTTCCTTCTGCGCTTGGACAGCTATTTCGAGAAAAGCTTGCTCTTCAAGCGTGGAAAAGTTTTTCTTGAGCGGCATGGAAACCGCACCGAAGTACTCTCGCGCTCGCGCTTTGCCGAATGCTTTCTCAAGGGCTTTGCGTAGCGTGGTTTCAAGGCTGTCGAGAATGAAGAAAATGCCTATGGCGGGCGCGTAGCGCGCGTACGCGTCGGCGAAGCGCTTGAAGTCTTCAAGCAGTTCGCTTTCGCTTGCATTGGAATACGTTTTTCGCTCTATTTCGCTGGCGATTTTCTGTAGTTCGCCGCCAGTCTGTTCAGCGCTGGAAACAAGAAGGTTGATGTACTCGGGCTCGCGCTTTAAGCGCTTCTTCAAGTATTCCGCGAATTTTACTGGGTGATATTCCGAATAATAAAAATCTCCGTTTATCATCACTCTGTCGTGAATGTGGTAGTCGACGTCGGCGAAAGACTTCCAGTATCCGCGATTCGCCATCCCGGAGAATATGAGTGAAACGGGTAGCGGCGGGTACTCTCTGTGTACGACCTTGACTAGTTTGTCTGAAAACTTGAATTCCCTCATTTTAACTAACTGCACCTTCTGCTTCAGTTTTTTTGGTTTTGTCACCAACTTTTCTCATGATTCCCGTGCCCGCGTCTACTTCAACTAAATCGCCGTTTTTGAATATGCGCGTGGCGTTTTTCGTGCCAACGATGCACGGAATCCCCAATTCCCGCGAGACGAGTGCCGCGTGGCACGTTATTCCACCTTCGTCTGTAACAATCGCGACCGCGTTCCTCATCGCCGCCATCAACTCAGGGGTAGTCATTGGAGACACTAGCACGATGTTTTTCTCTCCAGCGTAATCATCTTGTTTGAAGACTATCTTCACGCGTCCAACGGCTTTCCCGAACGTTGCAGGAATGCCTTTAATGAATGACGCTGAAGGGGTAACGCCAACTATCTTGTCACGAAATTCTAGTGCTTTACGCCCGACGAAAACTTTGGTTGTCTTGGTTTTAGCGTTAAAGTAAAAAGCGTGGTCTAACTCGCCTAAAAGCGGTTTGATTGCTTTTCTTTTTTCTTCGATTAATTGAATTGCGTCCCAACCAGCTAGTTCGGTGCACTCGAGTTTCTTTAAACCAATTGCTTCACTGACTACTCGCAGAAAAGGACGCGTTTCGTAGTGAAAGCGGTTCAAGTTAAACCGAATGTAGTCTTTAAAGAAAGTGAATTCGGAGAGGACGGAAAAGATTCTTGAAATGCTTTCAGGCGGATTCAATTCGTCCAGCAACGCTTTTTTTTCTTCAACCAACTTTTTCGGGTGTTCTTCAACGAGTTTAAAACGCGCGAGCGTTTTTTCCTCGTTTGAGAGCGCTTGCTTTAACTCGCTTGCGACGTAAGCCTTGCTCCACGGTTCTTCGTTATCGTAACCGCAGGGAAACCAACAATATTTTTTCAAGTGTTCGTCAACCAACGCATTCAATTCAGCGAACCGCCCGTCGTTTTCTAACAGGAACGCCGTTTCTTCAAGCGTTTTTTTCAAAAAAAGTTTCTTGAATTTTCTTGCTTTCAAAAAAATTTTTTTGAAAGACTCTTGTTCCTTCTGCAGAAAGCTTTCTTTCGCGGTTCCAGTCAGTACGCTGAACGCTTCCCTAATTTTTTTAGAGTCGCTTCCACGCATTTCGCGTTCCAGCCATTTCCTGCATTCTTCAACGCCGGTCCTGTTAAACAAACGGATTAAGCCGACTAGAAATTCTGTGCGCTTGTAGCTAGTCCAGTATTCTTTAAAAAACTCTGGCGAGGGTTCACGCACCGCTTTTCTTCCAACTTCATGCATTGCGGAAATAAGTTTTTCTGCGTCGCTCGAATATTTTTGTGTAAAACGCGGGTCGCTTAAAACAAGTTTTTTAATGCTTTCTCCTGTCTTACGCAAGGAAGCTTCTTCGAAAAACATTGAGGCCTTATGCTTTTCTCCAAAGATCACGACGCTGGTGTCGTTGCAGTAAAACGGCGGGTGGCCCTCGACGTAAGTAGCGAAAAAAGCGGAAGTATAGAATGGAGCGCATCGCCTTTCCCAATCGTAATCCCACTTGCCAGCCATTCACAACCGCCTCACTATTCCTTTCGTCGCGTCTACCTCCACCAAATCGCCGTCTTTCAGGACTAGAGTTGCGTGCTTAGTGCCGATAATGCATGGTTTTTTTAACTCGCGCGCGACTATTGCCGCGTGGCACGTTATTCCACCTTCGTCCGTAATTATGGCCGCGGCTTTCTTCATTGCAGGCAGCAAGTCAGGGTTGGTTGCAGGCGACACGAGCACGTCGCCCTCACGCATTTTAGTTACGTCTTCAACGCGAACAACGATTTTCACTGCGCCCTTCGCTGTTCCAACGCGCGCAGGCATTCCCTTCAATTCCTTCACGTCAGTTTTGAAACCCTCGTCACTCTCGCCGCTTGTCACGCGCGACGACAACAACCGCGCTTGCCTTCCAGTGAAAACAGTGACTTCGCCGCCTTCGAAAAACCAGCAACTCTGTTTTACGCGTTCTTCAAGTTTCCGCGCGTTCGGCTTCAGCGTTCCTTCAAGCGCTTTCACGATTTCGTAGAGCGTCAAGTGTCTGGCTTGCGTTAGAGTTAAACCCAAGCGCGACGCGATTTCCTTAACCAACCCTTCACTCCAGCAACTCGCTTTAAACACCGCGTCCTTGCGCGCTGCCTTCAAGAACATGAACGTGCGCGCGACGCGAATCCAGTGTTTTTCTTCAGCATTCAAGCCAAGTTTTTTTTCAAACCGCGCTTGCTTTTCCGCTAGTTCGCGTTTCTTGTTTTCTAGTTCTTCAAGCTTTTTCTTGCCGCTTGTTTTCCGCTCGAGTTCAGACTTCAAGAGTTTAACAAAATGCGCTTCGTCAAGCACAGTCGGCCCGTCGTAACCGTACTGAAGCCAACCGTATTCGCGTGCGTGCTCGCTGACTGGTTCGCGAACGCCGGGCAGCGTTACGAATTTTCTTAAAACCTTGTTTCCCGGGTTGCTGAAAACCTTTAACGCGAGCGGGCTTTCTTGAATCAAGGCAAGCAATTCGTAAAAATCTTCTTCATGCCTCGCAATCGAACTTTTTTCGAGGGGTGTGGTTAAAACAGTGAAGGCTTCAGCAACGCTCGCGCTTGAACTTGTTCCGCGTATTCTTTTTTCTAACAAATCATTGATTTTGTTTGAAAGCATGAAGTGTTCAAAGTCAGCCAAGTTCACGACGTGGCCCAAAACGTTAGCTTCCACCCAAACGTCGTAAAGCATTTGAAACTCGCGCAACAGTTCTTCGTTAGAGCATGCTTGCAGTTTTCGTCTCTGCGTCTCGCCACGCAACGCTTCAGCTTTTTCTTCTAGTTTTTTAATGGACTCTCGGCTGTTGCGTTCAACTAACTCGAAAAAGTTTTTACTCTGCAAGCGTTTCAACGCGATTACGCCGGCTTTATTAAAGCTTTCATCGGCATAAAATCTAGAGTTTTGGTTTTCGAACACCAGCATCATTGAATGCGTGTTCAACCCTTCAACTCCAAGCACTGCAAGCACTTCGTTCGAGGTCGCTGCTTGACAGTATGCTGCGGGATGCATTAACGGGCTTGCAGGGTTTACTGCAACAACCTTCCACGCTTTACTCAAGGCTTTACTCAAGGCTTTACTCAACCCAGCCTTTTTTTCAGTCGTTTCTTCAGTCGTTTTCGTTCCCTCCAACACTCTTTTTTTCTTTCCTTTTTTTCTTTCCTCGTTTTCTCTGGGTTTCAAGCGTTAAACGATTTTAAGCGACTTCAACCACTTCGTGAAGTCAAGCGCTTCCGCGAATTTCGCTACTTTTGCTTGGCTTTTATACAAAACAAGCGCGATTATCAACAGCGCGACCAGCGTCGCTTCGTCAGCCCGTGCAAGAAACCAAAACACCGCATTCCGCAAGTCGTCTATAGCCAAGAAAGCCAGCACGACGAGAACGTCTAATCCCTTCAATTCAAAAACCCTTTATCTTCAAAAACCTTGCTCGAATCGTCGAATTTGTTGCTTATTTGTTCACTTAATTGCCTTTAGGCGCTGGCGCGCTTGCAATCCGTTGTTCAACGCTAACGTCTTCAATCGGCAACAAGATTGGACGCATTTCAAACTCTTGCCAGTTCGAGTACGCTGCGCCTGAACGCCACCAGTAGTACACTGCTGCCATCGTCGCGAGCATTCCGCCGTAAACGAACGCAACGCCTCCAACGCCAGTCGCTACTTGAACAACGCAGTAAACCGCTACAGCAGCGCTGACGAACGCCTTCGCCACCGCCTCGTAAGTCTTTTTCAAAACGTATTGATACTCGCCAATTATTTCCGCCTTCGTCTTCACGATCTCGTAATTGTGTTTGCGTAAGTGCTCTGGAGACGACTTGTCGCCAACGGGAATGGGACTTCCTAAGCGTGAAAAGCCGGGCGCGAAAGTGCGCAGAAAACCGTCAGGCGAGCCAGGCGTATAAACCCTCATTTTTTTTCACCTTTTTTCACCTTTTCTTTTTTTCGTTTCATTTTTTCAGTGTTTGTTTTACATCATTCCTTGCCCTTCATTCAACACGTAAGCGTTGTGCGTGAGCATGCGCACCGGGTCGTGCTCGTAATCACTCCAGTCGCCGGCATACCCACCCCAAGCAGCAGTCCAATAACGCATGACGAGCCCTGAAAGCAGGATTGCTGCAAGCGCGTAAGTCGGGTCGAAACTCTGCATGAACAAGCTTAAAAAGTAGAGTACCGCGACGCCGAAAACAGCTGAAATGCTGGCGTTCAAAATCGTTTTCTTCATAGTTTTATTATACTTGTCGACTAGTTCAGCGCGCGTGCCGATGCGCCACAAGTTATCCATGTTGAGGCGGCTCATGCCTGCAGCGTTGTTTTTACGCTTGAATTCAGGAGCTGGCGGCATCCACTTCCATACGCCGAAACCCGTTTTTCTCAACGCTTCCTCAAACCACATTTTTACACCACTCGAAATTTTACACCACTCGAAATTCACGCTGCTCTAAAAAACCCAGAATCCTGGAGCTTCACCGAAGCCCCAACCACTACTCAACCTCAATCTCCAACGCTACTAAAACCAAAAATCAACCAAAAATCAAAAACTTAACTCGACCCCCCAAAAAACTTAACCAACCAAAATGCTGCCAATATCACCACAAACTCGTTTTAACTTTCGTTTTAACTCCTTTGTAGTAACATTTATCAGAAAAGGGCGATATATTAGTTTGTTATAATACTTATTATAACAAGGATATTGAAAGTAAATGGGATTAAATTTATTAATATGTTATAACCTTCGTTATAACAGAATTATTCACTAACTACTGTCTTGTTTGTTGGGTTTTGTTTGTTTTTTTGTTTGTGGGTTGCGTTGTTGGGTTTTGTTTGTTTTTTTTTGTTTGGGGTTGCGTTGTTGGGTTTTGTTTGTTTTTTTTTTGTTTGTGCGGGGTGAGTGTTGATGGCCGTAAAAAAATTAAGGGAAGAGGCAGGGAGGGAGGGAAAGCTCGAGTTTGTTCAGCCTTTCAGCGCGCTCGAGGTTTTGCGGGAATTGGGTTTGACGGACAATGAAGCGAAAACGTTTCAAGCAATGTGCGCGCTTGGGCCGGCGAGCGCCAGCGAAATCGCGGAGAAAGCGGGAGTGCACCGCGCGCTTGCTTACAACACGCTCGCGCGGCTGGTAGAGAAGGGCTTCGTCAGTCAAATCGTTCAAGACAAGAAAAAATTGTTTCACGCAGTGACGCCGGAGCACTTGTGGTCGTTGTACGAAGAGCGGGAAAAGCGGTTGAGCGCCGGACTTGAAGAGCTCACGAAAAGACTCGAGGACGTTTACCGCGTAAGCGAAAAACCGACTGCAGAGATTTTCACTGGCTTGGATGGAGTAAAAGCAATTCTTTCTGAAGAATTAGTGAGCGTCAAGCCAGGCGGCGAGATTCTTTATTACCGCACTCAACCCGACATCGCGTTAGCGTTGCCAGTATTCGTTTCCTGGTACCACAAGCAACGCGCGAAAAAAGGAATTCGCGCGAAAGCGATTTTCGACAGTTCGCCTGCAGCGTTAAAACGCGCGCGAGAATTCCAAAAGCTTTCCTTGACTGAAGTCAGGGTTTTAGTAGAAGAATTGCCTTCACCGATTTCTTACCACGTTTGCGGCGACGCGTTAGCGATTCTTTCCTTCGCTGGAAAAAACAGCCTTGGAATCTTTATTAAAAGCAAGGAAATTTCGTCTTTCTTCCGCCACAACTTCAACTTTGCTTGGAGCAAGCTCAAGCCTTATCAATAAATTTTATCAATAAATTCAATAACCGCTTTTTTTAAAGGCGTTTGACAAAATAATGTTTGGTGAGCGGGTTGGCTGGACGGCCGATTGCGTCAAAATACACAAAATACAAGTTGTTGAGAAAATACGGTTTGAACCGAATCAAGGCCGTGCTCTTAGCCACGCGAAGAGACTTCAAACCCGAATTGTACTTCAACCCCGATTTGTTAAAAATCGTAAAAAACCTGGAAGAAGTCGAAAAACACAAGAAAAAACCAGAATACGAGAAAGAACTCGAAAAACACAAGAAAAAACTTGAAGAGTACGAAAACACGCTTGCGGAAAAGACAGACAATGATTTAAAAAAATTTCTCGCGGCCGGCCATTCCCACCACGATTTCTTCTTCAAGACGAAGCCGACAATTGAAGAATTTTTTAACTTGCTCGTCCTGGGCGAGGGACTCCCGCCTGGTGAAGCGGTATACGAATCGCTGGTATGCCAAAACGCGTCGAAATACTTGAAGAAATACGGGCTTCAAGGCGTCACCCGGTTTTCGCTTGGAAACTGGGCTTCATGGAAAGCGAAACGCATTGCGGAAATCCTCTTCAACCGCGATTTGAATCGCGAGAATAATAATGAAGAAAAAAAACGAATGGTAATCGATGACCTTAAGAATGCTTTCGACAACGCCGTCTCGAAAGGTGAAGCGCCGCAAATCGAGCTTAAAATATTTTGGGGCGGACACAAGGAAAAAGAACCCGGAACCGCGGACGAGGAAGACGAAAGATTGCTTGACCGACTAAAGGGAGTCGCAGATTCGCTGCAAAAAATGGGCGTCGACGCCAGGGTAAAACTAATTTTTTCTGACCTGCATTCTGAGAAAATCAACGACGTCGAACGCGAGAGAATCAACAAGTATTTTGACAGCCTTAAACCACTCGCGGAAAAACGCGGGTTCGGCGTGGAATTATTGAGCAACTTGTGGAACGAACACAACCCGTTCAAAAAATGGTTTAAAGAACCAGCGCCTGGAGAAAAACCAGCGCTTGGAGAAAAACCACTAGAGAGTATGGATGCTCTAGGCTTCACCGCCAAAACGCTCAACATCCTAGAAAAAATGGGGATTATTGAAAAAAGCGTTATAGCAGCGGCGAGGCACTCGCAGGAAGTCGCGAAGGGAAAAGAAAGCGCTTTCGAATCAAGTGAAAAGTATCACGCGCTCATGCTTGTGGAAAAATTCATGTTCGAGCGGCTCAGGGAACAGGGAACTTTCTTTATCTCTCTATCCAACCCGCGCTCGAGCGCGCTGTACAAGCCGCAGTACACGCTTTATTTTTGGTCTAAAAAACGCGGAACTGGAAAATCGCCGTGGTTTAAATGAAAACACCTATCTGGAGCAAAGCATGGAGTAAACTAAAGTTGAAACTAGAGGAACGCCGGTTAAAGAAAGCAGAGGAAGTCAAGCAAAGCAAGCTGGAGCAGTTGGAGCGCTTGAAGGAAAGCGTGACTGGCTCGAAAGTGCTCGGCCCGCCAGACAAACGGTTTTTGTACGCGAAAATAACTGGCGTCGCGCTCGCGTTGCTTCTCGCCGCCGGGATTACGCGGGAAGTAGTGATGCGGTACAACCGCTTGATGGTGGAACGATACGAAGCAGAGCGAGCGAAAGTGTTGTCTATCTTCGAGGAGCAGATGAGAACACGCATGGCTGCCTTGCGCAAGGCTGGAGTTAAAGACGCGGAATTTTGGGCGGAAATGATGGCTAGAAGCCAGTACTGGAACGAAAAGTTTCCTTCCCTCCCCAAATTTTCTTTAGAGGATTACGTTGAACTCGAAAAATGGTTTGGAAACGACAAGTATGCGGTAAGGACGTTGCTGCCGGTATTCAAGCACGCGAAAACTTTTTTGAATAATCCGACTAGAGAAGACCTCGAGCGAGAACGAGAATTGCTTAAACAAAAATTTGAAGAATTCCGCGAGAACGAGGTCGCTGAAAAACCTTTTGACTATATTTTAATTGACAGATCTTTATTGAAAGCGGAAAAAGCGCTTAAATACTTGATTGAAAACAACGACAACCCGAAAGTCAGGAAACTACTCGAAAAATTGGCGGAGTATTCAAGATTCAATCAATCTCCGTTTGATGTCGATTACACTAGCGACGCCAACCCAAACTTGTTTAAAAAAATTTATTTAGGCGAAAAACCAGTAAAACTAGAATTCAAGGTCGACCAACAACTCGTCGACAACCTGAAAATAGAATTAAAGAGTTTGAAAGAAAAACACGAACAACTTAAAAACAAGCAAGAAAAACAATAAGCAAGAAAAACAACAAAAACAAAAAAAACAATAAGCAAGAAAAACAACAAAAACAAAAAACCGTTGATTAAAATCATCGAAGTCGTTCAAGCCTCCGATTTGCTGTAATTTATTGTGATTTGTCTGAAACGCTTGAGTTCGCCTAAACCGCCGAGAGGCTGGCGAGCATTGCAACGACTACCGAATTAATAGCGAATTACTACCGAATTAATAGCAAATTAATTAGTAACTATAATTAGTGATAATTAGTGGTTAGCTGCGGTTTTCAGCCGAGCATCATTTCGACGTTGACTTGTTGGGGAATGCGGATGCGCATGATTTCCCTGAGGACTCTGTCGTCAGCTTGCACTTCAATCAAGCGCTTGTGAATGCGTAACTCCCATTTCTCGTAAGTGTCGCTTCCGTCTCCGCACGGCGTTTTACGCGTCGAAATCTTTAGTTTCTTGGTGGGTAAGGGAATTGGTCCCCGCATTTGAATTCCTGTTTTTTTGGCGACTTCCTTGATTTGGTTGCATACCTCGTCCAACGCCACACAGTCTTGGCTTTGAAGTTTGATGCGGGCCTTCTGCATTTGAAAACCAACTTTTTTGAATCAAAAAAACTTTTAAACTCAAGGGAGTTTTCGTGTTCGCTTCCGAATTCCCTTCAACGCGCGCTTCGAAAGCGAAAAAAACTTTTTCTTTTTTTCACGAGGAAAAGAAAAGTTTTTTTTAAAAGAAAACTTTTTTAGTGAGTCTTTAGTGAACCGTTAGGAAATCGAGCCAGTTTCACGTTTTTGAGTCAGTTCACGCTTTTTTTGGCGTGAAGTCGAGAACGACGCCGGCCGCGACAGTTTGCCCCATGTCACGCATTGCAAACCTGCCTAACGCTGGAAACTCGCTGTATTTTTCTGTAACCAACGGTTGTGTCGGCTTGCACTTGATTATCGCCACGTCGCCGGTTTTTATGAAGTCCGGGTTTTTCTGCAGCGTTTGGCCGGTTTTGGGGTCCTTCTTTTCAAGAATTTCTACGACTTGACAAGTTACTTGCGCTGTGTGAATGTGGAACACTGGAGTATAGTTTTTGCCGATTGCAGTCGGGTGGTTCAACACTACTACTTGGGCAGTAAAATCTTCGACTACGGTCGGTGGGTTGCTTGGCAAGCCGACGACGCTGCCGCGTTTGATTGCTTTCTTTTCAACGCCTTTAAGCACGAAGCCTACGTTGTCGCCAGGGATTGCTTGCGTTAACGGCTGGTGATGCATTTCAATGCTTTTGACTTCTCCAGTCACGCCTTCAGGCATTACGACGACTGTAGTGTTCGGCTTGAGAACGCCGCTTTCCACGCGGCCGACAGGCACTGTGCCTTGGCCAGTTATAGTGAAAACTTCTTGAATCGGTAGCCGCAAGGGCTTGTCCATCGGCTTTTTAGGTTCCACGAATTGGTCAAGCGCTTCAAGGAAGGTTGGGCCAGCATACCACGCGGTTTTTTCGCTTTTCTTGACGACGTTGTCGCCGTAGTAAGCGCTTACTGGAATGAATGGAATCTTATCCACCGGGTAACCCATGGGCTTGAGTTTTGCGATGAGCGCTTGCTTGGTTTCCTCGTACTTGACGCGCTCGTAATTGACGGCATCCATCTTGTTGATTGCGATAATGAATTGCGTTACTCCAAGGACTTTCAAGAGGAAAGCGTGTTCTATGGTTTGCGCTTGCACGCCTTCCTTCGCGCTGCATACTAGCACTGCAGCGTCAGCTTGACTTGCGCCGGTAATCATGTTTTTGACGAAGTCCTTGTGTCCAGGCGCGTCGATTATCGTGAAGTAGTATTTCTGCGTGTGGAAATCGCGGTGCGCGATGTCAATCGTAACGCCGCGCTCGCGTTCCTCCTTTAATTGGTCCATCGCGAAAGCGAATTCGAAAGTAGGCTTGCCGACTTTCATGGCTTCCTCCTTGAGTTTGCGTAACTCGTTCTCTGAAAGCGCGCCAGTATCGTAAAGCACTCTGCCTACGAGTGTTGACTTTCCGTGGTCAACGTGGCCAGTGAAAATCAAGTTCAAGTGCGGTTTTTCAGCCATTCTTCAAAACACCTCTCCCAAACTTCCAAACTTTTTACTTTTTCTATTTTCTTTTTACTTTTCTTTCTTTCTTTTTTTTATTTTCTATTTTCTTTTTTTTTATTTTTCTTTTTTTTATTTTCTATTTTCTTTTTTTTTATTTTTCTTTTTTTTATTTTCTATTTCTTTTTTTTTATTTTT
>JBBIMI010000023.1:0-12188 GCA_037444485.1 Microcaldota archaeon
AACATCCGCGCCGCTAAGGAGGCATTATAATCGCAAAGAATTTAGGGCTAATTCATCCCACGACTGAACTCGTGGGATTTCTCAGCCAAACGCATTAAAGACGGCGACTTCGTCGAGGTTGACGCTGAACGGGGAGCAGTAAAGATTTTGAAAAAAAGAGGTGATTTTAAAGTTGATTAGGAAACCGACGGTTTGCTTGAGTTTCGATTTCGACGCGTTTTCGACTTGGATTGGATTGTTTAAACAAACTACGCCTACGCTGCTTTCCAGAGGCGAGTTCGGCGCCAGAATCGGGGTTCCAAGGATTTTAAAGCTTTTAGACGATTACGACGTTAAAGCAACTTTCTTCATTCCAGGCCACACTATAGACTCTTTTCCACAATTATGCAAGAAAATTCACGATTCAGGGCATGAAATAGGCCACCATGGTTACTGCCACGAACCGCCAACAGAATTCAAAACAATTGCTGAAGAACGCAGAATCTTAGAAAAAGGAATTAAAGCAATAAAGCGAATAACCGGAAAACCTCCATTCGGGTACAGGTCTCCAATTTGGGATTATAGCCCGAATACTCTCGACTTGCTTTTGGAAAAAGGGTTTGTTTACGACAGCAGCATGATGGCTGACGATTACAACCCGTACAAGTTAAGGAAAGGCGACGTCTTTTCAGTTGAAACGCCTTACAAGTTCGGATTTGAAACAGATTTGATTGAATTGCCGGTCGCGTGGAGCCAGTGCGATTACCCTCACTTCGAATTCAACTTTTCACCTTACTTCGCCGGCTTGTCCGCCCCCTCTAAAGTGCTGGAAATTTGGGAAGCGGATTTAGATTTCATGCTGGAAAACAATCCGCGAGGCGTTTACACGCTAACGATGCATCCGCAAGTAATCGGCAGAGGACACCGCATGAAGATGCTTGAACAATTCATTAAGCAAGCAAGAAAAAAAGGCGTGCGGTTTCTAAAATGCGTTGACGCAGTGCTCGAGTGGAAGAAAAAATAGTAAGCGCGGCAGTGCGAACCAATTTACACCCAATTTTTATACGAGTTTTTATAGAGTTTTATAAAAGTTTCATAAAACTTTTTTCGGCTGAAAAAAGTGTTTGTAGACAAGTGGCGAGTTCTCGTCACTGCAGCGATTGTTCTCGCGGTTTACTTTCTAGACTCGGCGTTGTTTTCTGAAGCGATTTACGCCGCTTTTTGGCTCTTAATCTCGTTTTTCTTCGCCGGTTTTCTCACTAAAATCGTTCGCCGCTACGCTGTAAAACGTTTGATTGCTTTCGATTTTAGCGGGGTTCTCGCGACTGGAAACCCTTTGCTTGAAGACTTGAAGGAAGACCAGAAAATGTTTGATTTAGTAAAGCGTTTGAGGAAAAAATACCGCGTCGCGTTATGGAGTGACGTGGCTTTTGCAGCGATAGATTACTTGGAAAAACGTTATAAAATCAAAGAAAGGTTTGATTGCGTCGTATACCCGAAAATGGTTAAAACAAAAAAAAGCAGACAAGGCTTTCTTTGAAGGCGCGCTGCAGGCTTGCGGGGTTGACGCTAAAAACGTGTTTTTCGTGGACGACGATGAAAACAACGTGAAAACCGCGAGAAGCGTGGGAATCAACGCGATTCACTTCAAGTCATACGAACAACTAGTAAAAGCTTTAAGAGAATACGGGGTAAGCGTTTAAAAAACAAAAAGAAACTAAAAAAGTTAAGCGTTGAAAAGTAAAGCATTAAAAAAAGCGTTTAAAAAGTGTTTAAACAGAGGAAATTGTTTAAATTTAAACAGAGGAAAGGAATTGTTTAAACAGAGGAAATTAAGTGACGGAGGGGATTAAGTGGGAGTAACACTTTACTTCATTCGCCACGGCGAGAAACAAAAAGCTGAAAAGCCAGACGAACTGCTTGAATTGACTGAAAAAGGCAGGCTTCAAGCAGTCAAGCTTGGAAAACAAATTCGTCCCAATCCTAACGTTGCAATCGCATTCGGAAGCCCGAGAAAAAGAACTCAAGAAACCGCTGCCTGCGTGATGCTCGCGCGCGACATAGACCCGAATGCGAGTTTGAAAGACATCGAAGAAAAGATTGCGGAACAAGTGAAAGTCGGCAAGAAAATCTTTGTCGACAAGCGGCTGGACTTCAACTTAGGCAAGTTCGAAGCTGCATCAATTAAAGCAATAATAGATGAAGGCAGGTTAATTCCGTACTGGGTTGAAGAAAGCGACGAGCTCGCCCTAAATAAAAACGATGTTGAAGCCACTACTTACACGAGGCAAGCCGGCAACATTGCGGAAATAATCAAGAAATACGTTAAAGTCGCCAAACAATTCCACAAAATAATTGCAGAACCCGAAAAACGCGACAAGTACGGCAACAAACTAGAGAGGTACCTCGGAACACATTTAGGAATCGTAGAAAGTTTCGTGGCGAAAATCATTGAAAAAACGCGCGGCCGGCAGGAAGCCGTCAAGTTCGCGGGAACAATTCCCAAAGGATTCGGCGAAACCAAAGGAATGCGCGTGAACATCAAGCCGGACGAAAAAACAAATATAGCGAAAATCGGTATAGAGTACGAAGTTAACGGCGTGAAGCACGGCATCGAGTTCGACGAAAAACTCTTGGACGAAATCATTAACGAAAGAAATAAATTTGAAGAAAAGTTTAAGCAAAAAGCTTGAAAAAAAAGAAAACTCTTTTTTTAATCCGTGCTTGCTACGCGCTTTGCTCGCCATTGTTTTTTAGTACCCTTGTTTTTTAATCTCTTTACGGGCACTCCGCCGTAAAACGAGTTTGGTGGAACGTCTTTGTTTACAAGACTCATCGAACTCACAACCGCGTTGTCTCCGACGACCACTCCCGGCAGAATAATGCAGTTTGCTCCAATCAACACATTCTTCCCGATTTTGACGGGGCCTTTCCTCCACTCCTTTTGCAGGAATTCATGCGTCAAAAGCGTCGTGTTGTAGCCAATCGTAGTATTCTCGCCTATCTCGATGAGTTCCGGAAAGAAAAAGTCGAGCAAAACACCTAACGCGAGCGAAGCTCCGCGCCCGATGCGCGCTCCAAGCGCGCGGTAGAAAAAGTTTTTCATGTGCAGTGAAGGCGCGAAGCGCATTGCATAAACGACGATGAAGTTGACGAGCAAGCGCAGCGGATTGCGCGTCTTATGCCAGTCCTGCAACGCGTTTCCCTCACGCGTTGGAAAACACTGCAAGCGTTTTACGCGATCCACTTTCCACCAACTTTGCGAACACACTCGTTTTTTTGTTGCCATTAAACTTTTTTATTTTATTTTTGCGCCGTTGCGTAAGAGAAACTCGCGCAGTTCAGCTTCCTGCGTCAAGCCAACTTTTCGTTCGCCTTTACCGTTTCCTGCTATGAATGTTGGGGTGCCTTCAACGCCGTACTGCGAATAGTAATTCGGGTTTGCTTTCACATCCATCACGCGAACGCGAAAGCCTTCTTCCGCGAGCTTGTTCAAAATAGGTTCTTGTTGTTGACAGTAATGACAGTCAACGCGCCAAAAATAGTATACTGGCGACGCGTCGTCAGAGTACGCTTTTTTCCCTGACGAGAAGAAAGCGCCTGCCACGATTGCTATAATGATGAAACCAATCAACAACAACTGCCAATTTTTCATGGCACCACCTCGATTGCGTCAACCATCTCGACTACATTAACTAAATTAACTAAAACAAAACTTTTTTTAAACAAAAAATTTTTAAAACAAAAAATTTTTTAATAAATGCCTTCCAACATGCCTGCTTAATAAATTTTTTTCATTCCGCCAACTTCGCTTTACTTCGCTAGCTTTACTCACTCACTGGCAAACAGATTTGCGGTTCTTGCTGTTCCCCAGCCGAGCTCGCGTTACTTTTTAATGCTGCTTCCAACCGCGCCAGTGAAGGCGGACCAACTATGCTCGCGTTGTTCACGAAGAAAGTTGGTGTGCCGTAAACGCCTGAAGCCAGCCCTTCGCGAATGCTTTCCTCTACGACGCCCTCATATTTTCGCGAGTCGAGGCACGCGTCGAAACGCGCGGAGTCCAAACCAACGTCGCGAGCAAGTCGCTTTAACACAGCTGGCTCTAAGTGTTCTTCAGCAAACAACGCGTTTTTGTACTCCCAAAACTTGTCTTGCTCGCGCGCGCACTCGGCTGCAAGCGCGCTTTCCATGCTCCAAGCATGTTTTGTAATCGGAAAGTATTTGAACGCGAACCGCACGCTGTCGCCGTGTTTGGCGAGAAACTCGCGCACGACGGGTTCAGCTTGCCGCGTGTAAGGGCACGTGAAGCAACCGAATTCGATTACCGTCGCATTCGCATCAAGCGGACCGAGCACGGGACTGTCTCCGACTAGCGGTGCGGAGAGCGGCAAGCGTTTTTCACTGAAAACGTCGAGGAGGCAAAGTCCAGTCGCCTGCGGGCCGTTACAGTTTCCAAACGCAAAAAAATTGTATAACGAAAAAAGCGAGTAACCTAAACTCGCGAAAAACAAAATCGTGAAAACCCACGACAACGCTTCAAAATGAGTGTTCACGAAACGCGCGGCACGCGGCACGCGCAGCATGGTTTTCGCCACGATTTTCGCTTTCAGCCGCTCTTCAAGACTTGACTCGCATGGGCGGAGAGTCACGCGGCGCGCGACGCAGGAAAATGCTTCCCGCGCGAGCGCGCGGTAGCGCGCGCTGAACAAGCCGAGAAACGCGAAGGCGACGAGTGCGACGATGCATAAAACCATTTCGTTTCACTTAATTTGATTGTTTCGATTCGCTTTAACTGTTCGCTTTCGTTTTCCTCGATTCGCTTTAACTGTTCGCTTTCGCTTTTCGCTTTAACGTTTCGCCTTAATTCGTTTCGTGTTTGTTTTTGCGATTATTTTTTCGCGAGTTTGCTTATTTTTTCAAGCGCTTCTCGGAACGCGTTGATTTCTTCGAGCGTATTGTAAGCGTGAAGCGAAACGCGCACAGTGCCGTCGACGCCTAGCGCGCGCGTTAACGGGAGACAACAGTGGTGGCCGCTGCGCACGCAGATTTTCTTGAGTTCGTCAAGCATTACCGCGGTTTCGTGGTGTCCTAAGCCGTGGATGTTGAACGCGAATAAAGGCGAGCTTTTGTCGTGTTCATCGCGCGGCCCGTACCACTCTACGCCTAACGCTTCAAAATCGCGGAAAACTTTGAACAACTCGCGCGTTAAAAGCGCGTCGTGTTCCTCGATTGCGCGCAAGCCGATTCTGTTCAAGAAATCTAGTGCTGCGCCGAACGCAATCCAGCCCGCAATGTTGGGAGTGCCAGCTTCAAAGCGTTCGCGGTTAGAGAGAAAAGTGAAATCCCGCGCGCTCGCGTCACTAATCGTTCCACCACCAACAAAAACCGGGTTTAGTTTTACGTCTTCCCGGTGGTACAACACGCCTGTTCCAGTGGGCGCGAAGCACTTGTGTCCGCTGAACGCCATGAAATCCACGCCGAGTTCCTTCAAGTTCACGGGATGGTGACCAACATATTGCGCTGCGTCAAGCAGCGCGAGCGCGCCTGCGTCGTGCGCCAGCCTCGCGATTTCTTTTATTGGCACGCGTGTGCCGAGAACGTTGCTGCACGCTGTGAATGCGATTAACTTGGTTTTCTTGGTTAAAAGCGGTTCAAAGTCGCTGGCGGAAAATAATCCCTCGCGATTAGCTTGAACTACTTTCAGCTTGACGCCGCGCTCGCGTTGAAGGCGCACGAGCGGCAGCAAACAACTATGGTGTTCGACGCTTGTAGTTACGACTTCGTCGCCTTCGTGCCACTCGAGACCCATTACAGCAGCATTCAACGCTTCAGTTGCGTTGCGCACGTTCACAAACTCGTTTTCGCGCGCGTTAAAAAACTTTGCGAGCTTCGCGTAGACAACCTCGTATTCTTTTGAAGCGCGCAGCGTCAAGCGGTGCGCGCCCCTGTGAATGTTTGCGCGGTACTCGCGGTAAAACTCGAGTTCCTTGCGCAGCACGCTTTCTGGGGTGAGCGAGGAAGCCGCATTATCGAAATAAATTATTCCCGTCTTGAGGATTGAAAATTCTTCCCGAATCTTTTTCACGTTCATTCCAGAACACTCTTCAAATCTTTATTCTAAAACAAATCTTTATTCCAAAACTCTTAACGCTTCAAAACATTATTCTGGATTCACTGAATTCAAAAACTTTTTTTCTAAAAAAAATTTAAAAATTTTTTTGAAAATAGAATTTTTTGAAAATCTTTTTTAAAATTTGGGTTTTTTGAATTTTTGAAAATTGAAATTTTTTTGAAAATCTTTTGCGTTTTCGCGCTTTTACGTTTTTCGCGCCTTCGGGCTTCGCTGTCTTCACGCTTCGCGTCTTCACGCCTTCATTAGCTTGAACACGGCGGGCTTTAATTTCTTTGCGAATGGTTTGCTCGCGCGCAGAGTCAAATGAATTACTCGCCCGCGTTTTGCTGAAGTAACGAGCGCGAGTTCAACGCGCGCATTCTGGTCGCTCACAACGCTTACTTCACTGAATGAAATCCCTAATTGCGTGAACAAGTTTTTTAACTCGTTCAAGTAAGGGCCACAGTGGCCGCAGTACTCGTTCTTGTAAATCGTGGCGGAAAACGAGAGCCCTCGAGTTAAGGAAGCAAAAGAAAAAAGGAAAAAAACGAAGGCGAGGAAAGCAAAATTTTTTTTTGGAAACATTTCAACCATTATTGTTTTTACACGCTTTGATTGCTTTGGTTTGCGCTTTGATTCAAGTGACTTGATTGGCTTTGATTCGATTGACTTGATTGGTTCGACTGCGCGGGCGTAGGCGTTGGCGTCGGGAGCGCGCTTGGTGTTGCCGTTGCAGTTGGCAAACCGATTACTTCACCTGTTTCAAGGTTTTTGTAAACCGCGTTTTGCAACGCGTTCATGTTGCGGAACACGAACCACCCGTCACTCTCGATGCTGCCAACCTGCTCCCAAACCTGCTTTAAAGCCCCGTAAACGCTTGCTTCCGGCGACAACAACACTGTTGGAACGAGCGTTACGTTGTAGGCTTTAGTCAAGTTCTTCCCGCGAGTCGAATTCACTTCAACCTCAGTCTCGTTGAAAACAAACACGCCCATCCGCTCTAAAACCTGCTTGTGTAGCTTGACGTCGTAACACGCGCTGCAAGTGGAGTCCTTCAAGTAAACCAATTCCACCAAACCCTCGATCTTGCCGGTAGTCAAGTTTACGAAAGGCGGCGTGGTGGCGCGCAGCACGAGCGAACCGTCCGGCTCGACGCTTCCAACGCGAGGCCATAACGCCGCGACCTGCGGGTATTCGTTCAAGTCGCTCGACGCGATCAGCGAGGGAACAGTCGAAATGTTGTACGCCGCGACTAGCTTCTTGCCTTCGTCGCTCGAATAATCGACGACGCGCTCGCTGGACACCGCGACTCCCAAGCCAACCGGCGGTTTTCCTGCAAGTTGGCTTACGAGCAGCGACACGTTGAAGCACTGCGTGCAGTTTGACGCGATTAAAGAAACGAATTCCACCCGTCCTACGACGCGTTTTTTATCTACGTCGTAATAAGGCGGCTGCTGCGAAACAAGGACGAAAGTGCCGTCACTAGCTTGCGAAGCGATTGGCGAAAGAAAAGCGCTTGCTTCAGAACGCCGTTTTTCTTCGCTTGAAATCAAGAGTGTAGGAAGTTTTTTCACACCATACTTTGAAACAAGTGCGCTCGCTTCAGCGTCAGAGTAATCGAGAACGCGAACGCTTAAAACCGCGCCCTTCGCTCTTAACTCTTGCAGCACAGTGTCGACGTCGAAACAATCACTGCAGTCCGGAGCGCGAATGCGCGTGACGCTCAAAGAAAGCGGTGCAGCAGGCGCCGGGCTCGCGCCAGCTCTGCTGGCGCCTCCACTTATTCCGCTTAGAATGAAAACGTTTGCAGTGATTACGGCGATTAAGATGACTACTAACCCAATTATAATTCCATAGTTTTGTGAAACGCGTTTCGACAACTGCGACTGCGGTGAGTGCGGCTGCTGCAAGTGTTGCTGCGACTGTGGCGGCTGCTGCAGCTGTAACTTGCTTTTCTCGTGTTCTGCGTGCGTCTCGCCGTGCGCTGCGTGAGCTGCGTGCTCGTGTTGTTCACGCGTTTCGTGTTTTTTCTCTTCTTCAGTCAATTATGCACCAACTCCTGAAAACTTTTTTGAAAAGCCTTTCACAGCAACGCGTTGTTTCGCGTACTGCCAGTTGAAGTTAGAGGTAACCCCTTTAATCTGTTTTTGAAACCATTCACTTCAAGAAAAAAGCTTTTTTACGAGTTTTTACGAACTTTATAGTAAAATTATAGTGAAATGTTAGTGTATAGTAAAATGGTTTGCGGTAGAAAAAGCTTTTGAAAGCGCGTGCGCGGCGCAGGCGCGGCGCTTTCTCTCAGCTTTCTAAAAGTTTTTCTAGTTAGTTTTTCTGGTTTTTTTCGTTTTGTTTTAGCAACCGCCAACCATTGAAGGCAAGTTAGGCGATTGCGTGGGGTTCAAGTTGCTCGGCAGATTTGCTTGACCGCCGCTCGCGCCGCTTGCTTGCGCGCCGCTCGCTTGCGCGCCGCTGCTTGCGGGCGCTTGCGTTTTAGCTTGCGTGTATTGCGTCAATCCAAGCAGTTGAATTGACTGCACTGCGGCTACCAGCACTAGGATTGCCAGCAAGCCCACCAACAACAATTGCTTGTCCAAACTTTTTTTCACCTCAACCATTTTTTTAAAATTAAATAAAAAATGTTTTTAAAAATGTTTTTAGCAACCGCCAACCATTGACGGCGCATTAATCCCGCTACCGCTTTTCGAAACAGGCGGCTTGAAGCCGTTCGCAGTAATCTTGATTACTGTCGGCGTTTCGCCTGCTGACGCGAACGCGACCGCTTTTTCTATACTATTTTTCGGAAAGAACAAAATCTTCCATTTTCCGAGTTCTTCAAGCATTTGTTCTTCAGTGAATTCGTTCGAGTGCTTGTCAACCAAGTAAGCCAAAAGCCCGCGCATTGCAGCGCTGTGCGCGCAACCGCAAGCCGCCCTGCCCTGCGAGTCGATTATGGAAGGCGCTCCGCAGCAATACTCGCAAGAAATTTTCAACCCTACGCGCACATATTTTTGCAGGTTCTCGCCTGAAAGTTGAATCCCTCCGTCGAACTGCGCTAGTTTTTTCATGCTGTTCACTGGGTCTTCAAAACTGACTCCGAGTTCTGGCCCGTAAACGCGTGGAACGCCGCGAGGCACGAGCTGCGTTATGAGCGTGTTGACGTCGACAGCACCGCCAGCGCCTCCGCTTCCAGCGGCGAGCGTTGTCGTAGTAGCACTCGAAGCAGCTATGCTGGACAAGCTTAGTATCATGAATTGGTTGAAAGCAATTACTCCAATCGCGAGCGCTATAAGCGCGTAAACCGCTTTAGGAATGCTTCCAGATTTCGATTCCACTGACTTTGATTCCACTGATTCAGTTTTTTCTTTTCCTTTTCCTTCGAACGCCAAACCACCCACCTCACTCATTCTCGTACATCCAATTTAATGTATCCACTTAACACATCCACCGCGCATCCACCAAAAAATATTATTACTAAAAAATATTATTGCAAATCCTACATCCAGTAAAAAATATTATTGCAAACCCCCACAAAAAAATTATAAACCCCACAAAAAAATTACAAACCCACGAAAAGAATATTATTACAAGTTTTGTTTTTATTACAAGTTTTATTATTACAAGTTTTATTATTACAAGTTTGTTATTACAAGTTTTGTAAAACTTGTTGAAGATAGTTGTTGCAGAAGCCGTATTTAAAGCTTTGCATTTTTTGTAAAGGTTTAAAAACCCGGATTACCAAGTTAATAACAAGCAACAAACACAACAAGCAAGCCAAACAACAAACACAACAAGCAAGCCAAACAACAACGTGTCGTAAATAAACGGGTTCTTGTTAAGGTGTTGTTATAGAGTGTTGTTAGAGTGTTAAAGCGTGAAAAAAAATGGTTGAAGTTAACCGGCTTAGGTTCGAGAAAAAGGGTTTAACGACGCTATTCAGTCCTTTAGAAGCAAGCGTGCTTGAAGTGCTCTGGCAACCAGAAAAAGGCGATAACGCGAGCACGAGCAGCACAAACGGCGCGGACGCAGGAAAGCAAGTGAAAGGCATGCGTGTCCGCGAGATTCACGAAGCGCTTGCTGCGAAGAAAAAAGTGGCTTTAACGAGCGTTGCCGTGATTCTAGACAGGCTTTACGCGAAGGGCATAGTTGCGCGTAAGGTAGAGTACGGCAAGGGTGGGCCTCATTACTTGTATTTTCCGAAAACTTCTAAGAACGAGCTAGAATACTCTGTTCTCGACAACGCTGTTAAAAACTTGATTAAAGTGTTCGGGCCAATTGCAGTAAACTATTTTAACGAAAAATTCGGCGATTTAAGGAAAGGGAAAAACAATGCTTGAAATGAGTGACGTGTTGCTGAACAGCTTCCAAGTATTTCTAGCGAATCCATTAAACTTGGCGATTACGCTCTCTTCAGCAGCCTTCGCAACCGCTTTCTTTTACGCGAGCGCTAAAAGCAATTGCAATTCGCTGAAGAAAAAAATTGCGTTCGCGTACGCCGGCCTCGCGTTCGCGTTCCTGCCGCTCGAACTAATCGCGTTTTCCGCGACTTGCTACCAAATGGGTTTCGACTGCGCAGTCATCCTATACAAGATGTTCGCGTTATTCACTCCCTTAGCAATCGCAACCGCCTTCGCTGCAAGCGCCATTCTAATGCCGGCATTAATAGCGTGGACGAGCAAGGGCCGCGAAATACGGGAAGGCTGGATCCACGAATTCGTGAAAAAACAAGGCGAAAAGACAGGCGTAAAGAACGCGCGCGTTTACTGTCTTGATTCACAGAAGCCAACCGCGTTTTCGTTTAAGAGCTTGGGTTTTCAGCCGAGCGTGTTTCTGTCAATCGGCTTGCTTGACGTGTTGACGAAGAACGAAGTCAAAGCAGTTTTGCTTCACGAACTCGCGCACTTAAAGAAAGGAGACTCTGTTTTAAAGGCTTCAACGCAAGCGTTGAAGTTGTTTCTGCCGTTCAACGCGGCGAAAACGTTCTCGCACTCGTTCTTGCGGGGCTTGAACGCTGAAGAAAAAGCGGCGGACGAATTCGCTTGCAGCGTGCAAGGCACGAACAAGTTTTTAAAGAACGCGAAAGCGAAACTCGCGGAATTCGACCAGGGTTCGACGCTTGCAGCTAAAAACCTTATATAAAACTAAAAAAAAACTCGAAACCTGAAAACCTAAAAACTTGAAACCTAAACTAAAAAAACTCGATTCCCGCGAAACCGGGAAACTAGTTTCAAAAAAACAATTCGCTTTAAAATCGTGTTTTTAAACCCTTCCAACGTTTTCCCCTCAAGCAAATTAAAGACAACTGCGATAAAGCCAAACAAAACTGTTTTTAAAAACAAACGCGCCAAAACAAAGCAATATGACTAAAGCGCTTTGCGTGAGCGACGCGCACGCAGACGAGCAAGCCCTCGCGTTCCTAAAAAAATTTTTGCGGGAAGAAAAGCCAGAACTCGTGCTAGCAGCAGGCGACTTGACGCAAAACGGGCCCGTCGACTACGCTGAAGACTTTCTCGATGCGATTCGCGACGCTGGCGCGGATTTCTTCACGATTCACGGCAACTGCGACCCGCTGCGCGTCAAAATGCTTCTCGACGCGAAAGGCAACTCGATTCACGCGCGCCGCGTCGAATGGCGTGGATTCGCGTTCGCTGGCTTCGGCGGCTCGCCGCCAACTCCGCACGGAACGCTCATCGAGTACTCGGAAGCAGACATCTACAAGCAACTCTCGCCCCTCGTCGACAACAAAACAATCGTCGTCACGCATTTTCCGCCGCACGGAATCCTTGACGAAACGCGTGACCTCAAACACGCGGGCAGCTTGAGCCTCCGCAAAATAATTGAAGAAAAAAAGCCGCGCGCCGTCGTGTGCGCGCACATTCACGAACGTGAAGGCGAACGGCAAGCGTTGACGACGAAAGTAGTCAAGCTCGCGCCCCTCGAACACGGCAAAGCAGTCGCGCTAGAACTCGAAACGCTGGCGGCGCGTTTTTTAAAGATTTAAAAAAAATATAAAATATTATACACTTTACTGCATGCAATTACTCCCCTACCTTTTGCATTTTGCACTCAGTTAATTTTCCCTCCGCGTCTACTTCACAAT
>JBBIMI010000024.1:0-11864 GCA_037444485.1 Microcaldota archaeon
TCAACATTTTAAAGCGGTACTTCGTGCACCACTGCAAGTGGTGCGCGTTCTGTCCCGGACAATGCTCACTCACGCTAGGCATATTTCGTTACCTCCGGCGGCGCAACATCCGCGCCGCTAGAGGTAATTACGCGTTCAAAAAATTAGTGGCTGATTCATCCGTTGCCTTGAAGGACAACGGATTTCTCAGCCAAAGGGATTAAAAACTAATTTTAAAAAATTTGAAAAAGGTTTTTGGTAGATGAAGTGTAGAATCGACGAAAAGCACGGCGAGTTAAGGCTTGAACCCCAGTCGATTGAAGACTTGTGGCACTTGACGAAACTTATTGAGCCAAGCGACGTCGTAGCCGGGCAGTCTGAACGCAGGTTTAAAACCCGTGGTTTGACGCGCCCAGAATCAGGCGAGAAAAAGAAAGTGTTCATCGAACTACGCGTCGAAAACGTCGAATTCGCAGAAGCAGTCAACAAACTGCGCATTACTGGAAAAATCGTTTCCGGAACCCCTGAAGAATTCGTGCAGTCCGGAGAACACCACACTATAGACGTCGAAGTCGGCGACTCCATCCTATTGAAAAAAGAACTTGGCGTTTACCACAAGAAAGTGCTGCAAGAAGCCCTCAAGAAAAGCAAAATGCAAGAAACAACGATAATCGTGATTGACGACGAGAAAGCCCTAGTAAGCGAATTAACTTCTACTGCAGGCGTGCGCTTCCTCTACGAAATCCGCAACGAAGCTAGCAAACGAGAACTGAAAACCTTTGAAGAATTAAAGAAAAAATTCTTCAGCGAAGTCCTCAAGGCAGTGCAAGGCGGAAAAGAAAATACGGTAATCGCGGGTCCTGGATTCATGAGAGACGACTTCAAGAAGTACGTCGCACAGAAAGCGCCGGACGCACTCAAGAAAATCACTTTCGAGTCAACGAGCAGCGCAGAGCAAAGCGGAGTGCTTGAACTCATCAAGAAAGGCGTTCTACAAAAAATTTTGGGGAGACAGAAACTAAGCGAAGAACTCCAACTGCTTGAAGAATTCAAGAAGAGAATCGCCAAGGAAGAACTCGCGTGTTACGGAGAAAAACAAGTTGAAAAAGCTGTTCAAGCAGGCGCTGTTGAAAAAATTCTAGTAATAGACGAATTACTCCGCAAGAACACGAGAGTCCAGGAAACAGTAGTCCAAGCAGAGAAACTCGGCGCGACCACCATAGTGTTCGACTCTGGCGACGACGCTGGAAAAGAATTCAAGCCATTCGCTTTAGCTGCGTTCCTGCGCTTCAAAAATTTTTGAAAAAAAAAACTTGTTTAAAGCGAGACATCCTTCCTGTCCGGCTTTTTCTCTTGCGGGGGAGAATAAAACAACGCTAGGAAAAACAAGGCAGCCAACATCAACACGAACGCGCCTGTCACCAGAAAATAGATTATGAGCGAAAACGAGAACAACACGAACAAGTCGTTGAAACTCGCGCCGACTGTAAACGTTTCAGCTTTAAACTCGCCTGCCACTCCATTCCCTAAAACATTTTTTCCACTAGAGCGGCTAAGCCTATTCAAATCAACGGCTTCAAAACCAGCCACTCGCAACACCTTTTTTATAGTCACGCGTTAGGAAAAAAGGAGGCTTGAAAGCGAGCGAACAAAACTTTTTGGTTAAGGAATACCTCCTAAAGGGTTTTCAACTGCTTCCAGCGGCCCCCTCTATTCCTAAATGCGCCGTACACTGGTTTTCCATTCCTGGTTTTCCATGCTTCAAAAAATTTTTCCATAAAATTCTTCCAGCCACCACCCCCAATAATTAAACAAAACAACAGAAAAATATATAAATCTTTCTATTTATAACAAAATTTTTAATTTATTGATAATTTGTTATTTTTTGGATTTGTTATTTCTTTTTAGTAGTATTATGTTTAATTTAGTTTTAGTGATAATAATGCGAGAAAAATAATGTAAGAAACGTTGTTGTAATGAGTTTTGAGCGAGTAATTTACGTGAAATGAGTTTGATGGTGATAAGGTTAAAGAATGTAAGGTTGAAGGATAAGGTTGATGGTAATCGGGTTTGGCGCTTGCTTGACGACTGCTTGCCGCCCACTTGAGGCTTGATTGAGGCTTGAATTAGAGCTTGCTTGAAATTGCTTGGGTTAAAACGCAAGCATTAAAAGCGTAGCCTGCGATTATACTCAACGTTTTTCTCAACGTTTTTCGACTTTTTGTGAAAAAATGTGAAAAAAGAGGGGTTGTTTGTTTGAATTATAGTATTTCTGACGCTGTTTCTGAAGTCTTGAGTGAAATGCATTTCTTGCAACAGCCTTTCAAACTAGGAATCATCAATTACTCTGCGCTGGCGCGCGTAATAAAGCCGTTCGTAGAACAAAAAACAGGCGAGGAAGCTGGCTTGGATGCCATTATAATGGCTATTCGCAGGAACAGCGAAATCGTTGGAAAAACCGAGTCTCAAGACGTTTACGCTCTTCTCGGCGAATGCACTTTAAGCCTACGCACCGGAATGGTTTACGTTCACTTCAAGCGCTCGAACGAATTGTACGAGAAGGTAGCCAAGTTTGAACGCACTATAAACTGGTTGTCAGGCGAAAGAATTTACGTGAACCAACGTACTGACGAGATTTCAATAATGACGTTGTCGCGCTTCCTCTCCAGCCTGCTTGAATTGATTGCTGACGACGAGTCCCAGCTCCTCGGAAAACAAGAAAACATGGCTATGCTTACTATTCGTTATCCAGCCAGCGCATTGCAAACTCCAGGCGTTCTTCACTTACTCACAAGCCAATTCGCTGCGCTTGGAATAAACATCGTTTCAGTCTTCTCGTCCTTCTCGCGCTTATCCTTCGTTTGCGATGAAGCGGACGCGCCTGCGGTGTACAACAGGATTGCTAAACTCATTCGCGACAGCAAGAAAATAAACGAAAGCTTGAAACAACCAATGGAAGCACGCGAATGACGCTTTAATTTCAAGCCCAAACACTTGGTTTTTTTGGGATGTTGAAAAACACTTTGTTTAAGCTAGTTGTTTAAGCTAGTTCTCGATTTTAACGACGCCTCAAGCGAGTTTTACGCGCGCAAGCAGTCGAGCCACAAGCTTGACGGAAGCCTTACTGAAAGCAACTCGCGGCTTAGTGAATAAACCCTCATTCAAGAAATATGCGAGAAAAACGCGAAAATGCTAGAAAAACGCCGCGTTTCACGCCGGCGCCACGCGCAAGCAAGTACTGCAGTCCACAAAAAATTCGTTTGACTTCAAGGCTCCCGCGAAAACGTTTAACGCGTTGAACTCCGGCGACGGTTTTGCTTGATGACTACTCACTACTCGCGTTTCACGCCGGCTAACACGAATTGCGCCAGCAGCGCTTCGAGTTGAATCCGCTCGTCAGCTCCTTCACTC
Source organism: Microcaldota archaeon (assembly GCA_037444485.1). Taxonomy (GTDB): domain Archaea; phylum Micrarchaeota; class Micrarchaeia; order Norongarragalinales; family Norongarragalinaceae; genus JBBIMI01. Next base: position 3,391 of record JBBIMI010000024.1, read on the forward strand.
AAACGAAAGTCGTACTCTCCGATTTTCTCTACGAGCGCGACTTTCTGCTCGTCTGGAATGTCGAGCGAAACCACTTCGCGGTAAACCTGTGAAACAACGTCTTCGCCGCTCAACCCGTAAGAAATCATGAGTTCGTTGAGAAGCTCGCGCGCTTCAGCGAAACGCCCTTTAAGCGCGAGTTTAACCATTTCAACAACTTGTTTGGGCCTAGCGCGGGAAGCGATTTTAAAAACGTCGCTCTCCGAAATCTTTTCGCCCAACGCGCTCGCACCCTGCAAACAGTTTATTGCTTTGCGGGCGTCGCCGTCAGCAACGTAAACCACTGTCTCTAACGCTTTTTCATCAAGTTTTAGTTTCTCTGCGTTGATGATGCGTTCTACGATGCGCTTGATTTCCTCGTCATTCAAGCGCGGGAATCTGAAGACTGCACAGCGGCTTTGAATTGGTTCTATAATGCGGGAGGAATAGTTCGCGTTTAACACGAAACGCGTGTTTGAAGAAAATTGTTCCATTGTGCGCCGCAAGGCCTGCTGCGCGTCCTGCGTGAGCGCATCAGCTTCATCGAGTAAGATTATTTTGAATGGCACGTCACTAAAGGGCAGCGTGCGCGCAAAGTCCTTCACTTTTCCGCGAACGACGTCGATGCCGCGCTCGTCGCTCGCGTTGAGCTCGAGAAAGCACGAGTTCAAGTTTTCGCCATACAATTCGCGCGCCATCGCGAGAACGCACGCGGTTTTTCCAACTCCAGCAGGACCGGCTAGAAGCAAGTGAGGCAGGTTTTTCGTCTTGACGAATCCCTGTAGTCGCTTGACGATTGCCTCGTGGCCGATGACGTCCGCCAGCGTGCGGGGACGGTATTTCTCTATCCACGGAACAAACTTGTCTTGCGCTTGCGAGAGTTTCTCTAGCGGCGGGAATTCTCTTGATTCTTTTTCAGTCAATTAAAGTAATACCCCCAATGCAGTATTCCGCATTAACTATCGTTTTGCGTGGCAATTCGTAATAAAGTACAGTAAAATCTGCTTTAAAACATTTTGAGAGCAAGTTGCCAATAAAAATGCGCAGTCAACAGCAACCGGGTTATCGCCTGAATTTCTGTTTCAAGCGCTTTTGTCAAGCGCTTTTGAATGCTTTCCTGCGCGGAATCTTAGACCAGCAGTCTTTACAAATGATGAGTCTTTGCGTCTTGCTCGCGGTCTTGCTGCTCTTCTGGCAGTTCCTGCAAATTCTTCGCTTGGGCTCACAGTAATCGCAGTACTCGAGGTAGTGGGTTTCCCGCCCGCACCGCTCGCACTTCCTGCTTTCCTTTGACTTAACCAAAAAAATAACACCCCCGGAATAAAAAAATTGTAACTACTCGCCTTTTAAATATAAAGCATCGAGTATACGCTCTTTTCCGTGAAAAACCAAATTATATTAATCGACTTTAATAAAAAAAGTTTACTGCAAACAAAACGAATAAAATCTTTCCTTTTTCTTTCTTTTAACTCTTTCCAGTGGCCAGACAACGGTGTTTCGCGTGAAAGTGTTCGTGAAAACGTTCGGCTGCACGTTCAACCAAGCGGATTCCGATGAAATCAAAAACTATCTCGAAAAAAAAGGCGTGAAGATAGTCGGCCCCGAGAACGCTGTCGAAGCTGAAGCAATAGTATTCAACACGTGCGGCGTCAAGGCTGCGACGCAAGAAAAGATACTGCACGAAGTCAAGAACGCTGGAAAAAACAAGAAAATCGTGGTAGCAGGCTGCCTAGCGCAAGCAACTCCAGAGCTAATCGCGAGAGCCAATCCTTCAGCAGTAGTCACTGGAATCGCGGACGGCAAGCGAATCCTGCAAGCCCTACTAAAAAACGTAAAAAACGCTGGGAAAATCAAAAAAACGACTGTATTCCAACCCACTCCACCAACCGTAGACGGCGTAATCGCGAGAACCCGCATCGCGCGCGGCTGCCTCAACGCGTGCACTTACTGCCAAACACGCATCGCGCGCGGCCCGCTGCAATCCACGCTGCAAAACGAAGTGATTCAAGGCGTTGCGCGGGCAGTAAAGCAAGGCGCGAGAGAAATCCAGTTGACTGCCCAAGACTGCGGTTGTTACGGGTTCGACTTGCGCCCGAAAACAACGCTAGCTGAATTGATTACCGCGTTAAACGAGATTCCAGGCGATTTCCGCATTCGAGTCGGAATGCTTAATCCACAGCACGCGCTCAAACAATTGCCTGAACTCGCAAACGCATTCACGCTCGAGAAAACATACAAGTTCCTGCACGTTCCACTTCAAAGCGGCAGCGATGCCGTGCTCGATGCGATGCTTAGAGGGTATTCGGCGAAAGAATTCAAGCACGTTGTCGACGCGTTTCGAAAAAAAATTCCTGAAATCACGCTCGCAACTGACGTGATAGTCGGCTTTCCGACTGAAACCGAGGAAGATTTTCAAAAAACTCTGAAACTCTTGAAAGAAACGCGTTTCGACATCGTCAACGTATCCAAGTTCTCGCCACGCCCGAAAACGCTTGCCGCACGCTTGCCGCAGTTGAACAACTCCACCGTCAAGCACAGAAGCAAGCTGGCAAGCGAGCTTACAAAAAAAATCAGCCTCGAGAAAAACCGCGAGTGGGTTGGACGAACATGCAACGCGTTGTTCACGGAAAAAGGCAAGCACAAAAACACTGAAAACACTGTAAACGAAAACGCGGAAACCGCGGAAACCGCATGCAGTCTAGGCAGGAACGATTACTACAAGCAAGTCATCGTTAAGAAAAACATCGAGTTAGGCGAGTTCACGCGCGTGCGCGTAGTCGGCGCTGTTCAAGGCGGTTTGCTTGCCGAGCTGGCGTGAAGAAAAAACCGAGAATGCGAAAAGCAAGACGAAAAGAAAGACGAAAAGAAAAGCAACGCAAAAAGCAACGCGAGAAGAAAGGCGAAAAGAAAAGCAACGCAAAAAGCATAATTTATATTATGTTGTAAAATCATTATGTAAACGAGTGTTTTTAAAGTAAGCGAGTGTTTTCGCTTACAAAGAGGTAATTCTCGTGAGTGTTACTGCGTTGCTGCGGCATTCTGTCGAGGCTTACAAGCGGAACGCGAAACTAATTTCATTCTTCAGCATTCCCTTACTGATTGCCTTTCCGCTTTCGCTCTTGCTTCCAAACTTTATCGCTTTGAGCGGGGTTTTCCTCCGCTTCAGAAGCGCTGCATCCAACTTGAGCGCGCTTGAAGCCGCATTCATAACAATCGTGTTCCTAATCGCGCTCGCGCTGTTCGCGTTCGCGGTAGTTGCGATAAACGTTGTAGTGCGTTCGCAACGCACTTTAACGCGCCTCACGCACAGTGAAGTCGAAAAAATAGAATCCTGCACAATGAAACTCTACCTAGTATTTTTAACCGCGTTCTTCGTAACGCTCGCCGCGACGATGCTGATTTACCAGTACTCGTTCCTCGGCGCTTTCGGCTCGACGCTCGGCTTGGTAATCGCTTTTCTTGCGGCAGTCGCGGTTTTGTTTGCCCCCCAAGCGATTGTGATAGACGACTTGAGCGTGAAGCACGCTCTGGGCGCGAGTTACAAGATTGTTTCCAGAAAATTCGGTTTCTTTGTTTTCTTCCTGGTTTTCGCCGGCGTAGCGCTGTTGGCAAACGCTTGGTTTTTCATGCAACTCACGCAATTCTTTCTCTACTCGCGTTTTCTCGCGCTCGTAGTCAATGCGGTGTTGATTGTTCCTTTCCTGGAAGTGCTCAAGACGCAGATTTACTTAAGCAAGTATACTATACTTTGAATACGCTCTGAAGCAAGCCAGCATTCAAGGACTTTTCACTGGCAGAGGTTGACTCAAGTTTAAAAACTATTTTCGCGATTTTTTTACTTGATTTAAAGTGTTTTTCAACGCTTACGAGCTACTGTTTTATGAACATTTTTTCAATGGAAATGCGGCTAGTGTTGAACAAATTATTTATCGAAAAACTTTTGGAGAAGCGAGCCGCCTGCGGGCGAGGCAAAGGAGTCGTACAACCTCGCACGAGTTAGTTGACCTGAATCGCGAAAGACAAACAATTATTAATCACGCCAGAATAAAGCCAAAACAACTTGTTATCTGCATGTTTATTGGAAACGGGAAGGCGTTTGCCGCATTAGTAAAAATTGAAAAACTAAATAAACTAAATAATTTAATTGAACGAGTAAACTTGATTGAACGGTAAAACACTCATGAATCGTTTGCTAATAATTTCCGAGAAGCCGAATGCAGCATTCTCTATAGCCCGAGCGTTAGCTGAAGGACCAGTAAAAAAAGTTGCTCGCGGCGGCGCTTACTGGTTTGAATTAAAGCGGGGGGACCAGGAAATCAGCGTAGCTCCAGCCGTAGGCCACTTGTTTGGATTAAAACAAGTTGGCGGCGGCTCGAATTACCCGGCTTTAGAAGTGGAATGGCGTCCAGTGTGGGAAGTAAACAAGAATTCTGCTTACGCGAAAAAATATTTCGACAATATAAAGCGGTTAAGCAAGCAAGCGACAGATTTTGTTGTAGCAACAGATTTTGACGTGGAAGGCAGTTTGATTGGATTCAACGTCTTACGATTCATTTGCGGAAAAGAAAAAGCTACGAGAATGAAGTTTTCCACTTTAACGAAGGAGGACTTAGTTGAAGCATTCAACAAGAGAGGTGAGTTGGACTATAACAACATCTGGGCTGGCGAAGCGCGCCACGTGTTAGACTGGCTTTGGGGAATAAACTTAAGCCGCGCTTTAATGCGCGCAATCAAAACCGCTGGCGCGTTCCGCATAATGAGCATCGGCCGCGTGCAAGGCCCGACTCTCGCGCTCCTCGCGCAACGCGAGTTGAAAATACGCAGCTTCGTTCCGGAACCGTACTGGCAACTCGTCGCGCTTTACAAAAGTATTCTGTTTTACCACGAAACACCCCGCTTTCTCGACGAAAAGAAAGCCGACGAAGCGCTCGCGCAGAGCTCGCGCGACGGAACCGTCGCTTCAGTCAAAAGAAAGCTCGTCGAGGAACAGCCGCCCGCTCCATTCGACTTGACCACCATGCAAGTCGAAGCTTACCGCGCTTTCGGTTTTTCGCCGACGAAAACGCTTCAAATCGCGCAGTCGCTTTACGAGCAAGCGGTTGCAAGCTATCCCCGCACTTCGTCACAAAAACTCCCCGCACAATTGAACCTCCAAAAAATCATTCGCGACCTCGCTGCACAAAAAGAGTATTCAAACCTCGCGAATGCCTTAACAGCAGCGAAAGCGTTCAAGCCGCGGGAAGGCAAAAAGGAAGATTCAGCGCATCCAGCGATTCACCCGACTGGCTTGAAGCCCCAGAGGCTTTCGCCGGACGAAGCCAAGTTGTACGACTTGCTTGTCAAGCGTTTTCTAGCTTGCTTCGCGCCAAACGCGTTAATCGAGGAAGTTGGAGTGCAACTCTTGCTTGGAACGCAGAAGTACTTTGCTTCAGGCAAGCTCGTGAAAAAGAAGGGCTGGATGGATTTCTACGCTTACTTTAAGCTTGAAGAAAAAGAAATGCCTGACTTGCGGGAAGGACAAAAAATCGTTGTAGAAAAAATCGAGAAACTGCGCAAGGAAACCCAGCCGCCGAAGCGCTTTACTCCAGCGAGCGTCGTCAAGGCGCTTGAAGAAAAAAACCTCGGTACTAAGGCTACTCGCGCGGAAATCGTTGAAACCATTTACGACCGAGATTACATTTCTGGGAAAACGATTGAAGTCACCCCCCTTGGTTTAAGCGTTTATGAAACCCTTGAAAAACACGTTCCAGAAATGATGAGCGAGAGCTTGACGCGGCGGTTCGAAAAACAAATGGAGGAAATAGAGCAAAAACGCGTTACTCCAGAGCAAGTGATTGAGGAAGGAAAAGAAAAACTCGTGAAAATAATCAAGAAATTCGATAAAGAAGCGCTTGAAATCGGGAGAGAACTCTTGGAAGCAGTGAACGCGACTCAAAAGCAAGCCAGCGTGCTCGGCTCTTGCATGAAGTGCAAGCAAGGCAACATAGTAATAAAAAAATCGCGTTACGGGTTTTTCGCTGCTTGCGACCGTTACCCAGACTGCAAGACTACATTCCCGCTTCCAAAAAACGCGTTGGTAAAGCCTGCGGGCAAGCAATGCGGGCGCTGCGGCGCGCCCGTCGTCACAATCATCCGCAAAAACAAGCGGCCTTTCAACATGTGCCTCACTCCAGACTGCGCAAGCAAAGCAAATTGGAAAAAAGAAATTGAAAAAAAAGAAAAAAGACTTCAAGAAAGTTTAGAAAAACCTTGAAGCTAGAAAAACCTTGAAACTGAAAAATAATTCGGAAAAAACTCGGTTGTTTAATAATGTTTAATATTATTTGAAAAAAATGCGTTATTTGAAAAATATAATAATTGGTGGAAAAAATTGTTGAAAAAAAATGTTTAATATTATTGAAAAAAAAATTTTTGAAAAAATGGTAATAATTGGTGGGAAAAGTTGAAAAAATAGCGTGTTGGACGCATAGTAATAATTGGTGATAAAAATGGGGAGAAAATTAGAGTTAAAAGAATTTAATAAATTGCCGCTCGGCTTGCGCGGCACAGTAAAAAAACTATACGAAGACCCAAAATACGGTGAAAGAGTCAAAGCTGTAAAAGAATTGGGTGAAGCATACACAGAATACAAAGATGCGAACGACAGGAAACTAATAATAAAACACATTATTTCAGCTTTTCGAGACGAGAGTCTTGAAGTTAGAGAGACTGCTAAAAACACCTTGCATTTTAAAATCGGTTTGGACGCTTTCGCTTTAGAAAAATTAATTGAAACAATGAAAACAAACGAAACCCGTGTGAAAGACTTAGCTACTAGAACCCTCTCCAAGCTCAGAGAAAGCTTTTCGCAAAGCGTTGACAAAATACAACCAAGCCAACAGCCATTCCACTACGCTTTAGCCAACTTAGACCCAGTTAAAGAAAATGAAGCTTTTCTAAAACTAGTTGAAAAACTACGAGACCCAAAATATGAAAATAAAACCCTTGAATTTTGGAACGCGTATGTAAAACAATTAAAAGAAAAGTATGCAAAAACAAATTAAAAGGAAAGAAAAACAAGTTAACCGAATAGAATGAAGATTCGCATTGACTGGAGGGAAACAGTTTGGCGAAACGCGGCGCGTTACTATGAAGAAGCAAAACGCGCGCGAGCGAAAGCCGAAGGCGCACGCCGAGCTGCGGAAGAAACCAAGAAAAAAATCGCAGTTTTACAACAAAAACTCGCTGAAGTCCAAGCTACACCACCAGAAAAACCGAAAATCCGCGTGAAGGAAGCGCGAGAACGCGAGTGGTTTGAACGCTTTCACTGGACTCATACTACAGACGGACTACTCATCATCGCAGGCAAAAACGCGAAACAAAACGAGTTACTAGTCGCACGCCACCTTGAAGCAAACGACTTGTTTTTTCACGCTGACGTTCACGGCGCAGCAGCGACGATACTCAAAAACGGCGTGAATGCAAGCGAACAAACGCGGCGGGAAGCAGCGCAATTCGCTGGTTGTTACTCGAGCGCTTGGAAAGCAGGCAGCGGCGTTGTAGACGTTTACGCGGTTCACGCTGAGCAAGTTAGCAAGCAAGCGCGGCCAGGCGAGTTCGTCGCTAAAGGCGCTTTCGTCATTCGCGGAAAACGAGAGTGGTTCAAAAACACTGAACTCGCTCTCCGCATTACAGCAGAAGGCCAGCGCGTGCTCGCTTTTCCAGCAATCGCGAAGCCAGTGATGCTTGAAACCCTTAAAGCAATCGAAGTAGTTCCCGGAAGCTTGAAGAAGGAAGCTGCAGCCAAAAAAATCGCTGTTCTCTTGAACTCCGACGAGAACGAAGTGCTCCGCGCGCTGCCCGGCGACTGCGAAATCAAAGAGCGACTACTCTAAAGCTATCGCAATAGTTTTCCTTTAATTCCCTCAAACCTTTTCCAGTCAAACCATTATCAGTCAAAGTTTTTTAAAGCTTTCAATTACTTTGATAGAATTAAAGCAAAACGCGAAACCGAAATTCGCTTTAGATTTACGTTCAACGCTTTCAAAATTCATTATTTTGTTGCATTACCTTAATTTCTTGTAGTTGGAAAAAGCAGGGAAACCGCAAACGCAAAAACGCGAACAGGGACTGTCCGGTTAACTTCGGTTTTTAATTGAAAACCAGCGTAACTTGGTTTTCAAGTGAAAGCGTTAACGGTGGGGGAACGCTTCACGGAGTCTGATAAACTATGAAGCGAAACCCACCGTGCCCGCGTTGCGGGCAAGCAACCGTCGGAGACGGTTGCTTGAAGATAAAGAAAGCAAGCGCGAAGAAATACTTTTGCCCGCACTGCAAAAAGTATTTCAGCACGTTCAAAACACCCACCGCATTCGGACGCATTCTCTTGGCGGGCGGAATTTCGCCTTGGTTAATCGCGCTGCTCGTCTTGCTGTTGCTCGCGCTAGCGTTTTGGGCGTTCAAGCGGCGCAAGAAAA
>JBBIMI010000025.1:0-11217 GCA_037444485.1 Microcaldota archaeon
TCTTGTTCTCTTCTCATCAATTCTTGAAGAATTTCTTTTTCAGCATAGTCTAATACTTTATAGTAAACTTCTTTTTCTACGAGTTTTTTATTATTTTCCAAAAAATTGAGTAAATGTTCCACGTCTGTAGCAGCATACCATTTGCTAGGAGTTTCTTTATGGAGCCTCATAGCCGCATTCAACAGATAATGAATGGCATTTTTTTGTTCTTCAACAGGTCTTCCACTAATAGCTTTTTCTAAAAAAATCTCATCTCTTAGTATAGCAAAGAATACTGCCCTGTCGGCGATGGATGGGCTGAAATTATTTTTTCTCACGTATTCTATAGCAGCTCTTACCGCTTTTACTATACTAAATTCATAAGGCCCAATTTCATTTCCTTCTCTTTTAAAATCTTTTTCGATAAAGTTATGAAGATTTTCCTCTTCAAAACCCCACTCTTTTTTAGGAAGAAATTCGTGTTCTTTTTGGAGCTCTCTAACCGCAATCCTGTAAGTTGATAAAACTTGTTGCGGTATAGGCGGCGGTTCGCGAGCTTTTCTAAGTGCATTAATCCGTGCTTGAAGCTCTTCAAGTATTTTTCCAGGCATTAAAAATCACCTCGCTCTCGAAAAAAATTGTTTGCGGTAATAAAGCAACAACTTCTTTTAAAGTTTTTCTTTAATTTCTTTTTTTAGTTTCTTTAATTTCTTTTTTTCCATTCTTTTTCCGCTTTTTTTTTCGCTTGACTTTAAGTTTTTTTTAACCCTCAGCATTTTATTGTTTTATAAAGTTTCACACAATTTCTTTTGCTCTTCTTCACTTTGTATGAAGAATGAGGTTCTAAACCAATTAAATAGTATTGGCAAGGGTATATTTTTTTCAATTTTTTCTTTGATTAATTTTTCTTGTTGTTTGTTTTGCCGCCAGTTTTTACTGTTTCCTGCAGTTATCGTACTCTGCAGCCGTCTTCAATCTCGCGTCCAGCGTCAGGCGTTATTAAAACGATTCTATTCTCGTCGTCACTGCAAGCAGCGAGAAGCATTCCTTGCGACTCTATTCCCCGCAGTTTTTTTGGTTCGAGGTTCGCGACTACAACGATTTTTTTTCCCTCGAGTTCTTCAGGCGAATAGTGTTCAGCGATTCCGGCCGCGAGAACGCGTTCTTCGCCGCCGATTTTTATGAATAGTTTGAGGAGCTTGCTGGCGCCTTCAACGCGTTCCGCGCGGAGTATTGTTGCGACTCTCAAGTCCATTTTCTTGAAGTCTTCGAAAGAAATCGTGTTTTTTTCATCGCTTTTTTCAATCATTGTTTTTTCACCTTTTTTTCTTGCAACGCTTTTTTGCAATGTTTATTGCAACGTTTAGTTTATTGCAACGTTTAATCGGCTTTCAGGAAACCGTTTTCATCCTCGTGGAAAACGTGGTTCGGGTTGCGGGAGCAATAGAATTTATTTAATTTGGGGTCGTAATTCAACTTGATCGTGTACTGTTCTTGCATGAAGCTCTTGGGGCACATTGCTTCGCTCTTCAAAACCATTTCCTAGAACCACCTTTTTTCAAGCTCTTGCGACTTAAACAAAAAATTTTTCGAAAATTTTTACGTGAATTTTTTGGTGTGTTTTTGTGTGGAGGAACTTAAAATTTGTTTGCTTTCGCTTTCACAATCGCGCCGATTGTTTTGTAGACGAGTTTGGCCGCGAGAAAATTCGGCGCTTCGAGTGCCGGAATAGGCGTTAGTTCGCAGAAGTCTGCGCCGATTACTCGCTTTTTTTGCGCTACTGTAGTGATTAAGGTGGTGACTTGCTTCCAATTCAGTCCTCCTGGTTCGGGCGTGCCGACGCTTGGCATGAGTGCTGGGTCGAAAACGTCGAAGTCTACAGTCAAGTAAACGTTTTCTTGTTTTAGTGAAGCGATTACGTCCGCGTTTTTCTTTTCGTTGAAAGCATTCGCGTAAAAAATCTTGATTTCGTATTCTTCAGCGAATTTTTTTTCTTCGACTGAAATACTGCGCACGCCGACGATTGTTTCGCGAATATTGCGTGCGGCAACCTGGCGCCCTAAGTCAGCAATTCGCGCGCCCACGCTCGCGTGCGAGTACTTCGAGCCATCCAACTCCGGCCAGCAGTCTGCGTGCGCGTCTAACGCGAGGACGGAAAACTTTTTTCCGCGTTCTGCAAAGGCTTGAATGCTTGCTATGGCGAGCGAGTGGTCGCCGCCCAACACGACCGGAATTTTTTTAGCGTCAATCACGTCACCGACTGCTTGCCGCGTTCTGCGCAGCGTTTCCGCGATATCGCCGCGCGCCGGAGCGAGTTCTCGCGTGGTGTGAATTCCAACGCGGAATGCTTCCACGCCGAGTTCGTGGTCGAACAATTCGAGGAAACGCGATGCGTTGATTATCGCGTGAGGCGCTTCGCGTGCTCCGCTCTTGAAGCTCGTCGTCGAGTCGAACGGAACCGGCAGCACTACGAAACGCGCTTTCGCGTAGTTCGAGTATTCTTCTTCAAGTCCGGCAAAATTGTATGGCGGAAGCGAGTGAAGCAATTCTATTTCTTTCTTTAATTCCGTCACTTCAACCACGTTTCGGCCGCTTGTCGCTTATTTTCTCATTTTTTCTCGTACTTTTTTTCTCGTACTCTGGAAAACGCGTAACCTTGAAGGCGGGCAACGCGATTCCAAACACTATTGACGCAGTCGCGCTAGCGAAGACGCTAGCAAAAACTTCCATGCTTGATTGAGAGAATCTAGTAATGAAGAATTTAGTAATGAAGCACTTAAAACTAGGAAAGCAAGCGGCGTCAGCCAGCACGCGAGTACAACGCATTCGTTAGCCGAATGCGTTCCATCCAACACTAATTCATCCCTCAACCTCGTTTCTTCACTCACGACAAACCACTATCCCTGCACTATCCCCGACTATCCCTGCACCATCTCTGCACTATCCTTGCGTTATCCTGCCACTTGAAAACCGTGAAAAAAAACAAGTTCACAAATTATTTATAACACCGCTTTTAATAACTAGTTTCATGACCGCAAACTCTTTTCTCGCAACACTCCGCGATTACCCGAACCAATTCACGCGCGGCATTCAACTCGCGCGGGCAAGCAGCGTGACGAGCAGCGTGACGCGAAGCGCGCGCTACGAAAAACTTGGTTTCGAGAACGTGGTCGCAGCGGGAATGGGCGGCAGCGCGCTCGCCTGCGACTTCGCAAACGCTTTCCTCGAGGGAAAACCCCGCATCGTCGTGCACCGCGATTACGGCCTGCCTGACAGCATTTCAAAAAAAACCTTGTTCTTCGCACTCTCGTACTCTGGAAACACTGAAGAAACCCTTTCAGCAACTCGCGCCGCAATACTTCGCGGCGCCAAAATCGTTTGCGTCACGAGCGGAGGCGAACTCGAGCGAATCGCGTTACGCAAAAAACTCGCCCTCGTCAAACTCCCGCCAGGCATCCAGCCGCGGTGCGCGACCGGCTACTTTTTCTCCGCGATTCTCTCAATCCTCCACGACGCTGACTTTACGCGCGATTACTCGCGCGATTTAACCGCGTTAACGAAAAAACTCGAAAAAAGGCGCGCGGAAAGCGAAAAGCAGGGCGCAGAGCTAGCTGCGAAACTGCGTGACGCGATTCCCTTGGTTTACTCGAGCAGCGAGTGGTGGAGCGTGGCGCGAGCGTGGAAAATCAAGTTCAATGAAAACGCGAAGATTCCCTCGTTTTACGCCGTCCTGCCGGAGTTGAATCACAACGAAGTCGCCGGCTTTTCTGAAAACCGCGGCCGCCGCGCGCTCGCGAATTTTCACGCAGTATTCTTGCGTGACGCTGCGAGCTACGCGCGAGTCCTCAAGCGTTTTCTCGTCACGCGCGAGTTGCTGCGTGAACTAGGCGTCGATTCGAGCGTAGTCGAGATGACTGGCGCGAATGCGTTGGAGAAAATGTTTTCGACCGTGTGGCTAGGCGACTTCGCGGCTTTCAACCTCGCGCTCGTGCGCGGCGTCGACCCCGAGCAAGTCGCGATCGTGGAAGATTTAAAGAAAAAGTTGAAGTCGCGTTGATTGTTCATGAAAATCATGCTGACCGGAGTCAAGCCGGTTAAACCCACGCACATCGCAGTTTTTTTAAGGCCGGACTTGCGCGCGCCATCGCGTTATTCGTTCCACGTTTTCGCTGTTTCGAAAGAAAACTTGCAGGATTTAAGTGAAGCTTTTCAAAACGCGAATCCGCAATCTAGTTTGATTGCGTCAAAGAAAATACACGCGTCTTTATCGAAAGACGTTGAAGATTACGCGAAGAGCAGTCGCAGCACGCGTTGGACCAGCGTGGGACGCGTTAGGTACCTCGTTGAAAGCCAAGGCGGCGGCGTGAAAACAGCGGTGTCCGAATCTTACTTCCCAAAGCCTCCTGAAGAGAAAAAGATGAAGGGACTGGGTTACTACGTTGAAGCGTTGTGCGTCAACCACTTGAAGAAACTTGGAGTGACGCACGTTAAAACCTCGCGTTCTCCCTCGGAAAGCCGGACGAAACAATTAAGGAAAGTCGGCCTGCCGGTCAACGAACTCGTGGAAATAAACGCGTGGCTGAAAGCGGTGGGAAAAGGAATAAAACTTCGACTGAAAAAAAAGGCTTGAAGCATCGCGTTTTCCGCGGGGGGCGCGTGGCGGACCGCTGGGGAAACAAATTCGTTTTAAACACGACCGGCTTTCTGGTCGTGCTCGTGCCCTTGTTTTGGATAGCGTCTACAAACTTGCTTTACATACTCGCCTTTCACACGATAGTCGGTTTGGCTTGGAGTGGGCAGCGCCTGGCGACTTTCAACCTCGTGATTGCGACTACGCCCAAGGAAAACCGCGTGCGTTACGTCGCTTACTACAACTTCTTTAATGGCTTGAGCTTGTTTGCAGGCGCGCTGTTGGGCGGTTTTCTGGCAACCGCTTTTGCAAGCGTGCAATTCTTTTGGCTCGGCGGGCTGCTGTTGTTGTTCCTGGTTTCCGGAATCGCGCGTTTCGCGGTTGCCGCCACGCTGTTGCAGAAGGTGAAGGAAGTGGAAGCGCGTCCGAAGTCTTTCGGAAAGCATTTCCTGCTCAAGACGGTTACTATATACCCGCTGCGCGGCATAATGCATGAATTCGTTTCCTTCGAACGCGCGGTTTCCGACGGGTTGAGCAAGAGAAAAGGATTGTTTTAACGCTGTTCAAGCAATTCGCGTACCGCGACCGTCGCGTAACTGCCTGCAGATAACTCGAACCGAATCACTACAGGGTTTTCGCGCAGCACTTGAAAGTTTTTTAGTGGAACAACAAGTGCGCGTTTGCCGCCGCGGCTGGAAAGCCAAGGCATTGTTTTGAATTTGAAGTTGTCTAGAGTCAAGCCTTCCTTCCCCAACATTTTCTTCTCAACCGCAGTCAATTCGGAATCGCTGCCGATTATTTTGCCTACGAGGAAAGCGTTTCCGTTTGCGAGCGCTTGACTTACTTTTCGAGCTTGGTTTTTCTTGTTTTTCTCGACGGTTTTAATTTTATTCAAGTTCGGAAAACCGAAAGCGTTTTTCTCGCAGTACTCGTCTCCGGCAACTGCAGTAAAAAGCTTCTTGTTTTTCACGCGTTCTTCAAGTATTCGGTTGAATAACGCGCTTTGGAAAGCGTGCACGAACATTAACTGCAAGTGGCGCGGCAAGCGTGAAAGCGCTCCGGCGAAGTCGCGTGGTTGCACGCTTAAGTGCTTCAACAACTCGCGTTCGTACTTCAAAAAACTCGGGTAGTACTCGAGGGCTTTCGCGAAGTCCGGTTTCTTTTTTTTTCGTTCCCTCGCCAGCCGTTCGCGCGCTTTAACCGCGTTCTTGTCGCCTTCGCGTTCGTCGGTGTACGTGAGGTAATTCCAGACGGCGCCCTCGAAATCGTTTTTCAGGAGCAGCGCGCCGACCAAGTGCGAGTTTGCGCGCATTGAGCTGAAGCGTTGGGCGCCGAAGTAGTTTGGAATCAGGTAGTTGATCGCGTTAGCGCGGTCAACGATTTTTCGCGCGTCTGGTTCGTTGTTGCACCCACAGTTTTCTTTCGTGAGCGTAATCGTGAAACGGTTGCCGGCCAAGTCGCCGAGGCGGATTTTCGCGCGGGCTTTCCACGCGCCGAGGATGCGCGCGTCTTTCAAGCCGCGCGCTGCTGCGAGCAGGCGGGCTGGTTCGAGAGCGAACGCGCTGCACAATTGTGTTGTGAGAGCGTTTCGGTCTTTCGTGCCCGCGAATTCGAAGCGTTTGGGATTCACGCCGGCTCTGCGCGCGATTTCGTTGAGTAGTTGCATGGTGTTCCAATTCTTTTTTTCTAGGATGAAGTGCGTAAAGTAATTTTTTTCGAGTTTCTCGTCTTCCGGCTTGCCTAGGTTTTGTTGGCGTCCTGCTTCGAGAATAATGCCGTCATTAGTAATTTCTTCGACTATAAATTCTTCAGGCGTGGTTGGCTTGAAGAATTCTCGTTTCACCTTCGTTTTGCGGCGCATCTTGCCTGTACCTCAAGCATCTTACTTATACCTCAACTGTACCTCAAGCATCTTACTTATACCTCAGTAACGCGCCGACGCCTTTGAAAGTGCCGTAAAACTGTGAGCCTTCAGGCGTGTCTTTTGAAATGAATTCGGTTGGAATGCCGTTTGCTTCCGCGATTCCTGCGAGTTCATTGCCCACGTCTTGTTCTTCAATCATCTTCAGTTTTCCGCCGCACTGGTGTTCTTCTTCTCTCAAGAATTCAACGAATTTTTCAACGCGTTCTCCGCACTTGCCGCACTGGAAAACTGTTTTCTTTAACTGTAGGCCTTCGCTGAGCAGCAGGCGCTCGGCCTGCCGCGTTTCGAGAACGCGTTTCGTGTCCTCGTAACCGTAGACTGCTAGTCCCCCGCTTGTTACGCGTTTAATGAAGTCAATCACTAATTGTTTTTCGCGTACTGCTTCTTGTTCTGCAATGAATTCTTGAGCTTTGTTAAGCACTTCCTTCAAGCCGTACTCGCCGCTGTAGCTGGTGTCTACTACTCCAAGGATTTTGAGTTGGTAGTTAAACGTTTTTTGTTTGAGAAAGTTTTCTTTCACCGGACCAGGGCCGCCGATAATAACGCCCTTAAAGTTTTTTTGTTCTAGAAAGACGTTCATTGCTTCTCCAACGCGCTTAAAGTAGTCCTCGTAAGCCTCTTCGCGAATCCTGCTGTAACGAGCTGCGCTCTGACCGCCCTTGTGTACTTTCGACGGCGCGAGGTTGTGGATTTCCTTGAACACCTTCAAGTTCTTGCCGCGGAGAATGCCGACTGCAGCGTCGCTGCCGTCAATCACGACAAGCCCGTAACTGCCAGTTGTTTCAAGCATTTCCTCGAGTGGTTCGAGGACGAAACTAGATTCACAGCGGTAGAACTGCACGTGCAATGGTTGCGGTGGGATTACTGAATAAAGCTGAATGTCTGTCTTGCCTTCTGTTTTTGAAACGTTGCCGCAGAAAATCGCGATTCCGTTTTCTGGAGTGGTTTTGAAAGTCTTCAAGTACTGGAGAATCTTTTCGAGCGCGTCGACGACGTTCGTGCGCGTGCTCTTGCTTTTAATGTTGCTTGCTTGTCCTTGCTCGTCACGCAGCTTGTTTGAAATGTCGCTGATTGCGTAACCAGGCGTTACGTATACAGAAATGAGTTCGGTTCCCTTGCCTCTGAATTCTTTTAATGCAGCGATTTGCTTGCGGAACTCGTACAACTTTTGTGAAGCAGTTTCAACCCCGCTTTTCGCGTCACTCATTTTTTAAAACCATTGGTTTTATAAAACTAGAACAACAACCTAGAGTAAAACAACCTAGAGTGAAGGCCTGCCTGAAACAATGCAGGCTCGCTTGAAACGCTTGAGGCAAGTTAAGCGCGAAATCAAGCATATCGAGTCCCAAGTATATTAAAAAGTATATTAAATTATTTATATTAAATTATTAAGTCGGCGTGTTTTAATCCGCGTGTGTTTGCAAGCTTGCTTAAGTTCGCCAACTAGTTGAGAGGGTTTTAAGTCACTTGCCTGCGAGGGTTTCGAAGGCTTCCTCGTGCGCTACTTCCTCCGCGAGAATGTGTGAAATTAGTTGGTAAGTAACCTCGTCCTTGCCGCGCGTCGCCTTGATTATCTTGTCGTACGCTGTAATCGCGCAGCCTTCGCTCTTTAACGCGTTTTCAATGAACGTCTTGACGTCATTCAAGTTTTTTGGTGGAACTGGGAACACGCAAACGCCTTTCTTACCCAAGTCGCCGAACAATGCAATCGGCACTTCGCCTAGTTCTATAATGCGGTTCGCTATCTCAGTCGCGTGCTCGAACTCTTGTTCCGCGGTTTTCTTGAAGACTTCACTCACGTCCTCGCTGTAAACGCCTTTCACGACGAGCGCGGTATACCAGTACTGGTAGTAAGCCTTCCACTCGTCCGCAAGCGCGTTATTCAAGTCTTCAATTAACTTTTTTACGTCAACTTCAACAATTTGTTTTCCCTTAACCCCCACTTGAAACCACCCCCAAAAAAAAGAAAAAAACCTAGAAAACCAATTAATTCAACCAATTCAAATCCAACCAATCCAGCCGCGTGCAACTTTAAAAACGTATTAAACAAAGCGAGTTAAAAAACTTTTTTCTTCGACTCCCTTCAACCCTCAACGCTTTCGCTTACGTGAAACGCGTTCACCTTGCAGACGCACGCCGCGCTCGCTGATTCGCTCGCCGACTCGCTTATCGACTCGCCCGCTGATTCGCTTGACGCTCGCCTGTTGGTTCGCTTCCTTGTTCGCTTCCTTCTTCGCTTTCCTTGTTCGCTCGCCGGCTCGCTCGTACTTTGCAACCAAGCGTTCGTAAGTTTTTTCAGAAATGCGTCCGCAAAGCAGCAAGTCGTCGAGACGCTGTAAGCGTTCTTCGTCACTCAAGCCCGCGCCTGCCTCGCGTCCGCGCGCCCGCGCGCGCAAGAGTAACGCGAGTGTTACGGCGAGCGCGATTATTAAAACAGTGTTCAGCACGAGAAAGACTTTAATGGTTTCGTCAGCGTCAAGCGTTTTCTCTACCACTGCCCGCACTTCGAGAGGCGTCGGCAACGCGGTTGTTGGCTGCAACGGTAATTCTGCAACAGTGGTTGGAGCAGGCGGTTGGGCGAGCATGGTTTTAAAGTCTTTCGCGTTTGCGGTGAGGCACTTGCTTAACTCTTGCAGCTTTAAGGCGTTAAAGTAGTAACTAAAATCGCGCGTGCGGTTGCCTTCCTCTTTCAAGTAAAGCGAATGCACGAAGTATAATTGCGCCCACACTCCCTCGCGTGTTGCGAAGCCGCTCGCGTTTTCGAGGATCGCGTTGAAGTCTCCGCCGATGGATTCGAGTGCTTTTTCGCGCGCACGCGAGAACGATAACGCGAAGCAAGCGTCTATTGAAGCGCTGAAGTAATTATTTTCTTGAAACGCTTGATTGGCTGCTTCAAGATGCCATTCAGCTTCTTGGTCGAAAACACTTGAAAGCGATTCGTTCGCCGCTTTCACGACTTCAATAACGTTTGCATGCGCGTTAACCTCGTTGGCGAGCGCTCCGCCAGTGCGGCGTCCAGCGATTGCAGCCATTTTTTCGGCGGCGCGCAGCCAGTTTCTCGCACTCAAGTAATCTTTAACTAACTGTGCTAACTGTGCAGGTGTTTTGGCGAGCGCTAGGCTCTCGCGCGTTTCGCGCGCTTTCTTTCTCGCCCAGTGAAAACGCGTTTGCGCGCCTGCAATCCACTCCCAATTCTCGAGGGTCGCTTTCCCGTAAATTCTAGAAAATTTTTTTTCGAAAGACGTTTCGAGTTGCGCTTGCAAATCGTCGAGAAGCGCGGAAAACTCTTTCTTGCTCGCGTTCGCAAGCAGAAACGCTTCTAGGTTGATGCTGGAAACGAACGCGAGGTTCGCTGCGGAATAGAAATAGTTTTTTTCAAGCAAGTAACGCGTGGTGTTCACTGCTTCTGCTGCTTCCTGCCTTACAGCTTTCGACTCGTTACTGTTTTTATTCCCGACATTAAGGCGTTTCACGAGGTTCTCAAGATTAGTCAACTCGCTTTCCGCAAGCTCACGCATTTCGCTGGCTGAAGGCGAGACCGGCGGCGCTGGCTCGAGCGAGAGGGGAGGCGTAACGTGTTTAGGCGCGGTCACGCGCGAACCTGCTGGAGTGAAAGCGATTGCGAGCACTTCGTCGAAGTCAGCTGCTTCCACGACTTGCATTCCCTTCGCTTCGCCGAGCCGCGTCAAGTCAATTCCTTGCTGGATTGATTGCCCGAGTGGAATAACGAGTAGTTTAATGCCGGCGGCAATCGCTGATTCAGTTTTTTGTATTAACCCCCCTATTTTTCCGATGCTCGCGTCTTGTTCTATGCTTCCAGTCACCGCGATGTCCCTGCGCAATGCCGTGCTCTTGTTCGCTAGTTCAGCGTACGCGAGCAGCGCAAGCGCAGCACCTCCACTTGGGCCGTCCACCACTTCAGCGTCCGCAACGATTTTAAACAACACCGTCTTGTTTTCAAGCGAAGCGTTGGCTTTCCGCGCAGCGATTTTCGCAGCGAGTTCCGCGCTCTCCTGTGTTTCAACGCTTACGAACGGCTTGGTGTCTACGAACACTCCACTCAAGTTCGAAGGCACGACTTCAGCTTCAATGGTCGTGAGAATTCCTTTGCCGCTCGCAGCAACCGCAGGCACGCTTAAAACGCTTTTCGCGCTTGCTGTATTCGAAAACGCGAAGATTACGGTTAAAAACACTGCGGCGAAAACGATTGCCGCGGCTGGAATTGCGCGCGTACGCGATTCGCGTGCATAGCGCATAGCGCGTGAATCGCGTGCATAGCGCGCATCGCATGCGTGCGGCGCGTTTGTTTTGCATGTCACACGTTTTTGTTGAAAACCCTTCATCATAAAAACACCTTTTTTCTCTCTTTTTTTCTCCCCTTCTTTCTCATTCTCTTTTCTTTCTCTTTTTCTCTTCTTTTTTTCTCCTCATTTTTTCTCTTATTTTTGTTTTTTTTCATTCTTTTCTCTTTTTTTCCATTTTTTCTTTTTTTTGTTTTTTTTGTTTTTTTTCTTTTTTTTGTTTTTTTTGTTTTTTTTGTTTTTTTTGTTTTTTTTTGTTTTTTTTGTTTTTTTGTTTTTTCGTTTTCATAATCAAAATTGTTTTTAGTGGATGGATTTAAATAACCGTGGCCTGAAGGCCACGGATTTCTAGTATGCTGCCAGCGTTTGCTGGCTTACGCTAG
>JBBIMI010000026.1:0-10267 GCA_037444485.1 Microcaldota archaeon
CACGTGGTCGCGCAGCTTCGCGCGGACGTGAGTCCTGCTCGTGCTGCCATGCTGTTGAAGGGCGCGAGCGCGTACGACTTGTTTCGTTTCGAGCCAAAGTTTCGCCTGCGCTAGGCGCGGCCACTTCTGGGGCCGCGCGTACTTTCACCACAGTGTCGGCGACGCCGACTTGGAAACAGTCGCGCGTTACGTGCGCGAGGATAACGACGCCCGCCAGCGAACGCTGGCAGCATACTAGAAATCCTACGCCTTTAGGCGTAAGTTATTAAAATTAAAACTAGTTTTTAAAATTAGGGAATGCGTTTTTGTTTTTGCGTTACGTTTTTTAAGTACTAGGTTTTTCTTAATAATATTCTTTTTCGCAGTGGGGTGTTTAATGTTGAACGTGAGCAAGGCCGGGATAAGTAGTTTGGTTGCAGGACTCGTTTTGCTTTTATTGCTTTGGTTTTTTGTTTTCGCGCCACCGCATTACGGCAGCGTTTCCGCTGGCTTGCTTGCAGCGATCGTCACAGCTGTCTTTGGTGGATTGATTATTATCGGAGTGCTGTTGCTGGTAATAGGATTAATAATCTTGATTATATAATCTTAATGCGAATCTTAATGCGTTTGGTTGAGAAATCCGCGAGTTCAGTCGCGGGACGAATCAACTCTAATGTTCGTTATGCTCGTAATTGTTTCGCTTCGCTTGTTTGCCGATTTTTGCAGGTGCAGCGTTTCGCGCGCTGATAGTGGCGCCAGCCGCCAAGCCTGGCAACATGCAACATGCCGGAATCCAGCGCCTTTAAGCGTAGGTTGTTTAATTTGAGTGTTGAGTTCAGGCCGGCAATCAATTAACTCGTCTTGAGTACTTCGTTCTGCGTGCTCAGCGCGGTGTACGCTGTTTGGTTTGCTCCAGTCCAGTAAACAACCCACGCGTTTTCAGGCAAGCCGCTTGCGAAAGCAAGCAAAGCGTTTTCGTCGATTCCAGGGCAGTACGCGGTTGCTTCGCTGGAGTTTAATTCTTTTACGAGTTCTTTTACGAGAAAAGCGCAGCCGAACGCGTCGTTCGCGCCAGTGATTTGTGTGAGTGCCGGCAGTTTTCCAGAGTTTATCAGCGCTTCTTCGCGCAGCGCGATGCTTGTGCGTTGGTTGCAGTCGTTTACAAGCATTTCAGGCCTGTACTTGAATTTTAAGACGTCACTGTAATCTCTTTTTTCTACTGTCGGGCACCGCGAATGCTGGTTTTTAGCGATTATCACGGTGGCGGTCCACGCTTCTCCAACTTGAGTCAAGCTTGAAACGCGCGCTTCGCTTGGATTGACGCCTTGTTCCGCCAAGTCTTTCAGCAATAGTTTTTGGACTTCGTCCCTAGTCAAAGCAACTTTCTGTTGTTGAGGAATAAGGGTGAAAGCGATTAGGAACGCGCCTAGTATTATTGTGAGGATTACTGCACTCCGATACCCGTTCATTTCAAGAATACTCCCGCCTTTTCTTCCTTCAATACTTTTTCGCTTCACTAGTTTTTAATACATTTGGCTGAGAAATCCGTTGCGTTCAGGCAACAGACGAACTACGGATGAATCAAATTGTTTCGCTTCGCTTGTTTGCCGGTTTTTTGTAGGTGCCTGCGGGGCGGTTGGCTTCGTTCGCGTGGGCGGCGCGGGCCTCGACGCCTCGTTTCGCGCGCGTTACGTGCGCGAGGATAACGACGCCCGCCAGCGAACGCTGGCAGCATACTAGAAATCCTAAGCCTTTAGGCGTAGGTTATTTAATTCAAGGCCTTTATGCCGCAGAAGGAAACTTAGGCATGCGTCGTAAAGTTGCGTGCAGTATTTCTTATACTTCAACAAAGCAGGTTGAGCGTATTTTTGTGAGTAAGTTATTGAATTTCTTAGAGGTTGAAAACAGAATAAAACCCGCACATGACGGGGTTAGCGTCTGCGGTTTCAGAAATATACAGAAATTATTTGAAGCCGATGTTTTTGCCTTGAGGCCGTTTGATAGAGTCCTGCTATCAAATGGATTTAGAGAATTATCCTGGTAAAAGCAAAAATAAGATAATCTCCTTTTTATCAGAACACCCAGATATGCCCGCCTTCGAAATTGCTTCAGCGTTATCACTTTCTTATAAGAATACTTCAAAGCAACTTAGAGAATTGGCTAATGAAAATAAAGTAACGGCAAACAGACGATCGAGAGTATCTCTTCCGTATTCCTGGAAAGTTAATAGTCAGTTATAAGTTGTTGTCCTTTCTTCACTTTTCTTGGTTGTTTGGACGGTTGACTGGCTGGCTTTAAAGCCAAAGCTTTTAACATCTTATTCATTTTCTCTTCCTTCTTGCGGGAAATCCAGTGGAATGCCTCGTCCTTCGTGTCTTTCGTTATCAGGATTACGGTTTTTCCCGCCTTTACGCGTCCAGCGCGGCCGCGGCGTTGAATTAATCTAACCTCGCTAGGAACTGCTTCATAGAAAATAACTAAGTCGACCGCCCTGATGTCTATGCCCTCTTCCGCCACTTGCGTTGCGACGAGCGTGTTGAAGTCTTTGTTTCGAAAAGCATCGAGCAGTTCGCCCTGCTGTTTTTGAGTCATTCCGCCTTCGCCGCTCCTGCCGACTAACTTGCGGGCTTTCACGAAACGCGTTTCTTCAAGCGCTTTAAGAACCTTGTCGACGGAATCGCGGTAGTGGGCGAAGACGATTACCGACTTGCCTTCCGCGGCTGCCGCGCTGACCAACTCACGCATTTTCGCCATTTTGGGGTGCTCGATTTTTTTCGCGATCAACTCGCCGACTTTCTTTAAAACCTGCGCGTAGCGGGAGTCTTTCAAAATCGCTTGCACGGCCTTCGTCTTTTTCTCGCGTTCGCCTATTCCCTTCCAAAAGCTCTCGAGCGCGCCGATGCCTTCGGTCTCGAGCAAGTCGATGGCGTGCATCAAGTTCATCGCGCGCGCGAGCAGGCTCAACGCCCAAAACCTGCTTGCACCTGAGGAAGCGAGCAGCCGAGCGCGCAATGCAAGCAAATCGCGTTTGTTGACTCTACTGTAAGAGCTAACGAAATTAGTTTCCTTTAATGCTTTAAGCACTTCGTTAAGCCAGCCTTGCAAGAAATCGCGTAATTCAAGGAATTCTTTCGGCAGTTCAACGAAAACCCAGTCTATTTCAACTGGCTTGACGTACTCTACCACGTCCTCGTCTTTCGCGGTTTTCACTTCAACATGCTTGATTCCAAGATTCGCGCAAACTTCTTGTATCTTTTTTTTGTCGGCCGACGGCGAGGCAGTCAAACCGAGAACAAGCGCGCCTGCCTCAACTGCTTTCGCGCTAACGAAGACGAACGCGTAATTGCCGACCGCGCGGTGCGCTTCATCAACCACGACAAGTGAAAAGTCTTTGAGAGAAAGCATTTTCTTCTTCAAGTCGTTTGCAACTGTTTGCGGAGTGCCGACAACCACGCGCGCGTTCGCGTACGCGTTCGCGCGTTCCTCTTGCTTTACCTCGCCGGTGACGACGATTATCTCTTCGCGGGGAATTTCAACCAATTCACGGAATTTTTCTGCTTGCTGCAGCGCAAGCGGCTTGGTTGGCGCGAGAAACAACGTCTTCCGGCCACTCGTTTTAAGAAAATGTGCGGCGAGAAGCAAGGCGACGAACGTCTTGCCTAACGCGGTCGGCATGACTACGAGCGTGTTGCCGCGTGCCAAAGCGTTTTCAGCAGCGAGCAGTTGGTAAGAGCGGGGCTCTGCTTTGCTTGTCCGGAAAAGACTCAAGTCTAAAACCATTTTGTAAAACGCCTTTTCGAAAAAAATTTAGTTCGCCCAGAATTAAATTGCTTTGTTTTAAAAAAAAATTTTGAGGCCCCGCGCTTCCACTAAAACCAAGCTTTTAAAAGCAAGAACGCAGTTTCCTAAATTCCTTTTCACAGAAAAAAGTTGACAGCTTTATTGCTTTATTTTTTGTGATTTTTTTTCGTGAAGTAATTCGTGAAGTAATCTTTTGTGAAGGTGGTGGGGTAAACAATGGCTATTCTGCCTCTAGCGCCAGTCGAGCGCTTGATCCGCAAGGCTGGAGCGGAACGCGTTTCGCAGGATGCTGCAGAAGCGCTTGCGGACGTGCTTGAAGACGTGGGCATAGACATTTCGCAGAAGGCGGTTCAACTCGCGAAACACGCGGGACGCAAGACCGTGACAGCCGAAGACGTCAAACTCGCGAGCAGGTAACGCCCGCCGCTCGCTAGTCTTCCTTTTCTTTTTTAGTAATAGCTTACGTCATTACAGTGCTAATTTAAGAGTTGCACTAATTCAGCATATGCCTCAATTCAGGGAATCAGACAACATTATTTTTTAAGGGAGTTCCTCAGAATCTTATTATGGGGCTTTCCGAAAAAGATTTTTTAAATTTCTTGTTTAGTTGAGGTGCATTAATCCTCGTTTTTTTAAACGGCTTCTTCCTTTCTCTTTAAGGTGATCTCTGTGCGTTACGAGGATTTTGTTGACTTGAATTACAAACCTAAAGAAGACGAATTGATTGCCGAGTTTATAGTCACCCCCGCCAAAAGCGTATCCTTCAAGGAAGCGGCTGGCGGGATAGCGGCCGAGTCAAGCGTTGGAACTTGGACCGAACTTACTACCATGACCAAACGCATAGAACGCGAGTTGGCTCCCCACGTATTTCAGGCAAACCCGCGCACCGGAATCATAAAAATAGCTTACTCCCTAGAATTGTTCGAACTTGGAAACATGCCGCAAATTTTCTCTTCAATCGCTGGAAATGTTTTTTCGATGAAAATCGTCGATGCGCTTCGGCTTGAAGACATTCGTTTCCCCAAAAAATTGTTGAATTCCTTCAAAGGTCCAGCTTTCGGAATTCCCGGAATTCGAAAAATCACTAAAATCAAGAATCGGCCTTTGCTTGGAACGATAATAAAACCCAAGCTCGGCTTGCGAGAGGCGGAACATGCTAAAGTCGCTTTCGAAGCCTGGATGGGTGGACTCCAAGTTGTAAAAGATGATGAAAACTTATCGAGCATGTCCTTCAACAATTTCGATAAACGCATTCGCGCAACGCTAAAAGCCCGCGACAAGGCAGAACGCGAGACTGGCGAGAAAAAAATCTATTTGCCTAACATCACTGCAGATTTCGCGACGATGGTAAAACGCGCTAAGCTAGTAAAGAGTTTAGGCGGCGAATTTGCTATGGTTGACGTAATCACGATAGGCTTTTCAGCGCTTCAAGCGCTACGCGACGCCGACTTAAACCTAGCGTTGCACGCGCACCGCGCGATGCACGCGGCGTTAACGCGCAACCCGCGCCATGGCGTTTCGATGCTGGCGCTCGCTAAAGCATTTCGGCTGATTGGCGTTGACTCGCTTCACGTAGGAACGGCTTTTCTAGGGAAAATGAGCGAATCCGGCGGAGAAACCGTTTCCTTAGTCAAAGAAGTGGAACAGTCTTTCATTAAAGAAGAGGATTTCGCTCACGCCCTCGTTCAAGACTGGGGAAAAATAAATCCTGTTTTAGGCGTGTGCAGCGGCGGCTTGCACCCGGGCTTGATTCCCGGCTTGGTAAAACTGTTGGGAACCGACTTGTTGATTCAATTTGGCGGCGGAGTGCATGGAAACAAGCTAGGTACGCGCGCTGGCGCTATGGCAGCTCGTCAGGCTTTAGATGCCGCGTTAGAAGGCATCAATCTAAGGGAATACGCGAAAACGCGCAAGGAATTGAAGTGCGCGTTGGACCAATGGGGCACTAGTCCTAGCTATAATCGAGAATAAGCCTTAGCTGGGTCAACCACGTTATAAACTTTTTTTTTTCGTTTATAAGCCACTGCCTTTTTTTTCTATCCGACCAGCTTTAATTTCGACAGTATGGCGCCCGTCTTTCTAGGGTCTCTTACAGCCAGCCATTTAACCGCTTCGGAGAAGGTAAATTCTTTTCCACCACTTTTTTTAATAACGTCGAATAAGTCAAAGTCAGCCATTTAGGTAACGGTTCCGCGCACAAAATTTATTAACGGATTCATAAAAATGAAGGCGATAAATGATAACCTGCTAAAATATGGTAAAATGCCGAAAGCATTTACGTTGAAACAAGTAAGGGCCGTATACAGTCTTAAAAAAGATTCTAGTCAAGGAATCGACAAACTCTAGTATTTAGGGCTAGTGAAGCAAATAAGCGGATCTGGCAACTCTTCTCATCCGAGAGTTTTTGAACTTACCGACCTCGCGAAAAACATAATTAAATTAAGCAAGAACTAATGTTTGTATGCTTTCCGTCTGCTTTATTTCAAACAATTCCAAACATTTAAGACACTCTTTAAGCGCATTCATGCCGCAATTACTCGAGTCCGGCACAAGCTTGACTGTCGTGGACACGCCGCAAACGCATTCCGAAAACAAGGCGTTCCTCGAAAAATTGGAAACCGAAAAAGTTTTTCACGCTAGCGACGCCGAGTTTATTAAAACAATTTCTGTAAGAATGCCTTTCGCGCAACAAGTTTTTTCAGGCAAGTACGGAGGGGCGCGCAACGCCGGCTTGTTTTTCTCAGCGGTCGAAAACGAAAACGCGGTTTTTTTCGATGATGACACCAAACCAGCGAACGATTGCATCGCGCGCTTCAAAAAACTTTTTGCGGAAGGAAAGCTGATAGTATGCGGAAAGTACTTGAAGCACGCTGGCGGAGCTGTTTCGATCTTGCTCGAGTTGACGCGAGCGCTGGAAGACTTTGTGGAAAAGCGTTTGAGCGCGGCCAAGGCGCGCGAGCGCTTGCGCAGCGCTTTGTGCGGCGTTCCGCAGGACACGAAGCGTATTATCGTAAGCGCTGGTTTTAACGGCGGGTGCGCTGGAATCGCGGCGAGCGTCGCGCGGAAGTACTGCTTTTTTCCGACGAGTTACAGAATTGAAGACGGAGTTTTTTCGACGTTCGCGCCTTTCTTTCTTGAAGAGCGAAACCCGGTTTACAACCCAGAGTACGAGGAAGAGGCGTTCGCCAAGCTTCCCGCGGTTTTTCATGAGAAGACGCCCGGCACTTTGGACTCGCTGCGCAAGTCTCTAGTCAACGAAATCGAGGGCAACGCGATCGCGATAATAATGCTCGGTTTGCTGCAGGAAGGCAAGCGCGCCAGCGACTTGAAGCAAAACGAACTAAAAGAATTAGTCGAGCAAGCAGCTGGAGAGTGTTTTGAAGACTCGCTTTTGCCTTACTTTCTCGAAAAATCAAGGCAGTACTCTTTCGAACGCGCGGTCAACGCGTTGGGAGACGCTGAACTCGAGAAAGAGTTTTTTAACTTGTCGAACATCAAGAAACAAGACTGCATTCCATCAACCGAAAAAGTTCTCGGCGAGTCTAAAGCGTTTTTCTACGCTCAAGAAAACTGGGCGCGCGCGGTCGAGGAAGGAAAACGCTTGGGTTTGGCGGAACAATTCAAGTTAAAGTGATGTCTTAATGCTTCTAGCATTGTTTTTCATCGCTTGCCTGCTTTTTTTCGGCATCGTCCTCGCGCGAAAGTTTTTTGAAGACAACTTGCTCGTCTACGCGATTCCTCTCGGCGTGCTTTTCGCAACGTGGCTCGTCTTCCTCACCTCGCTCGCAATCGGATTCACTGAAGCGAGCGTCGCGGCAGCGACGGTAATCCTGCTCGCCGCAAGCTTTTTTTTGCAAAAACGCTGGCGTTTGCGCTTAAGCAAAACCAGCTTGCTGTCGCGTGAGTTGATTCCGCTTTTCTTAATCTCAATCGCGTTTTTCACCGCCGTGAACTACTTGATGTTTCACTACGACGCGGAAGGAAACCTCGCAGGCATCCGCATCGACTTTGGCTTTCACCACGCAATAATTTCTTCGCTCGCGAACGGCAACTTTCCGCCCGAAAACCCGTTCTACGCCGGCCACCCGCTGATTTACTATTACTTCACGCACTTGTTCTCAGCCGCGCTAATGAACGGCGGCTTCAACCTGCAAGCCGCATCCTACGCGCCCTCAATTCTCTTAAACGCCGCCATCGCCTGCCTGATTTTCCTAGTCGCAAAAACGCTTTTCGGCGAGAAGAACAAGGCGAAAAAACAAGCGAAGAAAACAAGCGCGAGCGAAAGCGCGTTGGCGCGCGTTTGGCTTCATGCGAAACGGAATTCGTTGGCGTACCTTGCAATCGCGTTATTCTTGTTTAACGGTAGCTTCGCATTCATTCCTTACTTCCAGCAAAATCAAATTGCGCTGACAGACTTGCCAACAATACTCCAAAAACCCGAGTTCTATTATGGTACATATTATTTGGTTGGTTTTACTTTTCAAACCCTCCTTTCAAGTATCTTCTTATTGCAACCAGCATTTTTATTGAGCTTTCCACTATTCTTTTTAAGCCTTTTGACTATTGTAAAAAATTTATCTAAATTATTTATTGGTTTGCTTGTTGGTCTTTTGCCGATGTTTTCGTTTTTTGGTTTTGTTTTAGCTTTCCTTTTTTTAGTCACTTATTTTATTTTGTTCGACCGCAAAAAACACTGGGTTTTGCCTATTCTAGTCGTACTCGCATTGGCTTTACCGCAATTGTTTTTCTTTTTGCAGCAGCGAAGCGAATTGATTAATTTTGTTTACGTTCGTTTGGGCTGGATGTCTCCCACTCAGGATTTTGTTTTTATAGTGTTGTTTTGGCTTGGCAATCTTGGTTTGTATTTGGTGCTCGCCGCACTCGGTTTTTACTGGATTAAGTCGAAAACAGCACGCGCTTTCTTCGTTTCTTCGATTCCGCCATTCGTTTTAGGAAATTTGTTTATAGTCGCGCCTTACGATTGGGATAACTTCAAGTTGTTCGTATTCTTCTTTTTCTTCCTGGCGTTGTTTTCAGCCTTCGCTTTAAAGAAATTGTTTGAAAAAAATATTTTGTTGAAAATAGTTGTAGTAATTCTATTCGTTTTAATGACTTTCACCGGTTTCTTGACTCTGCAGACTATAATCAGTCATTCTACCGATGTGATTTACTCGGCTGAAGACGTTGCGGCATGCGGTTACATCGAGAAAAACACACCTAAAAACGCTGTTTTTCTTACGGACGGGCAACATACTTGCTTGTTTGCAACTGCCGGCAGGAAGGTTTTTGTGGGCTATACCGAATGGCTTAAAAATCATGGTTACGATTATTCAAAACAATTACAAGAAAACAACAAAATGCTTGCAGGAGACTGCAGCCTGATAAAAAACAAAAACATAAGTTACTTTTACAACGGCGGTTACTTGGGAAGGAACGCCATAATCAATGAAACATTCTTTGAAACTATGCAATCGCCGATTCCCAAACTATACTTACTAGAGTGTTGAGCTAACCTGATGAAATATACCTATCTAAGCATACTTCTATTTCTCGTATTATCTTCAGTTGCAAATGCAGAATTTATTAAAATTGGCGATGCTGGAACTGGCGTCGGAGATTATGCATGTAATGGCGGAAGTGGCCCATACTATGTGCGATATACCCTGTACAAAGATAACGCTTGTTATTCTTCCATAAATAATTGTGATCCAAATTACAAGTATGGCGGAAGTTCTGTTGCAACTACTGTAACTGTACCAGCAGGAACTTTTAGTAGTGGTGAGCTTTGCGCTGGTTTATCCCGCTATTATACTGGAAATTCGCTGATAGATTTTAGAATTAATGGCAATAGTGTTTGCCAGTTTTATGGTGGAATAAATCTATCTTGGGACGCTGTTTATTGCTGTTCTCTGCAAGCAAATTCGTTACAAATGGGACAGCCAAATGTAATTTCTTTTGTTACACCAGATATCGATTCTGGTTTCAATTCGGCGCATGTTCTCGCCTTAACAACTGGTTTGTCTGTCTCTGATTGGTGCGGTACAGTAAATCCGCCAAAAATTGCTGCAGAACTTAGATTATATTATTCTTTACCGTCTCCTTCGCCGAGTCCGTTGCCGTCTTCTTCTCCTTCTTCGTCACCTTCTCCTTCGCCTAGCCCGTCTCCAAGTTCTTCTCCCTCTCCTACTCCGTCTCCAAGTTCTTCTCCCTCTCCTACTCCGTCTCCAAGTTCTTCTCCCTCTCCTACTCCGTTTCCGTCGCCTTCAACTTCTCCAAGTCCTTCGCCTAGTCCCACTCAGTCTCCAACTCCATCCTTACCGCCCGTGTCTTTCACTCCAACGCCTTCAGTCTCGCTTAGTCCTTCGCCGACTTTGTTTCCTTCGCCTAGCGTTTCGCCTTCAGCATCGCCGTCGGCTTCGCCGTCTGTGGTTGCGTCGCCGTCGCCTTCTGTTTCGCCGTCGGTTGCGCCGTCGCTTGAAGTGATTGA
>JBBIMI010000027.1:0-10144 GCA_037444485.1 Microcaldota archaeon
GCTTCGCGCGGACGCGAGTCCTGCTCGTGCTGCCATGCTGTTGAAGGACGCGTCGGCGCGTGACTTGTTTCGTTTCAAGCCAAAGTTTCGCCTGCGCTAGGCGCGGCCACTTCTGGGGCCGCGCGTACTTCCACAAGAGCGCGGGCGACGCCGACTTGAAAACAGTCGCGCGTTACGTGCGCGAGGATAACGACGCCCGCCAACGCAAGCTGGCAGCATACTAGAAATCCTACGCCTTCAGGCGTAGGTTATTTAATAGAAATAGATTCTGCGTAAAATAAAGACGCTATAAACAACGCGTACAACAGTAATAAAATTATTCTCTCGCGCTTGCCCCAGCGTTTTCTGAAGCGCAGCAACAACCACAACACGCCGTTAACAATGAGGGAAAACAAAATCAAGTCTAGAAACGCGTTCGCGTTCGCGCTCAACGGGTTGAGTAACGCCGCGACGCCGAGAACCAGCGTCAAGTTGACGACTGCAGACCCGAGCGCGTTACCCAAAGCCAAGCCGCCCGCGCCTTTCCGCACCGCGGCAACGCTGACTGCCAGCTCCGGCAGGGATGTTCCGAGAGCAATCAAACTCGCGCCAATGAAGGCCTTCGAAACGCCGAAAGCGTTAGCCAAGTCAACGCCAGCGCGAACCGCGTAATCCGCACTTAAAAGAACAACCGCTATTCCGAGTACGAACAAGAACGCGCTAGTTACAGCGCGTTTTCCAGAAATTCTTTCCGCGCGCGGTTCAAGCGTAATGCGTTGCTTCAACACGAGGTAAGCGAAGGCGATAAAGAAAAACAAGAGGAATAAGCCCGCTCGCGGTTTCAACTCGTCGCTCAACAACGCCAGCGGCAGTATGGAAGTGGCGGCGAGCGCGGCGAGCAACTCGAAAGTATTTATCTTTCGGTTGTCGAGCTTAATGTTCCCGAAAAACAATGCAGCGCCCAACACGAGCGTCAAGTCGACGATGTTCGAGCCGAAAACGTTTCCAACCGCTATTCCGCCCACGCCTTGAAGCGAAGCGATTGATGAAACAACGAGTTCTGGAAGCGAAGTCGCGACTGAAAGCAGGATAAATCCTATCGCGAGTTCGCTCACGCGCAGAAAATGCGCGAGAACGAGGGAATGCTCTATGACGAATTCGCTGGCTTTCGCGAGCACGACGAGCGAAATTACGAGTACTGCGAGCAATTCAATTAACGCCATGCTTTAAACAAACGCGCAGTTGATTAAAAAAAGTTTGCAGAAGATTCGCGGAAGAAAAAAAAATTTCAGAATGGGTTTCCGAAAACGATTAACGCAACGACCGTGTGCAGTAAGACCGAGGCGAAAAACAAGCACCAGTAGTAACAGTGCTTGGCGTAAAACTTCTTGTACCAATCGTGCTTCCACAGCAAGTTCGCCAGCCGCGGGCCTGTCAAGCACCTGCACGAAAAGAAAACCAACGCCAAGCCGATTAGGTTGAGAATGCCGAGCGCGAACAACAGCTTCAAGCCCAAAGCGGTTTCAATCAAAGGCATGCTTCAACAATGCACGCGGCGAATAAAAAACTTTTCATCAACCCAGCAACCCGTCAATTCGCCAACCCGTCAATCCATCAACTGCAAACCGCATCCAACCTCGTCCGACCGCATTAAATCGCGTCAACAGCATTCAACCGCATTAATGGTTTTTAAATTCACGCGTTCTTAAAATAAGTTTATGGCGAAATCGAAACGCTTGCTCGTCTTGTGTGTTGACGTTGACGACGACCTCGGCGAAAAAACGGGAATCAAGGGACCCGTCATCGGCAAGAAAGCGTGCGTTGAGGCCGGAACCAAGCTGGCGCTCGCCGACCCCGAAGACGTGGACGCAAACTCAATTTTTCAAGCTGTGAAAGCGTTCGACGAATTACGCGAGCTAGGGCACGAAACCGAAATCGCTGTCGTGACCGGCAGCGCGAGGTTGGGTTACGAAGCTGACGCGAACGTAGTCAAGCAACTCGAGCGGATAGTGAAAGACTTCCAGCCTGAAGCGTGCGTTTTCGTCAGCGACGGCGCGAGCGACGAGCGGCTCGTGCCATTAATTCAATCACGCGTGAAGATAGATGCAGTGCGCGCGGTGACCGTCAAGCAAACAAAGGAAATAGAGAAAACGTATTTTGTGATTCTAGAAAAATTGAAGGAACCGCACTTTGCGCGCATCGTGTTCGGAATTCCGGGACTCGCCCTCATCTTGTTCGCGTTTTCAGAATTATTGGGCGTGCGGTTGTTCGTAGGCTTGCTGGGCGCTTACTTGTTGTTTAAGGGACTCGGGCTTGAAGAACAATTGTTCAAGCGCTTGAGCTTGTCACGCTACTCGTTTGAAAACGTTTCCTTCGTTTTTTATTTTGCTGCAGTTCCGCTTGCGATAGTCGCTGTCTGGCTCGCGGTTTCGCGTGTTGTCGCGCTCGAGTACGCTGGCGAGTCGAACGTCGCCAAGCTAGTCGCATGGTTTTTGAAAGACTTGCTGCTACTTTTACCTGTCAGCCTGCTGTTGATAGTCGCTGGAAACGTGTTGCAGGCGTTGCATGACAAGAAACACCACTTGCTTCCCAGGCAAATCATTTACGGAAGCGTTGTTTTCTTGTTTTGGCTCGTGTTCAACAACGCTGCTGATTGGATTATTGGTAGTACTTCTTTCGCCAACTTTTTCTATTTGCTTATTCTCGGCGTTTTAGCAATGTACCTCGTTATTTACTTGTCGAACGAATTCCGTAAAGGCATCGTGTCGAGAATGAAGTTGGAGGGAAAGGAAGCGTACACTGAAATCGGGGGCCTCATCGGCAAAGTAGTTGGCTTAAACAAGAAGAAGGACGCATTCGTCATTCAGACTACTTCAGGCCAGAAAATTGATCTTGACTTTAACCACATCGCGAACGTTGGCGAGAAGATAATCATCAAGTACTAAAACTGGTTTTAAATTGATTTTAAACTGGTTTTAAAAAACTTTAAAGCGAATTAACTCAAAATTACTATAACTCAACTTAAGATTACTATAACTTAAAACGAGTGAACTGACTCGAAACGAACGAGGTTAATCTTGCGAGTTACTAGAGCCGCACGGCTTTCAACGAAAACTGATTTTAGAGGCGATTTTAGAAATTTTAGAAATTTTTAAAATTTTTGAATTTTTGAATTTTGGAATTTTCGAATTTTTGTTCACAATTTTATGTGAGGGCTCCCGCGTTTCCGGCGAGACTGACGGCCGAGGACGACTCGCGCTGCCGCCTCGGTGCGGCCGCGCCGCTGGTGCGGCCGGCGCTGCTGCCGTGTTTTAACGCTTAACGCATGCTTGCGCATGCTTAACGCATTCGTTCTTCTGGATGGTATAATATTCCTAATACTAGAAGAATCAGGCCTGCAATCAAGTCGACAACACCTGAATTCAAGTAAGCTGCTTGCGTTTCTGAAATTACGGCTTTGCCTTGCTCGAGCGCCGCGCTTGAATCGCCGCCTCCTGCTTGTTGAAGCGCGCTGAACTGTTGTTCTAAAATCTTTACAGTAGCGCTTGCCTGCACTCCAGTTGCGTAATACTGGTTGAACTGGTATGCCGCCAGTCCGACCAGCAAAACCCCTAGAATTAAAGCCGCTTTGCTTAACGCATGCGTTTTGCTCAACTAAACCACCCTCTTTCTAGATTTTACAAATTTTTTTAATTTATTTTGATTTGATGCTTGTTTTGATTTGATGCTCGTTTTACTGTATTCTGCCTTCGCGCCACAGGAATGCTTTGCGTTTAAAGCGTTTTGGAATGCGTTTCTCTTGCTTGAAGCTCTGCGCGCGGCGTACTTCGTCTTCGAGGTCTTTCAAAGTGTTTTCAAGTGCTGAATACAAGTTTTCCTTATCCGTCCGCTTCGCGAACAGTTCGCCGTTGTCGAGGTGTAACGTTAACCGGAGTTCGAAAAGCGACTTGCCGCCCCCGCGTTTAGGCTTCGCGCGTTTGACGTTCACACTCATTCCCTTGATTGTCGGCAAGAGTTTTTCCCACTTTTGCATGAAACGCAGGCACTCGCTCTCGACGGATTGCTTGAAGGGTTTTTCCTCGTCTTGCAGGCCGGAAACTTGCACGTACCAGCGTTCACGCGGCCATGAAAGCAGTTCGCGGGCTTTCTTGTAGAATTTCTTTAAAAAGCGTTCAACCATGTTTTACCTCTCGTTGCTTTACTCCTCGTTCGTCGCTTGTTCGTCGAACCACTCAAACTACCCCACAAAAAAACTAAAAAAGGAAGGCAACTCGGCGTCAAGCACGCCGTCAAGCATGTTGTTCCGCGTAATCGCCGATTACTGGCAGCTTGAATTTTTGGCCGACTAGCGCTTTATACATTAACACTAGCCAGAGAATGAAGATTATTATTGCGAATGGAAAGAGCAATAATATTCCTATTATTGAGACGAATAAGAGGACCGCGATGAACCAACTGCCTATCGCGAATAGTATTGATTGAATCACGTGAAAACGCAAGTACTTGTCTCGCTTGTCGCCTACAAGCAAAATGATTACGTTTATTGCTATCCCGATTATAAAAAGTATTTCAATCAAGTAAGAAAACATCGCAATAAGGTTTGACGTGCCTTCCTTGCTTTCTTTGCTTCTAACTTTCACCAATTTTTTTATTTTCACCCCGCATAGTTGATTGTTAAGAGTAACAATTCTGTTTATTTAAATGCTTGTTTTGCAGCGCTTTTTTTACTTTTGCGGTTTTTACTTGTTTGCGGTTTTTACTTCTTTTACTTCTTGTAAAACGCTTTAAGTGCGTCCGCGATAGCGTGCAAGTCGTCTTCCGAAAGTGCGGGGTGTACTGGAAGTGAGAGAACTTGCTTGCACACGCGTTCTGTCTTAGGACAGTTCGCCTTCGCTTCAAGAACTGGAATAGAATGCAGTGGCATGGGGTAGAAAATCGAATTCCCGATTCCTTGCGAGTCGAGAAACTTTTTAAGCTCGTCTCGGTTTTCTGCTTTGATGGTGTACTGGTGGAATACGTGAAAAGCGCGGTCGTCAACGAAAGGCGTCTTCACTTGCTTGACGTTCGCCAGCAATTCGCTTAGAATCCGCGCGTTCTCGCGGCGTTTTTGAGTCCACGAGTCCAAGCGCTTGAGTTGTTCGAGTCCGACTGCCGCGTGCACGCTCGTCATGCGGTAATTGAAACCAACGTAAAGGTACTCGTAACGCGCGCGCATGCCGACGTTTCGAATAATTCGCGCGTTTGCAGCTAGTTCATCGTTGTCCGTGAGAATCGCGCCGCCTTCGCAAGTAGTAATGTTCTTCGTGGGATAGAATGACAGCGTCGCCGCGTCGTCACCGAAATTGCGGCGACCCTTCCACTTTGCGCCAATCGCTTGACAGTTGTCGCTAATTACTTTCGCTCCGTTCGCGTGCGCTGCTTCAACAATCGCGTCAACATCGTATGCTTGTCCGTACAACGAGACGGGAATGACTGCTTTCGTCTTGCCTTTCTTCAACTCGCGAACGGTTTTTTCCGCGTGCATGTTGAACGTCTTGTCATCAACGTCGACGTATTTTATTTTCGCGCGCACGTACTTGGCTGCGTTAGCGGTTGCGATGAAGCTGAAGTCCGGAATCAAAACTTGGTCTTTCTCTTTAACGCCGGCGGCGATTAAGGCGACGTGAAGCGCAGCAGTGCCGCTGTTGACGCACACTGCGTGCTTGTACTCGCAGTATTCCGCGAGTTTTTTCTCGAATTCCTCGACTACCGGCCCGTGCGTAAGCATTCCAGAACGCAGCACGTTGGCTACCGCATCGATTTCCTCTTGCCCAATCAAGGGTTTCGCTATCGGAATCATGATTAAATCACTCTCCAATTGTTTTGATTATGGAAAGATTACGAAATTTTGATTATGAAAAGATTACGAAAAAATTTTTTGATTGCGTTTTTTTGATCGCGTTTAGTTTTTACTCGTTAGTTTTTGCTTTATTTAGTTTTTGCTTTAATGCTAATGCTGTTGCTCCAGCAAAGAATCTAGTAAAGAGTAATCCGCTTTCGGAATCTTGAAGGACTTTCCACAGTCTGGTGCAGTGCACTTGAACACCACGAAGCCTTTCCCGCCTTTCCCACTTTTCCCGCCTTTCCCATTTTTTTCTTTCTTGGTTTTTTCGCTGGTTTTCTCGCCTTTCGCGCCGCACTCGCACACGAAGCCGCGCACGCGCGCTGGGTTGCCGAAAGCGAGCGCGTGGGGAGGCACGTCGCGCGTTACTATGCTGCCCGCGCCTATCATCGCGTACTCGCCTATCGTCACTCCGCCAATGAGCACCGAGTCTGCGCCG
Source organism: Microcaldota archaeon (assembly GCA_037444485.1). Lineage (GTDB taxonomy): Archaea > Micrarchaeota > Micrarchaeia > Norongarragalinales > Norongarragalinaceae > JBBIMI01. Next base: position 6,300 of record JBBIMI010000027.1, read on the forward strand.
ACGCTCGCGCCGCGTTTGACGCGGATTGGGGGAGTGTGCCGCGATTCGTTCCAAATGAATGCGCGGGGATAGCGGTCGTTAGTGAACGTGACGCTTGGTCCAATGAAAACGTCGTCCTCGATTTCAGCAGGGTAGTAAATGCTTGCGTTGTTCTGGATTTTCACGCGATTACCTATTTTGACTTTCAAGTCGACGTAAACGTTTTTCGCGATTACGCAGTCTTCACCGATTTCCGCGTGTTCTCTTATTTGCGCTTGGTGCCACACGCGCGTGCCAGCGCCGATTTTCGCGTGGAGGGAAACGTCTGCAGTCTCGTGTATTTGCGGTGGTTTTTTTGGTTTTGATGGTTCACTCATTTTTCACAACCTCTCTTTCGGAATCGTTTTAAACCATTCGAACGTCTTACGCAAGCCTTGCTCGAGCGGCGTTTTCGCTTTAAAGTCAAGCAGTTTCTTTGCTTTGCTTACGTCCGCAACGCGGCGCGATATTTTATCCCAAGCGCGTTTGGGAACGAATCGAATCTTGTCGTCGTTGCCAGTAATTTTGTTGATTGTTTTCGCTAAGTCTATTATTCGCGTTTCAACGCCACAGCCGATATTAAACGTTTGTCCAACCGCTTCCTGTTTTTCAGCTGCAAGGAGCGTGCCTTCAACCGCATCTTCAACGAACGTAAAGTCGCGCGAGTCTCTGCCGTCACCCATTACTGGCAGCGGCTGGCGCGCTAGCGCGCGAGCGAAGAAATTCGGGATGACGTTGCGGTACTTGCCGGGGTACTCGTTCGGGCCGTAAACGTTGAAGTAACGCACTATTACGGTCGGCAGCTTGTAGTACTCGAAGAAAAAGTTTGCGTAATACTCGCCGAGAAGCTTGGTAATCGCGTAAGGCGTTTCAGGCGCTGGCTTCATTTCTTCACGCATTCTTTCTTCAACTGGCCCGTAAACGCATGAAGAGGAAGCGTAAACGAAGCGTTTTAAACCGCGTTTTAAACCGTTTTTCTGCGCTGCTTCGAGAAGCTTTAGAGTCGCGAAGCCGTTGATTTCTAAATCCTGCGTCGGGAATTCGATTGATTTTTGGTTTGCAAAGCTGGCTGCCAAGTGAAACACGTAATCGAATTTTTTTTGAGTGAAAAGTTTTTGAATGAATTCTTCGTTGCGGACGTCTTCCTTCACGAATTCGACGTTGTTCAAGCCAGCGAGGTTCTCCGCGTGCCCTTCACTCAAGTCGTCGACTACAATGATTTTGTTTGAAGCGTTCAAGCATTTTGCTAAGTTCGAGCCGATGAAGCCGGCTCCGCCAGTAATCAAAACGCTTTTTCCAGTAATCATTCCATAAAAAACCTTTTTTTGAGAGTATTTCTTTTTTTTCGAGAGTTTTTTTTCGAGGGAAGAGGATGTTGCGAGTTTAACAGAAAGGTTAGTGCCTCCAAATTATTTAAATTGATTGCCTTACTCAAATTAAGGTTATTCGATTTAAAGATGGTTGGTTTTGGGTTGGTAAAGCTTTTTAAAGTAATCAACGTCGTCGGCGCGAGGCCTAACTTCATGAAAATCGCGCCGCTCACGCGCGAGATGCAGCGCCGCAGCGGCGCTTTTGAAGTGTTCCTGCTGCATACCGGACAGCATTACGATGACAACTTGTCGAAAATCTTTTTCGACCAACTACGCTTGCCTAAGCCAGACGCTTACTTAGGCGTTGGATCCGGAAGCCACGCTGAGCAGACTGCAAAAATAATGCTCGCATTCGAACCAATTCTCGGCGAGCAGAAGCCCGACCTCGTTATCGTCGTCGGCGACGTGAATTCGACGATCGCCTGCGCGCTCACTGCCGCGAAGAAAAATATTTTAATCGCGCACGTTGAAGCTGGACTGCGTAGTTACGATTGGACGATGCCTGAAGAAATCAATCGCGTGCTTACTGACCGCTTGTCAAAATTCTTGTTCACTAGCTCGCCCGAGTGCGAAGGCAACTTAAAGCGCGAGGGAATAATTCAAGGAATTCACTTCGTAGGCAACACGATGATAGACTCGCTGCTCGCATTCAAGAAACTAGCGGATTCCACGCGCGAAGTAGAAAAACTCGGGTTGCGAAAACGCGAGTTTGGTTTAGTCACTCTGCACAGGCCGAGCAACGTAGACACGCTTGAAGGCTTGAAGCGCACGCTTAAACTGCTTGAAACCGCGTCCAAGCACGCGCCACTAATTTTTCCAATGCATCCGCGCACTCGCGGAACGCTTGAAAAAACTGGTTTGCTGGAGAAAGTAAAAAAACTCGCGTTAGTCACTGAACCGCTTGGATACTTAGAGTTCGTGAATCTCGAGTTGAACGCGAAGTTTGTTTTGACGGACTCAGGCGCAGTGCAAGAAGAAACGACTGTGCTAGGCGTGCCTTGCCTCACAGCGCGCGCGAACACTGAACGCCCGATTACTGTAACGAAAGGCACGAACACGCTTGTTTTCGACGAACGCGCGCTAGAGAAAGCATTAAAGCAAATTGATGACGGAGTTTACAAGAAAGGCAGCATTCCGGAAAAATGGGATGGACGCGCGTCGCAACGCATTTGCGACGTTCTCGAAAAAAAACTAGTTAAACAAAACTAGTCAAGGTATTGTTGAACACTCATTCTTCTCGTTCTCGAATGCTTTACTTGAATGCTCGTCGTCATCACAACGTTGCCTGAACGAATGGATTTCTCGATCGAAAGCATTAAATAAGAGTTTAACTTTGTTAAAAACGTGTTTTGAAAGCGGTGGCTTGCTTGAAGAGCAATAAATTGTTTTTTGTAATCGTTTTATTTTCCAGCGTAATTGTTTTGTCAACGATTTTGTCCGCGCTAGTTCAAGCTGTTGAAAGTATTCCTGAACCGGCGCCTGAAGCGCCTTGCAATAATTGGATTAGAGTCGACTTTTTAAGGGGATCTATTCTTTCTTCTCCGGCGATAGAGAGTATAGGCAACAGGCAAATTATTGCTGTCCGCGGCGCGGACAACCAAGTTTATGTTAAAGAATGGCGTGAAGGCACTTACAAAGCTTTCAGATTTGAGCAACCTTGGAATCTCACTAATTGGTATGTAGTCAACAACGGTCTTACTAATGATAGTCCCAAGTTAGTCAAGCAATCAGGCGAATTATGGTTGTACGTTAAGGGCGGGGACGGCTTTGTTTACAAAAGCAAGTACTTGAGTCAACAACAGTGGAGTGCTTGGCAGAATACTAACGTTCCAAACTCTGCTTTCGGTTCTTCGGGCCCGACAGTCATCCCGATTCCAAACAAGCAAGGCTACTACAAGGTTTTTGGCACTGTCTTTGGCGCTACTCGAGTAGGAAACAAAATTTTTGACAATGTCGCTATCGGTAAATGCAAGAGTTTTCCTTCAAACTTCCAAAAACCGAATTGGGTTAAAAACTTAATAATTTATGAAATCGCTCCAAAAGAATTTACTTCGCCGAACGGTCCTGAGACAGGCACATTCAATTCTTTAAAGGAAAAAATTCCTTACTTGGCTGACTTAGGAATCACCGCAATCTGGCTTGCAGGTTATTCTCAATCAGACCCCCATCATTTCGCCAACATTTGGACTGCTTACGCGAATGTCGACCCGAGAGTGATAGACTCTTCTCTTGGAACGCCTTCCGAGTTCAAGCAATTGGTTGACGCTGCTCACGCTCACGGCATTAAAATCATTTTAGAAAGTATTTCTCACGGAGCAATGAATTATAGTCCCTTAATTCAACAGCATCCAAATTGGTTTGCTGGAACAGCTTGGCCAGGCAAGGAAACAGCTGAAAAAAACCCTGACCCTCAAGGCCGCATTCACACGTGGATGGTTGAATATAATTGGTCTGCTG
>JBBIMI010000028.1:0-10143 GCA_037444485.1 Microcaldota archaeon
CGGCTGAAACGCTTGACGCCACTAGTTAAACTAAAAAAGTATTGAAAAAAAAGTATTGAAACTAATTTATTGAAATTAGAAATTAATTGATTGTTAATTTTGATTGTTAATTGATTGCCGAAAAAATTCTGGAAAAATTCTGAAAAAACGCTGAAAAAACCGGCGGAAAAAACCAAAAAAACAAAGAAAAAGAGAAGGAGGACAAAAAGAAAAGAGAACGAGAAAAGAAAAGAAGACGAAAAAAAGTAAAGAAAAAAAACTAGAGGAATTCGATTAGAGGAATTCGATTTCGTCGAATTCTTCCCTCGTTCTCTCACTCGCGTTGGCGCGAACACCTTTGCCTAAAACGTAAGGGCTGTTAATGCCTGTAAAGATCGCGATTGCCTCTATCTTTCCTTCAAAACTCGGGTCTATTCTCGCGCCCCAAATCACGACTGCGTTAGGGTCTACGCGTTCCGTCAAACCCTCTCCAATCGCGTTGCATTCGCCTAACGTCATGTCAGGACCGCCGGTAATGTGCAGCAACACTCCAGTCGCGCCAGTATAGTCGACGTCAAGCAACGCGTGGTTCAGCGTGTTGTCGATGACTTCAGGCACCCTGTTCGGGCCCTTCGCTTCGCCGACTGCAATCATGCTCACGCCGCCGTTGCTCATTACAGCGCGAACGTCAGCAAAATCTAGGTTAATGAGTGAAGGCGTTGTAATGGTTTCAGTGATTCCCCGCACCGCGCGCGCGATAATCTCGTCAGCAACGTTGAACGCTTGGTCTATCGGTAGGTTTGGAACGATTTGCACCAAGCGGTTGTTGTCGATTACTATAATCGTGTCCGCTTTTTCCTTCAAATCGTCTAAACCAATGTCAGCTTTTTCGAGCCTAGCGCGTTCAAGCGCGAACGGGTAAGTGACTATCGAAATGACGATGGCGCCTTGCTTTTTCGCTATTTCGGCGATAATCGGCGCGCTGCCTGTGCCGGTTCCACCACCCATTCCAGCAGTCAAGAAAACCAAGTCCGCGCCCGCAAGCATTTTCTCGAGCGCTTCGCGTGAAACCTCTGCACACTTTGCGCCGATTTCAGGATAACCGCCTGCACCGAGTCCGCGCGTGATGCTCGCTCCGATGAGGACTTTCTTCACGCTCTCGCTGATTGTAGTCAAATGCATTCTATCAGTGTTTATTGCAACTAGTTCAGCACCCTTCACGCCTGCTTTTGCAAGTCGGTTAACGCTGTTACACCCGGCTCCGCCGGCGCCTATCACCATTATGCGCGGAGTTTCAAAAAAGGCTTCGTCTTTCCTTGAATACTTCGTAGAACCAGAACCCTTGCCTTTCAACGCTTCAGAAACAATATCTTCCAAATTTAATCACCTTCCTCGCGCTTTAAAAAGTTTTTTAAAAAAATCGTTTAAAACTAGGTTTACTTCTCTAGGTTTTACTTCAATTGGTTTTACTTCAATTTTTTGCTTCGATTACACAGTTGAATTTTATTCAAACGAGTTTAAAAACCGTTTGCTTGCCTGCGAAGAATCAGAGCATTTAACGCATTCAACGCCCGTCAACGCCCGCCAGGCTTAACTTCCGACGCGCGCGCCCGGCGTTCTTGAAGCAAGCGGTGGAGACGTGGTCGAGCCTGTTGATGGCGCAGCAACTAATCCAACGCCTTAATCATCGTCCTTAAATTTAAGTTGGTGGAGACGTGGTCGAGCCTGTTGATGGCGCAGCAACTGGCGCAGCAGCGCCTGTGGGCGCTGCTGCAGGCTTTGATTCCTCCTTTGTTTTGAAAACGTGTTCAGTGCGCGCGAGGTTGACTGGGTCGTTCGTAATGTCGCGCAAAACGGTTTTCAAACCGCCTCCTAGCTTGCGTGCAGCGCGGTTCAACGCTTCCTTCAACAAACCCAAGTCTCTAGCGTAAATCCTTGCAGTGAAAACGGTGTCGCCAGGCTCCAAGCGCGCTAGGCGTCCTTTAGGCCGGCCGAAAGCGCGCTTCATGCCTTTTGAAATGCGGTCTGCACCCGCGACTCCGAGCGCGCTGTGCTCGCGCAGCACGAGGTGCGGGTATTTAGTCACTTGCAAGAAAAAGTTTTGGAAAACGTTTTTTTCGAGAAACTTGTTTGCCGCTTGCCTAGCTGCTTCAAGCGCGTTGTCACGCAATTGCATTGGCTTCGCCACGACCAGCGTTACCTCTAAATCGTATCGCTTGTCTACACCCATGTTGTACTGCCGTATTTTCGGATGCGGGGCTCCCTTGACGAAACTCTTGCGTGGTTTTCTCCGCGAAATGCGCGCCCAAGCATGCCCGCGCGGCTCACGGCACGTTCTCGCCGGCCTCAAACCCATTTTTTCAAGACACTCTCTTTGATTGCTTTAAAGTACTTTAAAAGTACTTTAAAATAAATCTTTTTTAGAAACAAAATGCGGAAGACAAAAACTTTCCGCTTTCCGTTTTGCTATTGAATGCTGTAGAATGAATCGAAAAACCAGAAACCAAGTAAAACTAGTTTAAACTAGTTTTTCGACGAAATTATTTTTCGACGAAATTATTTTGCTTGAAACAGCTTAAAAACCTTTTTGACTAGCGGTTATGCTAGCGTCAAGCGTTTCGCGTGAAACAATTAAAACAACCAAATGGTTTTTTAACGCGTGACGCGTAACGCTTTTCAAACAAAAGTTTTTAAACAAAAACTAGTGAAAGAAAAACTATTGAGGAAAACTAGTGGGGAAAAAAATTGAGGCTTAAAGCAACTACAGTATTGTTGTTTATTCTTGCAAGCGCTCCGCTTGCGAACGCGCTTGAAGAGTGCGCGGATTTCTTCGTCGTTTCCTACAACCAACAAAAACTGGTCCAGTCGCTCGTCTTTGACTCAGGCAACCCTTCGACGATAACACTCAAATCCTTGAAGAGCGGGACATACTACTGGTTTCCGCAGGACCACAACGAAAGCAATTCTTTCGACGTCGTCGTCGCCGAGCCTTACGGTTTTCTCAAGCAAGGCGAAATCGTTTTTCGGGAAGCAGGCGAACAAAAGTGGTACTCGAAAGAAAAAGGCGATAAAGTTTATTATAACTGTACTGCCGAAGGCAAGGGCTTGACGGACTGGTTCACGTTCTCGTTCCTTAAAGAAAAAGAAATCGCGTTAAGCGATGGCACGACGATGACCGCAAACTTTTCACTCGTTTCTTCAAACAACGCGTCGAACGCTTTCACGTTTCCAGACGGCACGGTTGCAAGCGATTTCCTCGTGTTGACGCAAAACATGGTGCGTCAAAACCTGGTGCAGTACAAGGCAGGCACCGTGTTCTTTAAAACAGGGAAAGGGCACGCCGCAATAACGACTTTAAACGGTTATCCGCGCGTGCAGTACGTTGGGTGCTGCGCAACCCGCCTCGCGCCGACTGCTGTTCCAACGCCTTCGCCAAGCGCTTCACCGTCGCCCACACTTGTCCCTTCACCGACTCCTTCACTTTCAACGCCTTCGCCAAGCGCTTCACCGTCGCCTTCACCATTACCTTCGCCGAGTTCGACGCCGCAACCGCAACAACAATTCAATTATTCTGGAATAATGGCTGGAATCGTTTTAATTATTGTCTTAATCGCGTTGGTTGCCTTCGCGTTTAAGCTAAAGAGAAAATAAAAAAGAATGATGGGATGAGAAGGATGAGCAAGGTTTTAAAAAAAAAGTTTTTGGGGTAGAGAGGTGAAAGAATTTTGGTGGCAAACAAGGTTTTCAGGGTTTTCAGGCAAACTGTTTTCTTGCTCGCGTTCACTGTAATGGCTTCACTTGCAAGCGCAAGCATTCCAACGTTTGCAATTGACGCGCCGACGCAAGCGTACGCTGGCGAACCGGTTACAATAATCGTGCACGTTTCGCATTCAGACCAAAGTGGCTTGCATTACGTTAACGACATCAAGCTGTTCGTGAACGACGAACTCGTCAAGGAATGGATGTACGACAAGAATACTTACATTAAGAACGGCTTGTGGAACGAGACAACTGAAGTTACTCTAGCCGGCGACGCCGAGATTTACGCGACTGGCTGCAGTACTCCCGGCTCCAGCGGATTCGGCTGCAGCATTAAAGCAGAGAAATCTTTGGCGCGAATCACCGTGATTCTAAAGCCAGTTGAAGCGGCTTCACCAACGCCGACAACAACAGCAACGACTACAGCGCCCGAAATAACGAGACCGACTCCAACGCAAGCGCCAGCTGCGCCAAAACAACAGGGCGACAACACGTTGCTTTGGCTCGCGGTTGGAGTGATAATGTTAATCGCGATTGCCGCATTCGCGTTCTACGCTATGCGCAAAAAACCCAGGACGCATTACCCGCCGCACGCACACAAAACGCGCAAGAAATAAATTCCTTTTTTTATTCTTCCCTTCTCTCCCTCCTTTCTCTCTTTTTCTCTCTTTTTCTCTTTTTCTTTTTTTTCTTTCTTTTTTCTTTTTCTCTTCCCTTTTCTCTTTCTTTTTCTTTCTTTTCCCTTTTTTCTCTTTCTATTTTTTTTCTTTTTTTTGTTTGTTTTTCTTTCTTTCCTCTTTCTTTTTTCTTTCTTTTTTTCTTCTTCTTTTTTTCTTTTTCTTTTTTTTCTTTCTTCTTCTCTTTCTCTATTTTTCTTCTTTATTTTTTTCTCTTTCTTTTTCTCCAAAAACGTTTTTTAACGAGTTTAAACCAAATTTGTTTGATTTCATTTAATTGTTGATTGCGGAGAGTGTTTAGAAACGAGAAAGTTTTACGTCACGACGCCGATTTACTACGTGAACGACGTCACGCACATTGGGCACGCTTACACTACGATTGCGGCCGACGTCATCGCGCGCTATCACAGGCTTAAAGGCAAAGATGTTTTTTTCCTTACCGGTTTGGACGAGAATTCGGAAAAAACCGTGCAAGCCGCGAAAAAACTCGGTGTGAAAGACTTTCAAGAATACGTCGACGGAATGGCTGTAAGTTGGAAGCGCGCGTGGCAGATTCTCAATATAAGCAACGACGATTTCATTCGCACTACTGAAGAACGACACAAGAAGATAGTCAACGAGTTCTTTCAAAAGGTTTACGAGCGTGGAGACATTTACAAAGGCAATTACGAAGGGCTTTACTGCGAGGGTTGTGAAGCGTTCGTCACGGAAAGCGATTTGATTGACGGAGAGTGCCCGCTGCACAAGAAAACGCCGAAAAAAATCATTGAAGAAAATTATTTCTTCAAATTATCTAAATACCAGCAAGAATTACTTGAATTTATTAAAAACAATCCGAGTTTTATTCAACCCGAATCCAAGCGGCATGAAGTGCTTAACTTTATTCAATCCGGACTAAAAGACATCAGCATTTCGCGCCCTAATAAAGAATGGGGCATCCCATTACCGATTGATGAAAAACAAAAGTTTTGGGTTTGGTTTGACGCACTCATCAACTACATCTCTGCAGCACCCAGCCGCTGGCCTGCAGACTTACACTTGATAGCGCGCGACATCCTGCGCTTTCACACAATCATTTGGGGCGGAATGCTGTTAAGCGCAGAATACGAATTCCCGAAGAAAGTGTTCGCGCACGGTTTCCTAACAATAGACGGCCAAAAGATAAGCAAGAGCCTAGGCAACGCGATAGATCCCGTTAGCTTAAGCGAAAAATACTCCGCAGACGCGTTGCGTTATTATTTATTTAGGGAAATCAGCTTCGGTGAAGACGGCGATTTTTCTGAACGCGCACTAAAAACCCGCTTCAACAACGAACTCGCAGACGCGTACGGCAACTTCGCATACCGCACACTCTCATTCATAAAAACGCGTTTCGAAGGAGTTATTCCAGAACCAACGCATTACGAAAACAAAGACACCGCATTCAAAAAAAAGATGGATGCGCTCGCACAAAAAGCAGGCGATAAAATCGAGGCACTGAAACTGCATGAAGCGCTTGAAGAAATAATGCTATTCGCAGACGACTGCAACAAGTACTTTAACGACAAAGCGCCATGGCGCTTGCTCAAAGAAGGCGGCGCAGGCGCGGCGAACGCGCGCACAGTGCTTTTCCTCTCAACGAAAGCAGTTTTCGCCCTCTCGCTCGCGCTCTACCCCTTTATTCCAGCAACCGCAGAAAAAGCGTTCGCGCAGTTGAGAATCAAAAACGCTGTCAAGTGGGGCGACTACTCAAGCTTGAAGCCAGGCGCGAAGCTAGGCGAAATCGCGCCCTTGTTGAAGAAAATAATAGACTAACAGAAAACACGAAGTTTCCAGAACTGGTTTCCAAAAACCGCTTGTTTTTTTAAGGCGAATGACGCAATTCGTTTAAGCAAAAAGAGGGGGTGAATGGTTTTGGGTAAGTTGTTGGTGGGGAAAGTAAGTCATTACTTCAACAAAGCCGGCGTTGCTGTAATTGATTTAACAGGCGAGTTGAAGATTGGCGACGAGGTTTCTTTCGAGGGAGCGCACACAAACTTCCAGCAAACCGTTGCTTCAATGCAAATAGAGCACAAGAATGTTGCAAGCGCGAAAGCCGGGCAAAGCATTGGATTAAAGACGAACGACCGCGTTCACGAGCACGACGCTGTTTACAAGATTACTGACTAAATTACTGATTAAAACCCCAAGAAAAAAAGCAAGAATAAAAACAAAGACAAGAAACAAAAAAAAACCAAAACAAGAAACAAAAAAAACAACAAAATCAAACCAAAACAAGAAACAAAAAAACAAGAAACAAAAAAAATCGAGTGCTCCAGCCGGGATTTGAACCCGGGTCAACGGCTTTCTTCAAAAGGTTTTCTTTTTTCCAAGAAAGAAAAGCTTTTCGAAAGGCCGTTATCCTTGACCGGACTAGACGACTGGAGCGGCATTTCGAAACCGTTTCGAGAAATAGTTTTGGTTTAATAAAGCTTTTAATGATTTTTGTGGTTTTCATAACTTGCTATAATTTTCGCGATTTTTTTCGTTTTTTCGTTTTTTCGCTCGCCTCAATTCGCTCGCTTCAAAGAATTTTCTTTTTCTTTAATGCGCTCCAAACCAAACTGCTTATTTCCTCGGACGACTTTAACGCGTTTCCTTCAACACACTTGATTATAATCCAACCGAATTTTTTCGCGAGACGCAAGTAAGTTTTCCGCACGCGCTCTTCGTAAACAAAATCTTTTTCATGGATGTCTCGCCCATCGTTTTCTTTCACGAAAATGTTTTTCTTTTCGCGCTTTTCAATAAGCTTTTCAGTTATTTTTCGCGGCGTGTCGAGAAAAACTACTGCGTCAGCTTTAGGCAAACGTGATTCCACGCACTCAATCCAATCAATCATTTTATTGAACTCCGCGCCACTGAAAAACGCGCCTTGAAAACCCATGTTCGACTGCGAGTACCGGTCGAAAACCAAAAAAACACCGTTCGCGAGTTTTTCTTCGATTTGCTTCTTGAACTGGTAGCGGTCAAGCGCGTAAAGCAGGCAGGCAACTTCAGGGATTTCTTCCTTTGCGCCAAACTCGCCTGCAAGGTATTTTCCGACTAGCGAGCCGAAAAGCGTTTTTTCGTAAGTCGGAAAATGAGTTAGTTCGGCTTTGATTCCCTCGCTCTTCAAGCGCGCAAGCAAGAGTTCAGCCTGCGTTTTCTTTCCAGCAGAGCTTATTCCCTCGATGACAATCAACTTTCCGCGCATGCTCGCCACAATACCACCTTTTCAACACAAACAACAATGCCGCAAATCATTTTTCCTTCAACAAGCCCGCCTCGTCCAAACACCAATACATTGCAGCAATCATTAAAGGGTGCTTGAACTCGTTTCCAGTAGCCAAGCGTAAAGCCTTACGCCAAGGATGCAATTCTACAGTAATATCTTCAAGCTCTTCCAAAACAGGTTTTTGTTTGAAAACAGCGTTTCTTCCGAGGAAAAAAAAGCCTTTAGAAACGTCTGTAGCCGGGTCCCTAAAAACTTTTCCGACGAGTTTCAAGTCGGCTTGAAAACCCGTTTCCTCAAGCAACTCGCGCTCCATTGCCTTGCGTGGTTCTTCCCCGTCTTCAAGCAAGCCTGCTGGAAGCTCGAAAACAAGCCCGTCAACTGGGTGCCTGAAGTGCTTCAATAAAACAACTTCGTTTTTCGGTGTTAAGCAAACCGCGACGCAAAAGTTTCTTCGTTCAGTCACGAAATAATGGGTTTTCGAACCGTTCCGCAACTCGAGCTCGTCACGCCGCACTTTAACGAAAGGCGTTTCAAGAAGATACTCTGAACTGACAATCTTCCAAGGTTTGAAGCCGTTTGAAGCTGAAACGCTTGAACAACTTAAACTGTTTGAAGACAAAACCAGCACCCTTTAACAAGAATTCAAGAATCAGGTTACTGCAAGAGACGAATTCAACAATATTGCTGCAACAGGAATTAAAATATTGTCGTCCACTCCAAAGTCAAGCGATTCAACAATAGCTAGAAAAACCGAGTAAAGCAACGCGCTTGCGAGGCCAAGAAAGTAAAACGAAGCCGGAAAACCAGTAACGATGAATGCAATCAAGCCCTCCCAACTCTTGCCGCTGTTCCAAAACAACGCGTGCTTGCGCGCGCCACCACCGCCACCACTCCCGCTACTAGTAGTAGCGCGCGAACCAACAATAGTCGAAAAAGCGTCGGCAACCCCTAAAATCAACAGCACGCCAACCGCGAATGAAACAGAAGGCGAAAACGCGAGCAAAAACAAGGCTCCGACCGCGAAATTCAATGCGCCTTTTCCCGGAGCCACGCGCTCTCGCTCGAACTGCTTAAACAAAACAGAAAAAACGCTTTTGCGTCCACGCAGTTCAACGTTAATCGCAAGCATTCCCAAAAACAAGAATCCAGTCAAAGCAACCAACGCGTTCTCGCGCCCTGCCGCCAACGCGAGCGCCGCTACAACGATTCCAAACAACGCGTGAACGAACTGCCGATGCAATTCAAGCACTTCAACCAATTCTCGAAACACTTTTTTTCCCTGCAAACGGTCACTCAACTGCGTAACCAGCAAGTAAACAAGCATCCCAAACGCCAGCCCAGCTACGACTTGCGAAACAGAGTGCACGCCCAAGAAAACGCGTGACGCTGCAATCAACAACGCGAGAGGCGCGATGAAGTAAAACGCTAGCGTGCCAAGCGCGGCAACAACGAAAACGCCTGCAACAGTCGCGTGCAAGGAAGGCATTCCGAAAGACGCTTTACACTCGACGAAGCGCGCGAGACTCAAGTCAACCTGGCAAGGCCGCGGCTCAGCGAAAAAAAACTGCGCGAAGAAAGCGAGCAGCACAGCGAATGCGAGTGCAACAACGAATTCCTTCCTGCGTTTGACGAGGAAAAACTCGACTGCCGCGATTGCTGCCAGCGGCAAGTAGTAAGACTCGTGGAAGAAAACCGCGAAAACGACGAAAGCTTGTTGCAGTAAAGCGAGCAAATCCAAGAAACGTTTTCAACCCCGGCTGGAAAGCAAGCGAATCAACAAAAGCAAATCAACAAACTGTTTTTAACTATAAGCACGCAAAACTTTTAAAACAAACGCGTTTTAGAACGCCTAGGTAACTCAGCCTGGTTAGAGTGCCAGACTCATAAGAAAAACGAAAACAAAAACAAAACAAAAAAAGAAAAAAGAAAAAAAGAAAACAAAAACAAAAAAAGAAAAAAGAAAAAAAGAAAAAAAGAATTAAAAAGAAACTCGAGGTCTAAATGGAAGGGCTGGGAAATCTGGAAGTCGAGGGTTCAAATCCCTCCCTAGGCATTTTTTTGGTGAAAACGTGAAAACTAGTGCGACAGTAAAAAATTAATGCGAGCGTGCACTTTATGTTTTCCGTTGCGGGACGCGCCTGAACCCCGAGTCTTGCTCGGGTTGAAAAAACAAGGTTTCGGAAAAGAAAAGTGGAACGGCTTCGGCGGAAAAGTTCGAGAAAATGAAAGCTTGGAGGAAGCCGCGGCGCGGGAACTCGCTGAAGAATCAGGCTTGCGAGCGAACCCGAAAAAAGAACCAGAAAAAGCTTTAGCGCGTTGCGGAACTCGTTTTCATTTTCACGAGTAAGCCGGAATGGAATCAAGTAGTGCGCGTGTTCCTCGCACGCGATTTTGAAGGCAAGCCCAGCGAGAGCGAGGAAATGCAGCCGAAGTATTCACATGCAACGAACTGCCTTTCAAAGCAATGTGGGAGGATGACGCGCACCGGCTGCC
>JBBIMI010000029.1:0-10097 GCA_037444485.1 Microcaldota archaeon
TAACTACCGCGGCATTAAGGCAGGCGCGCGCGTTGAAGACACGCTCACTATTTTAAAGCTCTTGCCGCTAGTGTTGCTCGCGATTCTCGGGTTTTTCTATTTTAATTCAAACAACTTGCTTCAGCCTCCAACGAGTTTGCCTGCAGCTGGCGGGAGTAGTGAAGGAATCGCGTTCGGTTTTCTCGCTGCAGTGATTCTCGCTTTGTGGGCTTACCAGGGAGCTGAAATCATTACCGTGCCTGAAGAAGAAATGAAGAACGCGCGCAAGATAGTGCCACGCGCCGTACTCACCGCGTCTGGTTCTGTCATCGTGATTTACGTTCTCGTTTCGCTTGCTGCACTCGGCGCAGTTGATTGGACGAAGTTTACGGGCTCGCAAGCTCCTTTGGCTGACGTCGCGCGCGCGTTGGCTGGCGAGCCTGCAGGCGTTATTCTCGCGGTCGGCGGGCTCGCGTCGATTCTTGGCGCGTTGAATGCGGTGGTTCTCGCGAGCGCACGCATTTCTTTCGCGATGGCGCGCGACCGCTTGTTTCCGCGTTTTTTTGATTACTTGAGTCCGTTGCATGAGACGCCGAGCCGCGCGTTGTGGATTCACTATTTTCTCGCGCTTGGCGTGACGCTGGTTTTCCGCGATTTTCCTGCTCTCGCGAGCGTCGTAGTGTTGTTCACTATAATTCCTTACTTGCTCAGCAGCGTTTCAGCGCTAGTGCTGCAAAAGCGTTTTCCTGAAAAGGGAGTGCTGCGTTCAGGCAAGATTCCAGTAATCACGGTAATCGTTTCGCTTGCGTTGGGGGGCTACGCGGTTTCACAAAACCCGCTCGCGTTCGCTGCAGTGATGGCGTTCGGCCTCGCGTTTTACGCGCTGCACAAGAAAACTTCGCGCCGCCCGCCGCATTCAACGCGAGCGCGCCCGCACGCGCACACTGCTAGTTAAAAAAAATGAAACGTAATGCGGCCGGTTTTTATTAAACTCGCAAATGCATTAAATTGTTCATTAATTAAAATTGTTTGTTAATTAATTAAAGTATTAATTAAATTAATTAGATTCATTTAATTTTAGATTCATTTAATTTTCATTTAATTGGAGAGCCGGAGTGGCAGAACGGCAATGCGCCAGCCTTGAGCGTTTTTAAAGCAAGTAAGGCACAGAGAGCTGGTTCCCGTCCAACGGGATTGAGAGTTCGAGTCTCTCCTCCGGCGTTAACAACGTGATTTTTCATGGTGGAGAAACTTAAAGAAAAAATAGATTCGCTGCGAAAAAAAATAATAGACAGTTTTTTCATTCGAGGTACTACCATAGGTCTTGCCTTCAAGAAAAAAATCTTTGCTTACGACAAGGCAGAGATTCCGGCTTACGTTGTACAGCCGCTTTACAAAATGGATTCAGGGGAATGGCTACAGCGTTTGGATGCGACGATTCACGCTGCAGTCGCGAGAAGCATTCAACACGCAAGATTCTCTATAGACTGGGAAAACTTGGAAGCGATTAAGGAAAAACATTTGCCGGTGTTAATGGTTTTCGGACCACGCGGCGGTTTTTACTCTTTAGAAGCGTATAAAACGCTTTTTGGAGGCGAAATCAAGTTCGACACCGAATTCCGGCCGGTGCGAGAACGATACGAGTACGGCATAGTTCACGGCGTTGCAAAGCCGACTTTCCCTGAAACGAGTTTGGACTTTTCGCGCCGGTTCAACAAAAAAAAGGGGAAACGTTTGTCGAGATCAACAACCCTAAATTGTTTGAAGTCAAACTCACGAAACGAGAATTCGACAAAATAATAAAAAAAATAAACGCCAAGCTCAAGAAAACTGGAATAGAGTCAATCGAGGAACTCGCGAAGCAATACATTTCAAGGAAAGTCGACGAAGAAAAATTATGGCGTAAAGCAATCCAAGCAATGGCGGGAATGACAGAAATAAAGCCAGTCAAAAAACTCGCAAAGCAATACATTTCAAGGAAAGTCGACGAAGAAAAATTATGGCGTAAAACGCTCAAAGCGACTGGACGTAAAGAATTCGAGAAAATCGGTTACGAAACTGGTCCTCTAAACCCGATGGAATACTTGTTCCACGAAGAAGCAAGCCAAGTGCTTTCAAACAAGTTCGTAAGACGAGGCTTGAAGTGGTTAGAGAAACACGTTTCAAAACAACAAAAACTAAAACAACGATGAATAAAGACAACAAACAAAAACAAACAAACAAAAACGAGTAAAGAATGAATGAGAATGAATGCCGGAAAATTGAATGAAAAATCGGAGTTACTGGTTTTAGGCGATTTTCACGCTGCTACTCGCGAGAAAACGCGAGAGTTAAAGAAAAAAACGCTGGCGGTAATCAAACAAGAAAACCCGAGTCACGTTGCTTGCACTGGCGACTTCGACCACCCGAGCATGGCGCTCGCGTGGAAGAAAATAGAAGACGAGTTGAAAAAAATAGGTAAAACTGTTGCGACTGTTCCAGGCAACCATGACCACGCTAACTTGAAAGGACTCAAAATAACGTCTAAAACCTTGTACGAACAAAAACTTGAAGACAACTCTACGCTGCAAAAAGAATTCGAGAAAAACGTTGAAGCAAGCGAGTACGTTGATTCGCTGTTAAAGTCGAAAGTTAGAGTAATACGGTTTGAAAAAACGCGGTTCATGGTCGCGCACGGCGCTCTAGACGGCAGTCTCGAAAGCTATCCGTTCGCCCCGCTTGAACTAAGAGTTTTATGGTTTCGACTCGATAGTTCCCTCGACCACCGCGCGAACTTCGAGAAACTCGTTAAAACGAATTGCCGCGTGCTCTTACGCGGACACGACCACGCGCCACAACACGCTTCCTTCAACCCAGCCAACGCTTGGCAAAGCATTAAAATCAATGCGCCCGACATTGAAAGCAAAACTTTTGAAATGGATTTTAAAATGGATAAATGCGCGTTTCACACGGTCACCGCAGGCGCGTTTTACGACGGTTGCTACGCAATCATCACGCCCATGCGCGGCGGTTTTAAAGTCACTTTCAAGAAAATAAAATAAGATACTATTGGAACGCACAGTCAAAAAACGCGTAGTCAAAAACGATTTATATACTAGTACGTATTTACTAGTACGACGTATTACTCGTGTTACCAGTACTTATTAGTCGTGCTGGACAGCAGTTAGTCACGCAGGACAGCAGTCGTACGAAGTAACAGTTAGTCGTGCGGTAATTTTTGCATAAATTTTGCATAAAATACGCGAAGGAATTCTTTCTCTTGAAACATTTACCGTGAAGAGAAGGACAACAACGCGGTTAACCATAAACTATATTCAGTACATTCACAGTATTCACGTCGGGAAAATATAAAAAACGAAGAAAACAAACGCAAGGCGATTGAAAGCAGTTGAAAGGCGATTAAGTTGACTAACTTGTACGTCACGACGAGCCGCAAGCCATCACAATCAACGCGAAAGCTCGCGCGGTGGCTCGCGTTGTTGTGCAACGCGTCAAGCGAAAACCGCGGAAAGAAAAGCGTGGGCGAATGCGTCGAACGCGCCCACGCGCTCGGGTTGACGCGCTTATTGTTCGTCTACGAAAAACAAGGTAATCCCGTCGAACTCGCTTTCTACGACGCTAGCGCGCAAAACGAAGGCTGGCTCGAGCCCTCAATTAAAATCACTGGAATCTCGTTTCCAGAGAAAAAACAAAAACTCGGACGCGTTTTCAAGCACGTGCGCGTGACCTCGCGCGACGCTGAAGGCGACGAAATCAAAAAACTTTTCGCCTTCGAACAAGAACAAGAAGAGTTCGAGGAAGTAAGCGCGCGCGAACTCGTTGAAATCGTTGCAGGCGGCGGAAAGCTTTCTTTCAAAATAGCTGGAAGGCTGGTCGGGCCCGTGATGAAAATAAAACTGGAAAAAACGCTTGCACGCGGCGAGCGACTGCAAGCTGCAAGCGTTGACGGCGATTGAATACGGCGATTGAATGATTGTTGCGAGAATAGTAATCAAAGGCGTTGTGCAAGGCGTGGGCTTCCGTTGGCGCGTGCAACGCGCAGCGCGCGCGAAGAAACTTGGTGGCTTCGTGCGCAACCTGCCTGACGGAAGCGTGGAAGTTTACGCGAGCGCGCCAAGCGAAACCGAATTAAAAGAGTTCGTGAAACAAATTACTGCGCGGAATACCGCGCGGAACGCTGGACTCGGATTCGGGCCGCTCGTCAAGGAAACGCGCGTCTTCCGTAAAGGCGAAAAGGAATTCGGAAACCCGGGCGAGTTGCCCGAAGAATTCGAAATACGATTCGATTAATCGAATAAAAAAATAATGGGATAAAAAAAGAAAAAAATCGAGGAGAAGGAGTTGGTGTTCTAGTGGGAAAAGAATTAAGTGAAGAAACTAAGAACGAGTTGATTGAATTCCAGCAAT
This sequence comes from Microcaldota archaeon, assembly GCA_037444485.1. Lineage (GTDB taxonomy): Archaea > Micrarchaeota > Micrarchaeia > Norongarragalinales > Norongarragalinaceae > JBBIMI01. Next base: position 4,387 of record JBBIMI010000029.1, read on the forward strand.
TACAGCAGCAAATCCAGATTCTGCAAATACAGCGCCAGCAGACGCTCGCACAAATCGCGGAGTTGGATAAAGCGCGCGAGGAAGTCGAGAAAACTATTGATGCAAACGCGAAATTATACCGCTTTGTCGGCTCGATAATCGTTCCAAAAAAGAAAGACGAACTCTTGAAGGAATTGAGTGAAGAACGCGAGTCGCTTGACGTGCGCGTAAACGCGTTCAAGAAACAGGAAGATAAGTTAAGAGAGCGTTACGACGCGCTGCGCAAGAAACTCGAACAAAAACTCTCGTCAATGCAATCCGCGCAAGCGCAGCCGGCGCCGGCTGCACTGAAAACCCGCGGCAAAACAATTAGTGAAGGCGCGACCGTCGCGTGAGCAACCGCAAGGTGCTTGGCGTAACTGCTTGACGCAAGGTTTTTAATTCTTGACGGCGTTTATTACCAGTTTGCGGTTAGCAAACATTGTTTTAAAAAAAACACTTTTTTGTGGGGGGATTGATTGGTAAAGAAAGGCAATTTTTTGTTTACGTCGGAGTCAGTCACTGAAGGTCACCCGGACAAAATCATTGGATGAAGTTCGAGGTTTTCGTTTGATGAAGTTTGAAGTTTGTTTTCGTTTTTTCATCCTTTGACGTCTAAAATCTGTGACCAAGTAAGCGACGCGATTCTCGACGACTTGCTTCGCCGAGACCCAAAATCGCGTGTTGCAGTCGAAACGCTTACAACCACTGGTTTAATAATGGTTGCAGGCGAGGTGACGACGAACGCTTACTGCGACATTCCAGGCGTCGTGCGCCGCACCCTCAAAGAAATCGGTTACACGAATCCGGAGTACGGGCTCGATTACGCGGACTGCGCGGTTCTAGTCTCGATTCACGAGCAAAGCCAAAACATTTCAGTCGGCGTCACCGAGACAAGCGTGCACGAGCAGGGAGCAGGCGACCAGGGAATGATGTTTGGTTACGCTTGCCGTGAAACGCCTGAATTAATGCCTTTACCGATAATGCTTGCTCACAAGCTCACCATGCGCATGACTGAAGTGCGCAAGAAAGGCATCCTTGAGTGGGTGAGGCCGGACGGCAAGTCGCAAGTCACAGTCGAGTACAGCGACGGCAAGCCTCTTCGCGTCGACACCGTCGTAATCGCTGTGCACCACAATCCAGAGGTTTCCAACGAGCAAATCCGCGAAGACGTGATTCAACAAATCATTAAGCCGGTTTGCGGCGAGTACCTCGACGCGAACACGAAGTTTTTCGTTAACGCCACCGGAATTTTCGTGGTTGGAGGGCCTGAAGCTGATTCTGGAGTTACAGGCCGCAAGATCATCGTCGACACTTACGGCGGCATGGGGCGCCACGGCGGCGGTTGTTTCAGCGGTAAAGACCCGAGTAAAGTCGACCGCAGCGCTGCTTACATGGCTCGTTACATCGCGAAGAACGTGGTCGCGGCAGGGCTGGCGGACGAGTGCGAAGTGCAACTCGCTTACTCGATTGGAGTCGCGAAGCCAGTATCGATTTTCGTGAATACTTTCGAAACGAACAAGATTCCGGAAGAAAAAATTGTTGAACTAATCCAAAAACACTTTAAAGTCAAGCCAGCTGAAATCATTAAGGAACTCGACCTACTGCGCCCGATTTACAAGAAAACCGCTGCTTACGGACACTTCGGCAGGCAAGACCCAGACTTTACTTGGGAACGCGTCGACAAAGCGGAATTGCTGCGCAAGGAAGCAGGACTATAAGAAACAAAAAATTAGGGAAAAAGAAAAGAAACAAGAAAAAAACAAAAAAAAGAAACAAGAAAAAGAGAACAAAAAAAACAAAAAAAAGAAACAAGAAAAAGAAAGTGGGGCCGGAATAAAACCGAAACCGTTTTCGTATCTTGTTTTTTAACCCTAATTTTAACTCTAAAAAGGTTTCAGTGGCCCCAGATTACGGTACGCGTTGACTTGAACATGCGTCCGTCAAGTAGTTTGAATTGCTGGTAGTAGTACATGGAAGCGAAGAATGCGGGAAGCGCGATTATCGGCGCGTTAAACAAGCCCCAAACGCCGACTGCTAGGCCGACGATAAAATACAAGCGGTACTTGATGTGGTCCTTCCACAACGGAATGTACTTTACTAAGTAATTGTAACGCGTGTCAGCAGCTAGCCAAGGCGCCTTCGTTTCCGCAACAACGCTTGAAACCTGCACTCCGCTTCCCAAATCCTTCATTCTTTAAAACACCCGAATTTTTCAAACTCTCTCTTTTTTCTTTTTTCTTTTTCAAAAGCTTCCTTTTTTTCAAAAATTTTTTCTTTTCCAATTCTTTCAAGATTTTGTTTTTCCAAGTTTCAATGTTTTCTTTTTTTCAATGTTTTCTTTTTTCCAAAGTTTTCTTTCTTTCCAAGGTTTTTTCTTTTCCCAAAAGAAAAAAGCTTCTTTCTTTTCCAAGGTTTTCTTTCTTGTAAAGAAAGAAAAGCTTACACTGTGTAATACATTGCTTTTCCTTTGAACCATTCTAGGGACCAAGCGTCGTTGAGTAAGCGCTCGCTCCAGAAATGACCAGTCAAGTACGCGAATATTGCTGCGACGTAAACACTGAATCCTAAAGTGATTACTGTGAGCAGGAAAAAAACGATTGCAAGAAAATAGGCTCTGTAAACCGTCCCTAAATTGCCTTCGCGCATGTCGCTGTTAAACCACTCGCTGAGAATGTTGCCTCTCGTCTTGACTTCCATGGTGTGGACGGGTTGGTCTTTGCCTGGGTGCATCGTGCCAACGCTAGCCATTGGAACGAACAAGTGTTCTGCGCGTGGCTCGCCGTAACCGTCACTCGCGTTGCTTGCGCTCGCTGGCTTTATGGCGCCGTTCGCCACGAGTGCTTTCACTTCATTAATGCTTGCGTTCTTGTTCAAAACTAGTTTCACTCTCACTCTTTTTTTTAAATTATTTTCATTACTATCGCGCTGTACAACAGTGACGCTAACACTATCGCGTAAATCATCCAATCCGGCAGGATGAACGAGGTTTTCGACATCGCGGCTTCAAAAGACACGGGCCGGTCTTGAATGTGGACAATGCCGATTTCTTCAAGCAACGCCATGAACTGCGCGCTCAAGTGACTCGGACCCCTCAAATCACTCCAGAAACCCATTTTCTACACCATTTTTGTTTTTTTTCTTTTTCCACTTCTTTCTTTTCCACTTCTTTCTTTTTCCACTTCTTTCTTTTCCACTTCTTTCTTTTCCAAGGGTTTTCTTTCTTTCCAAGAAAGAAAAGCTTTTTTAGTCTATTAATACTAGTGACCTGTGTTTTCCGAATTTTGTTACTATGAAATTACACCACCACGCTAAGTCAGCGTGCCTGGCCGCGAGCGCGATCATTAGTAACGCGCCGGGCGCGAAGGCGTTCAGCGTTAGAATGCCGCCTGCAAAAAACAGTGCTGCTTTAAACGTGTTCGCGTAACGCATTTTGTAAAAATCTATGTATTCTGCCAAGTAATCCCAACGCTTGTGCATCTTCATGGTTGGGGGAACGTGAGCAGGGTAATCTACAGCAACAAAGCTAGTCATGCCTGTGCCGTCAACTGCGCGTTGCTGTTCCTCCATTCCTCGGCGAACTTGCTGGTCTAACGGCGCAGTGTTCGGCGCGGAAATTGTTTCAATCGTTTCAATGCTTCCAGCCATTTTTTTCCACTCTTTTTTCGTTCTTTTTTTCAAGTTTCAATGTTTTCTTTTTTCCAAGGTTTTTTCTTTTCCTAAAAGAAAAAAGCTTTTTTTTCAAGTGCCTTCCAGCAAGTACCTTTTCTTCAAGAGTTTGGTTATGTAGAATCCTCTGCGGACGTGTTCGCCGTACCACCAGCCTGCAAGCAGTGCAGCACCGCCAGCAAGCCATGGTTGGTTTGCGAAGAAAAGCCAAATCGCGCCTGCGCCTGCAAGCGCTGCACCGACTCGCGTTAATTGCCAAGCGCGCCATGCGCTGATGTTGTTGTTTAAGAACTCTTGACGCGTGGTGACTTTGATGACTGGTTTGCCTTCGCTTGCTACAGGCAAAAACATTTGAGTTTTACGCCAGCCGCTAGCGCTACTCGCATTGCCGCTGTTTTCAGTCTCGCCACTAAACCGCTTTCTGTCAGCGTTGACTACGCGCATTACTTCACGCAGTGACATTGCTCTCGCCTTTCTCGTGTTCTAGCTTTTTTACAAAAACTCTTCACTTTTTTTCGCCAATTTTTTTCGCTGATTCTTTGCCGCGCATCGCAGTGCAAGCGGTTTCCTTGCATGTTGTTTAGCGCAGCAGCACCAGTTAACGCGTGTTAACGCTTGGGTGCGGTTGTGCATGCGGTTGTGCACTAAAATAAGCGCAGCCATAATATATATACTTTTTGGTAGTAACATTTACGTTTGCAACGCATAGCGTTTATATACTTTTTGGTAGTAACATCTAGCATTTGTAAAGTTGTGATAGGTTGTAATAGTGGGGATAAGTAAGGGATAAGTAATAGTGTGGGGGACAATTAGGTGGCGAGAACAGTAGGCGGATTTAGCAGGTTTAGGCAGGTTTAGTATATTACATATTTAATACTCTATATTAAATACTCTACAGAATACTCTATATTAATATTCTACAGTATTCGTAGCATCCTTTCATTTAGTTCAGTATTCACGTCCTTACGTTTTTGCTATTACTTGTAAGTTATTTAGTTGTATTGAGTAGTTTGTGGTTGTTTTGTAGTTGTTTGCCGGGTGGCTTGGCGGTTGGAGGGGCTGGCCGCTTTGGAGGGTGACGCGGGACGGTGCGGGAACAATGCGTGTTAGCGCCGGTGTCGGTTTCTGTCGCTGTTGCTTATTGTCTTGTTGCCCGTTGTCTGGTAGGAGATGTTAGGGTGTTGCGCGCGAGTTGCCGGTTGCCGGCGCTGAAGGCTGCTGACGGCAGGAGTAAAGCAGTTGAGTGAAAGCGTGGACTCGAGGGGAAGCGGAGATTAAACTAGAGGGGGACTGGCGGGCTTTGCGCGAGGACGCTTTACGCGATGACGACGAGCGAAAACAAAAAGAGTTTAAAAACCAGTGGCGCAAGCCGACTGCGAGTTCGACGTTTGCCGTGTAATCGATAAGTTTAAAAAGCGTGTTTCTTAAACTCTTAAAAGCGACTCAGTAGAGTGCATCTCTGCGTGGTTTGCTTTATTTTAGCTTGTCCCGCGTTTCGCGGGCGTGGAGAGCGATTTTTTACTGTGGTTGCGCCAACAAAAAATATCTTTGATGAAAATTGTTTTAAAGAATAAAAGTGTTTTACGAACCAGTTTGGTTCGTGAGGTGGTTTCGTGAAAAGCATGAACGTAAAGAGAATTGCGGCAACTGCCTTGGGCGCTGCAATGGTTGGAGCAGCGTTCGCTGGAGCAGTTAGCGTAGACCCCGGCTTGAGTAACTTCAAGTTTTTCGATGGCGGGTCACCGAACGTGAAAATCGTTGTAGGCAGCGCTGCTGCGCCGAGTGACGCTGTTGCTGCAGCTAACATTGCTGCAATGATTGGCAACCTGGCGTACACTAGCTCAGACATTACCGTCCTCGGCAAGGACCAATTGTCGTGCGGCGGCGGAGGCGAGGCTACTGAAAAAACTACTACGCTTGAAGTAACCACGCCTGGAGTGAACCCGAACGTAGCGTACCAAATGAAGACGTACATTCAAGGCTATCTAGACAAGACGCCGATTGACGACCGCATCAACGACATG
>JBBIMI010000030.1:0-8442 GCA_037444485.1 Microcaldota archaeon
ATGAGCATAGCGCACAGGCACCACAACAAACAATTCTTTTACGTCCTCCTCTTAGACGTGTTCACGCTCGCCATCGTTTCCCTCGTCCTCCTAGCAATCGGCGCTTTAATAGAAAGCACTTACTGAAGACGATTGGCAGACGCCCACCGAAAACCTTTAAATCTTTAAATAAAACCTTTAAATATTTCTAGAACTAAAGTTTATTCGAACAACTGCCAGCAGCAAAAAATCTATATTTCGTAATTTGATAAAGTGGTGTGCAAATGAAGTTCTCTCCGTTGGTCTTCGTTTTGATTCTCGGCTTTGGGTTTCTCGTTTTCGGCTGCGTGCAACCGCCGGTAACGCCCACGCCGACTCCCTCGGAAATCGCTTCCCCGACTATAAAAGTGAGTCCCACCGAAATTCCAACCGCAACGCCTCAAGCTTCGCCTGTCTCCACGCCGCCGACGTTGCCCAAAAACTTGAGCGAAACCGAATTCGTTTCATTATGCAATTCTTACGCCACGAGCGCAGAAAAGCAGGGTTGTCTGCAGACTGCCGCCTACAAGTTCAACAACTCCTCCCTCTGCACTGGAATAACGTCGTTCGACCAACGAGTTTTATGTAGTGGACTCGCGAGTTTGGATCCAACAAAGTGCAACCAGATTTCCTCGGTTGAAGTGAAGAACGATTGCTACAAGCTGGTGGCGATTGGAGCGCGCGATGAAAACCTTTGCGAAAAAATGATTATGAATTCCCGTTTCGACATTTACGCGAAAATGGATTGCCTTGCTAGCATAGCGTTCTACGAGTCAAACGCCCGAATCTGTGAAGCTTATTTTACTGGCGACTTGGCGAGATTCAAGCCAGTTTGTCTCGCTCTCGCTGGTAGAAGTAAAGAAGAGTGCGAAAAAACTTCTGACGAGATGATTAAATCAGACTGTTACAGCAGTCTTGCGGTCGCGTTGCTCGATGGAAATTATTGTCTGTTCGTGAACGGCGTGGCGGAAAGGGCGGTTTGCTTCTCGCGCGTCGCGCAAGCGCAGTACTTGCGCGGTTGAAATTGTGAATAAAAAAATAAAAAAACAACTGGAGGTTCTAAAAAATGAGTTTTTCAAGAAACCCGAGTTTTAAAAAACTCTTAGAGTATTTGATAGCCTCGCTCTTCGTTTTCTCCCTATTATCTTATTTTTCTTTCGCCGCGGAGGAAATACCGAACTCGCAAAACAACTACATTCTGCCCTTTACGGAAGACCTCTACGCTTTGCTTGACGGGAGGAAATTGCTGCCCAACATACTCTCGAGCAGCCTCTATCACGAAAAGAAAATAGGCGTCCTCTGCAGGGCCTCGTTGTCCAACAACAAACTGACGCCAGTCGAAGAGTCCTGCATTCCAAACGAGCTCATTGAACGAGTTCGCGAAGGCCAACCGTGGTACTGGTTTAAGAAGGAAGTGCCTAACTACCTCTCATGCCTGCCGAGAGCCTCCCGGCGTGAGGAACTAACTTTCTACTTATTCGGGGAAGAGTGTAAGGTTACCTGCACTCTAGACGCGCAGCACGGAATTGAATTGGGGGAAGTAAGGCCTGGCCTGAAGACTCAAGTGATTACGGAAAAAGTGATTACGGAAAATAATATGCGGGTCTTGCCAGTCACTAAAAAGAATTGCATCCGAAGCAACTACATCATTGACACCCTACGCAACCTTAACGGGGATGACTTGATGTATTTGGTTCCCTGCGAGAAAGACAAAAACAAGCCTACAGCCGCAGGAATCACGAACCTGTGTATTTACCAAAATTGGTTTGAATCCTTGGTTAACGACGAAGTACTCGTTCTGGAGATTCACGAAGAAGTGACGTACGAAGGTGACGCTTTCAAGCGCAAGGTTTCAATACCAGAAAACCCGGCCACTGCAAAGTTCTACAGCGAAAAGTTGGGCGGCGTGTTCGAAAAAAAGTTTTACATCTCGGGCGAAAACAATGCACTCTACTGCCGCGGAACGTGGTGCTTGAAGACGTTCTTAAACAAAGGCGATTTGAACGGCGTTCTAGTCAAAGTCGGCCAGGTCACGCCTGGAAACCAGCTTTCAGTAACGTCATACACAGGCATTTAACTAGACAAAAACATTTAACTAGACAAAAAAGCTGGAGGGTATGTGAATTAACCGAATTAACCGCGCTTCGCTTAATCTAACTAGTTGGAGAAGCATGTCGCTCAAAAAAAAAATTGTATTGGCTGGAATTGCGGTCCTGACGGCGTTTTCTATGTTCGTCGGGTTCAAGGACAGAACCCCGTCCGCGGAAGAACTGGCTAGAGCACGCGAAGTGATTAAAGCGAGTAACAGTTACATTATCGACTACAACAAGCAAATGGTGCCTCCGAAAACCTTCATTAAAAAAGGTTTGGAAGGCGAGTGGGACGTCGTAATAAAAGATGCTTTAAACCACGAGAAAAAAACGATTAGAATTCCTTTGCTTTGGGCGAACCCATTGCCTGAAAACCAACTCAAAGAATTCAAGAAAATACTTTCAGAGGAATTCCAGAGAATACTCGACTCTAACCCTAGTTCGAAAAACCTTAAAGTCAAAAGCGTAGAACTAGAAAAGTTGGAGTACGACTTGCATCACCCAAAGGGAATGTTCAAAAAACTACCTGGACAGCCAGTCGAACAACTGCACCGAATCGCATTCACCGCTGAAATACGCGTGGAGAGAAAACTATTTTAAAATATTCAACGCATTTAAAAATAAGCACTGCATTTTTTTGTTTAACCTGTTTACTCTCTTTAATCTCTTGCAGACTAGAGGTGGTTTGTTACGGAATTGAGGAAGGTTCGCGAAGCGGTTTACGAGATCGAGAAGAGCGGGGAAATGCGCGTGCCAGTGCGGCTTTACGCGCTTGACTCTATGCTCTCCAAGATTCAATCCGACCGCACGCTGCGCCAAGCGCAGAACGTCGCGCAGCTTCCCGGCATTCTCGAAGCGAGCTTCGTCATGCCCGATGGGCACGAAGGATAAAGCTTTTCTTTTAGAAAAAGAAAACCTTGGAAAAGAAAAGTTTCCTTGAACGGTTTTCCCATCGGCGGCGTGGCTGCGTTCGACCCTGAAAACGGCGGAGTAATCTCCCCAGGTGGTGTTGGCTACAGCTTTTTCCTTGAATTAAGGGAAAATGCGGCTCGGACATCAACTGTGGAGTAAGACTGCTTCGCACTAACTTGCGGGTTGAAGACGTCAAGCCGCGCGTGCGCGAGCTAGTGCACGCGTTGTTTCAGGAAATTCCCTCGGGCGTTGGCGCGAAGGGAAAGCTGCGCTTGCAACAGAACGAACTCGAGCGCATGACTCTCGAAGGCGCCCAGTGGGCGGTAAACAAGGGATTCGGCGTGCCTGAGGACGTCGACCACTGCGAAGAGAACGGCCGGCTGGCTGGAGCTGACTTCAAGAAAGTCAGCGACGCGGCGAAAAAGCGCGGCGCGCCGCAGAGCGGCACGCTCGGCAGCGGCAACCATTTTCTCGAAATCCAGCGCGTGGACAAGATTTACGACTCGGCAGTCGCGAAGGCGTTCGGAATCGAGGAAGTTGGGCAAGTGACGGTAATGGTGCACTGCGGTTCGCGTGGTTACGGTCACCAAGTGTGCGACGACTATCTGAGAACGATGTTGCGCGCGAGCGAGCGTTACGGTATTCGCTTGCCTGACCGCGAGTTGTGCTCCGCGCCGCTCGACTCGCCTGAAGCGCGCGATTACCTTGCTGCAATGTCGAGTGCAGTTAATTACGCGTTCGCGAACCGCCAAATAATCACGCATTGGACTCGCGGGGTTTTCGGTCAAGTTTTCAAGAAAGACTGGAGCGAGTTGGGTCTTGAACTCGTTTACGACGTTTGCCACAACATCGCGAAATTCGAGGAACACGAGGTTTCTGGAAAACGCAAGCGTGTTTGCGTGCACCGTAAGGGCGCGACTCGCGCTTTTTGGGCTGGCCGACATGAAATTCCGAAAGCGTACCGCGCGATCGGTCAACCAGTCCTCATTCCAGGCAGCATGGAAACCGCGAGTTACTTGTTGTGCGGCATTCCTTCTGCGCGCGAGACTTTCGGTTCGTCTTGTCACGGCAGCGGCCGCGTAATGTCGCGGCATGAAGCTATTCGCGTGCATGCAGGCGTAAACATTCAAAAACGCATGGCGGAAACCGAGGACATTATTGTTGAAGCGATGGAGCCGCAGGTTTTGGCGGAAGAAGCTGGCGGCGCGTACAAGAACGTTGACGAAGTTGTTGAAGCAGTCTCGCGCGCCGGCATCAGCAAACTCGTTGCTCGAATGGTTCCACTCGGCGTGATTAAAGGCTGACAACCAATAAAGACACTTAAAAGTAAAAGACAGTTAAAAGTAAAAACAGTTTAAAACCTGTTAATGCGAGCCGCGTTTTAAACGCGCTTTAAACGCAAACAGTTTAATCAAACAGTTTAATTAACGCAACACTGTTACGCAACACCGTTAATTCAACAAACAACGTTAACGCAACAATATTGACGCAACAATAGTTTTACTGGCGTAAACCAACGTTTTAAGACCACAACAGTAATTTAGTGCAAACAGTAATTTAGCAACAATTTAATTAAACGCGGTTAATTAAATTGATGCCCCCTAAATTGGTGTCCCCCACAGCCCGCACGAACCCTAAAGCCTGCAATCGCCTGCAACCTATAAACGCGGCGTAAACACTAACAAACACGAAAACTAAACAAAACACGAAAACCAAACTCGACCACCAAAAAAAACGTGGTTTCGTCGTTTAACGAATTTTTTGCTGGAAAAGAAACGTTTTTATAGTCGCCTTGCTTATTCGTTTTCAACGGTTAAACCCCGTAAAAAAACAATGCGTTTTATAGAGGTGATCGAACTAGAATGGCGAAGAGTAGCATGCTGCCCACGATTGGAGCTTGGGCTTTCATCATTGGCCTAGTGCTGGCAATAATAGCTGGCTTCGTGACGGCTACGATAGACTCCAGCATAGCGTTGGGCTTGGGAGTGCTCGGCTTGATCGTAGGCTTGCTGAATGTGACTGACAAAGAAATCACGCTGTACCTGCTCGCGAGCATCACGTTCTTAGTCGCTGCAGGCAGCTTGAGCACGGTATTAAGCGCGTTCGTAGGTCAACTTGGTTTGGTTCTTGGATACATTCAAGTATTCGTTGGACCAGGCGCAGCGATAGTCGCGTTGAAAGCCATTTACGAAGTCTCGAAATCAAGATAACAAAATCCAGATAATCGAGATAAACCGCAAAAAACCACAAAAAAACAGCAAAAACCGTTTTTTCTTTTTTTTCTTTTCTCTCTTTCCTTCATTTCATTCCTTTTTCTTTTATTTTACGCTTTATTTCATAATCGACATTTTCATAATCGACAATAGTTTTCAATCTCGTTTTTAAAAAGCGAAAAATTTTTATACCCGCGGGATTAACATTTTTCACTGTATCTAGCCTCAAGGGAGGACAGCGGGGTAAACTTTTCAAGCGCGAAAGCGTTTGAGAAGCTGACATGGAAACATGTTGGAAGAGGAGTGAGGTGATACCAAAACTCTTTTGAAAGGCTCTTCCGCAAGGAAACCTTAACGCTTGCCTCCCACCAAAAAACCCAAAAACGAGGGTTTCGAGTCTCTTTCTCGCTTTCACAAACCACTACCAACCACGTTACGCCCGTCACTTCGTTGCGTTTAACTCATTGATTTTGTTGGCACTCTACTGAAAAACCACCGAAAAACCAATTTTCTTGAAAGATTATTTGAAGATTATTAAAAGAAAGTAAAAGAAAGATTATTAGAAAGAGGTTGCAATAAAAAAAAATGCTGAAAAAAAACGTTTCGAAACAAGCGCCACAGCCAGCAGGAAAAACGCGAGTTCAAGAAAAAACTTTTTTATCTAAACGCGAAGCAAGCGAAGTTGCGAGCTTCGTTGCAGGAGAGTGGTTCAAGTCAAAGCCGCCAGCGGCAATCAAAAACTGGAAAGTATTTCTAGACGACGAAGTTGAATCACTTGAACTAACCGCGCCAGTAATTAACTTGAAGAAATTGAAGCTCGCAGTCGACGCTGCAGACTGGGGGCAAGCGCTCGAATACGAAATGCACGCACGCAATCCCGTGACGAACGCGTTCGAGCCAGTCCAAGCGCTGCTCGTGCTCTTCCGCGGACACAAGGGACATTACCCGCGCCACGCCGGCGGACTCGTAACACGCGATTCCATCGAAGCATGCACGCGAGTTCCAGACCGCTTGCGCAAAAAACTCTTTCTTCTCCTACCACAGTGCTTAAACGTAAAATAATTAAAGGCGATTAATGAAAGGCAATAAAAATAAACTGTGAAGCAACCAAATAGTAATTAGTGAAACAATTAAATAAGTGTGAAACAACTGCGCAAGCGTGAAGTGTTAAGTTAGCGACAACCTATTGTGGTTTAAAAAACTTAATCTGGTACCCGCCCCCCCACTGTCCACTCCCAACTTTTCCGCTACCCTTAAACCTTCCCGCTACACTCGAATCACGTCCTGTGGTCTTTCGCTTCGTGTCATGCGGTCTTTCGCTTCACGTCCCGTGGTCTTTCACTTCGTTTAGGACACGTGACAGCAATTAAGAGGAAAATCTGCACTTCGCTTGATTTCCCCACAAATTTTGCCTACTGTAAAACTTCTCTTAATCGCGTACGTCTCAATCGCGTACGTCTCAATCGCGTACGTTCTTAATTGCGTATGTTATGCCGGTACAACTTCAATTTAGAACTCAATTTAAGTGACGTTTACTTTACAGTTCACGCAAGCGTAGGTTTTAAAAACACTTGATTCGTTAAAAAACTCGCAAGTAAACGATTATCACGGAGGTCAAAAAAATGGTTGAATCAATCCAAGAATTCAAGGACGAGCTGATCGCGTTGAAGAAAGAAATGCGCGCGAAAGGCGCGAAGGCGGACACCAAACTCGTCGCAAGCTGGATTGACAAACTGACGGATGCGCTTGAACGATTGAGCGACCAGCTTGACTTGATGGCTGCAGAACTCGAAGAACTCTCGCGCTGAAACCACCGCCTATCAACTCGAGTCAATCCCAACACGTCAACACGCGATAAAAAATAAAGAAATAAAAAAATTATAAAATAAATAAAAAATAAATAAAAAATAAATAAAGATAGAAATTATAAAATAAAAATAAAAATTATAAAAATTATAAAAAAATTATAAAAATAAAAAACAGAATAAAAAAATAGAAATTATAAAATTAAAGATATAAAAATAAAGAAATAAAAAATGAATAGAAATTATAAAATTAAAGAAAGATAGTGGGGCTAAACTTTTTGGAAAAACTCTTGAAAACGCTGGAAGAAAAATACAAGCCTTTTTTTGAAGACGTGAAGGCGTTCACCGACAAAGGCGGAAGAGGACACATCATTCTCAAAAAACGAACTGGTGTTCAAAGCCAGCCAGGCGGCTTGGGCGTTCCTGTTTTCCGCCCTCCAACAGAATCGTCGAAAAACCTTGAAAAAGCTGTAAAACACTTGCGCGAACAACTGGAAGGATTCAGAGAATTTTCAGGAGAATTTTCAGGCTTGCACGCAAAACGAATCGAGTTAGAAAAACATCCTTGGGCGTTCCACGTTACGCGCAAAAAAAGCGAGACGCGCGAAAAACCTGGAAAACGCGTTGAAAAACCAGTTGGAAAACCAGTCGTGGTTTACGACATTTTTTCGGGAAACAAGAAAATACTGACGGTAATTCCGGTGTTAGACGGCAAAGTTTGGAGGCACGGTCACTTCGTAATCCACGACGCGGAACAAGGAGAATTAGTCAAAAAAATAATTTCAAAAATCTTGGGATTCAAGCCACAAATCTTGGGTTTCAAGCCACGCAAGACTTAAAGCGAACAAGCGAAACTCGAAGCAAACAAAACAAAACTTGAAGTGAGCAAGCGAATAAAAGCGGAAAAAAATGCCGGCAAACTTGTTTTACTACCAATTGTTTTCGCTGGAAGCTTCCTTTATTGCAACCTTCCTCTTAACGAGAGTTAAACGCTCGTTCCTCTTTCTCGCAGCGTTGGCTGTAGTGCTCTTCGTGTTATTTGGGCCTCTCGCGCTGCCGGCTTTTTTCTTCGCCCTCGGATTCCGCGCCATCGCGCGTGAAAGCACGCGAACGTTAAAAAACCGTTAAAAAACCGTTAAAAAACCATTAAAACGGTTTCATAAGAAAGTTGAAAGCCCGCAAACAACGCGTTTTGCGTTGTTTCACGAGAATTTTCAAACAATTGGTTGAAGTTTTTAGCAACCGCTTTGTTTGCCGCAGAAAGCGTTAAATCAAGCGTTGACGATTTTTTTTTAATGCGTTTGGCTGAGAAATCCGTTGTCCTTCAAGGCAACGGATGAATCAGCCACTAATTTTTTTTGAACGCGTAATTACCTCTAGCGGCGCGGATGTTGCGCCGCCGGA
>JBBIMI010000031.1:0-7969 GCA_037444485.1 Microcaldota archaeon
GCAGTTAAAGCGTTGACTGTAGACCCTGTCACTGAGGATGTTTCATTGACTGTGGTTCAAATGTTCGTTCCGGACAAGACTTTCGTGACAAATTTCGCTAACACGATGGGTGAAGACTATTACATAAAAAAAGTTTATTCGCTCGAAAAAGACAAAACCCAAATGCTTAGCCCAGGAGAGCTGGCGTTCCTGCCTAACGGCTGGTCCATTCAATTAGTGAAAGTAAATTACTACAACTGGCCGTTTAAGGACGAAGCCGTATTCATAGTAAGGGACAATAACGGCTTGATGGTCAACTGCAATATCGGCTTCGGCATGGAAATGGATGTTAACGACGGTTCTGAAGAGGACTGCGAAAAAATCAAAATAGGAGTTGAAGTTGGGAGCAACAACTACGTGCATGTTACCTTGAAAGAGGCGAGATAAAATGAATTTGAGTATGATTCTATTCCTGACCTTTCTGGCGGCAGCATTGCTGTTTGCTGGCTGCATTCAACAAGCTCAACAGACGCAGCAACAGCCAACATCAGAAAAACCGCAGACCCATTACGTGAGTCTCTCTTCGGAAGCTGCCAAACCGAGCGTTTTGGAAGTCAAAGCAGGCGACACGGTGGTATGGATTAATCAAGACCCTGAATTAACGCACGTGATAGCATTCGCTGGAGAATCTTCACCTGAACTAAAAAACGGCGAGTCTTGGAGCAAGACCTTCGAGCAAAAAGGAACATTCAATTACGTTGACGGCTTGTATGGCATGATCGAGGGAACAATCGTAGTAAAATAAGCGCCCCTCCGCCTTCTTTCTCTCTTCCTCGGCTGTGCGTCAGCCTAACCGAGGGCGGAGAATGCAGGAAAGTAAAAATTAGGTTAGTCAAAATAAACACGGACGCCGGAAGGGCGACTGTAATCTTCGAAAAACAAGTTGCAAAATAACGGTTTAAACCAAGCGGCTGGGCAGAAAACAAATGGTTTCAGAAAAACAAGTTTTCGACGCGTTGCGTGAAGTCATCGACCCAGAAATTGGGTTGAGCATCGTCGAACTCGGCTTGGTTTACGGCGTTAAAGTCGAGGGAAGCACAGTGAAAATCACGATGACGTTAACAGCGCCAGCCTGCCCGCTCTCCAACTACATTGTCCAGCAAGTGCGCGAAAAAGCAGAGAGCGTGGCCGGCGTGCGCGAAGCGCGCGTAGAACTCGTCTCCAACCCGCCTTGGACGCCAGACAAAATGAGTGAGGAAGCAAAGAAAAAACTCGGCTTCAAGACAAGCGAATAAAAACAACGAACACTAAAATTCTTATTGTTGTCCCAGAATCAAAAAATTCGTTTTTTTGTTTTTTTCGTTTTTTCGTTTTTTTGGTTTTTTGGGAGGGTTGATTTTAATGCTTAGGCAAGTAATCGTAGCCACGCTCGGTCACACGGATCACGGGAAAACTACTCTCCTCGACGCGATTCGCAAGACAAGCGTAGCTTCACGCGAGGCAGGCTTCATCACGCAAGCAATCGGCGCGAGCATCCTGCCGCAAAGTGTTTTAAAAGCAACGTGCGGCCAATTGCTCGACAAACTAGGCGTTTCCTTAAGCGTTCCCGGGTTACTGCTCATAGACACGCCTGGCCACGAGGTTTTCACGAACTTGCGTAAGCGCGGCGGCAGCATTGCGGACATTGCGATGCTCGTGATTGATGTTACGAAGGGAATCGAGAGTCAAACACTTGAAGCGCTCGAGATTCTCCGCGAGTACAAAACGCCTTTCGTGATCGCGTTAAACAAGGTTGACGCGCTTGACGGATGGATTGCGAAGGAAGGTTCCTGCATCACGGATTCGCTGAAAAACCAGCGCGCCGACGTTCTAGAACGACTTGAAGAAAAAACTTACGCGTTAATCGGAGAGTTGTACAAGCATGGTTTCAACGCTGAACGCTTCGACCGCGTGTCAGACTTCACGAAGCAACTCGTCATCGTGCCAGTAAGCGCGAAAACGCGGGAAGGACTACCTGAGTTGCTGCTGTACGTTTCCGGCTTGGCGCAAAAGTTTTTAGAAAAAACCCTGCAAACTAGCGAGGAAGAACAAGGGAAAGGCAACATTCTAGAGGTACGCGAAGAAAAAGGATTAGGTGACACTCTTGACGTGATTTTATACGCTGGTTCGCTGCGCGTTGGCGACAAAATCGCTTTTTCGACTCTCTCGGGGCCTGTCGTCGCAGCGGTGAAAGCATTGCTTGAACCGAAAGCGCTTGACGAAATGCGTGACCCGCGAGAAAAATTCAAGTCAGTCAACACTGTTACTGCCGCCACTGGAGTTAAAATCGCTTGCGAGCACGCGAGTGAAGCTGTTCCAGGCTCTAGCTTGTTTGAAGTACGCAACGCGGACGACGAGAAACGCGCGCTTGAAGAACTCAAACGCGAACTAAGCGAAATCGTTTTCGAGACAAGCGCGAAAGGCGTCATGCTGCGCGCGGACTCGCTTGGAAGCATTGAAGCGATTACGAAACTCTTCAAGAAAGAAGGAATTCCAATTCACTCGACCGCAATCGGCTCGCCGTCGCGGCGCGACGTGGTGGAAGCGCAAGCAATGCGTGAATTAGACCCGCTATTAGGCGTGGTAATCGCATTCAACGTTTCAATCCCGACAGAAGTAGCAAACGAAGCAGCGGCAGCAGGCGTCAAGATTTTTGAAGAAAAAATCATTTACAACTTGATCGACGGCTACAAGCACTGGGTTTCTGAAGAACGCGAGCGAGAACGCAAACAAGCATTCCAAAAACTCGTGTTGCCAGCGAAACTCGTTGTTCTCGAAGGCTGTTGCTTTCGCTACAGCGGACCCTGCATCGTTGGCGTTGAAGTACTCGAAGGCCGCGTGCGCGCAGGCTACCCGCTCATGAACGAGGAAGGCGAAATCGTTGGACACGTTAAAGCAATCCAACGCGAGAAAGAAAACGTTGAAGAAGCAAAGAAAGGCGAGCAAGTCGCGATTTCATTGCCTGAACCGACTTTCGACCGCCAAGTTTGCTTCAACCAAACCCTTTATTCTTCGCCTTCGAAGGAGGACGTAGCAACACTTGAAGCAAAATACTCGCAGGCGTTAAGCGACGAAGAACGCGAGTTACTCGCGCAAATAAAAAAAATCAAGGGATACGCGTTATTCTAATTTCTCTATTATACTATTTTTTTTATTCTCGATTTCGTTTTCAAAGGTTTTTCCTCGTTTTTTTCGCTCGCCAAACAGTAGCGGGAATAGGAAACAAAAAACTTTCAAGTAACCCTTTTTTTATAACCAACTTTTTTTGTTGTTCAGTTGGTTAGTTAATGGACAAACAAACTAAAGTGAAACAATGGTGAAACAATGCAAGCAATTGAAGCAAAAGCAATTGAAGTAAAACAGTTAAGGATTAAATTCGTTGTTAATTCGTTCAGCAATCGAACTCGCGGGGTCACTCAACCAAACGCATCAATTGTTTGCTTGTTTTTGCTTGTGTTTGCTTGTTTTTTTTGTTGGCGCCGCGTGAGTGTTGCGCTGGCTTCGCTGGCGCAGGCAACGCGGGCTTCGACGCCGCGTTTCGCGCGCGTTACTCGCGCTGATAGTGGCGTCCGCCAGCCAGCGCAAGCTGGACAGCGTACTGGAATACTACGCGTTTAAGCGTAGGTTATTAATCTATTTATTAACGTTATCTAGTCTATTTATTTACTCTAGTTCTCTATTTAATCTAGTTCTCCGCTGGTTTCCCCGCTTTTTCCGCCGGCGCCCGGCGTCGAGGGCGTCCTGCCTTTCGCTGCTATGATGTCGTCGATTCTGAGAATCATTTCAGTTACTTCGCTAGCGCTCTGTATTGCCTGCTTCTTGACTTTCATGGGTTCGATTACGTTTAAAGCCCGCATGTCCGCAAGCTTGGCTTCGTAAATGTTTATCCCTAGCGCCTTCTGGCCTTTCTCGTGCTTCGCGCGTAGTTCGACGAGGGTATCAATCGCGTCCATGCCGCACGATTCAGCAAGCGTGCGTGGAATTATTTCAAGTGATTCCGCGAAAGCTTGAATCGCGAGTTGCTCGCGTCCGCCTACTTCGACGGCGTACTTCCGCAAGCGCATCGCCAACTCTACTTCAATGCTTCCACCGCCAGTAACATACTTTCCTTCCTCTACTGCGCTGGAGACAGCGCCAATCGCGTCAACTATAGCCCGCTCAGCCTCGTCAACAACGTGTTGCGTGCCTCCACGCACGAGAATAGTGACGCTCTTGGGTTCCCTGCATTTTTCTACGAACACCATTTGCTCGCCTGCAATCTTGCGTTCTTCAACCAGTCCAGCGTGACCCAAGTCTTTCTCGCTCAAGTCTTCAAGCGTAGTCACTATGCGAGCGCCGGTAGCGCGAGCGAGTTTCTCCATGTCACTTTTTTTAACGCGCCTCACTGCTAGAATGCCTTTCTTTGCTAGGTAGTGTTGCGCTACGTCGTCTATTCCCTTTTGGCAAAAGAGAACAGTGCACCCGCTTTTCGCTACCTTCTCAACCATTTCCTTCAACATTTTTTCTTCTTGCTCGAGGAAAGCACTCATTTGTTCAGGCGAGGTTATGCTGATGCGCGCGTCCGTCTCGGTCTTCTCTATTTCGAGCGCCGCGTCTACAAGCGCGATTTTAGCGTTTTCCAGTTTTTTCGGCATTCCGGGATGCACTACTTCCTTGTCGACGAGAACGCCATTTATCAGCGTCGTTAAGTCAACGTCGCCGCCTTGTTTTTTCTCGAGCTTGATGTAGTCTTTATCGATGTAAGTCTTACCATTTTTTTCTTCAGCGATTTGTTTCACTGCCTTTACAACGAGGTTTGACAAGATTTCTTTCGTCTTGCCTGCGGTGACCGTCTTCGAGCCCATGCTTATGCCCGCGATTTCTTGAAGAAGCTTTTCGTCCTTCAACGAGACTTTCTCGCTCACTTCACCGAGAATTGAAATCGCCTTGTCAGCTGCGTTCTTGTAACCATTAATTATAGTGCTCGCGTGAATGTCTTGGTCCAGCAAGTCAAGCGCCTTGTGAAGCAACTCTCCTGCAAGAACAACCGCGCTCGTAGTACCGTCGCCGACTTCCTCGTCCTGCGTTTTCGCGATTTCCACCATCATTTTTGCTGCCGGATGCTCGACATTCATTTCCTTTAGTATCGTCGCGCCGTCGTTCGTGATGACGATGTCGCCTAAGTCGGACACCATCATTTTGTCCATTCCCCGCGGCCCGAGCGTGCTCTTGACCGCGTTCGCAACCGCGTACGCGACTGCGATGTTAGTGCGTTGCGCGTCTCTCCCAAGAACGCGCGTGCTTCCTTCCGGTAAAACCAAAACTTGTTGTCCGCCTAATTGTCCGCCTTGCATTGCGAAATTCACCCCATTGTTTACAGTATTTTTCAAAACTCTAATAATCGAGTTGTTTTCCAGCAAAAGCAAAAAAATTAGTGTTGTCAGTCTAGCTTTCTTGCAGTCTAGTTTTCTCGACTAATGTTTTCCGATTAATATTAATCAGCGTTCTAGTTTATAAAATTTTTCTTTGCGGCAGCTTTATAACAGGAAAGGGATTCAAGCGCGACTTTAGGCTTCCAAGTTTAGCCTTATAAACTCGTGTCGCGCGACAAAATTTAGCGACAACAAAACTCAGCGACAAGATATGCCCCAGCGATAAAACGCGGCGGTAAAGTTGAACAGCAAGTTTTAAAATAATAATTTTTTAACGCAAAACAGCAAGTTTTAATAATGCGGCAAAACAACAAGTTTTTAATAACGTGGCTGTTAATACTATCCAATGTTTTCAGCGTTTGTTTTAAAACACTGGAGGATGGTTTAAAAATGAAAAGCTTTTTCGAAAAAAATATTTTCTTTGTTTTTAGTTTTCTTGCGGCGTTCGTTTTGTCAAGCGTTTTTGTTAACGCTCAACAGCCTTGCACCGTAACGAGCGACAGTAAAGTAATGCAAATCAACCAAATTAGTGCCGTGGACGGCGTGGAATTCCAGCTTGTAGATATCGGCGGCGCAGGCGCAAGCGTAGTAGTTTATGCGAGAACGCTTGGTTCTCGAGACTGGAACTTGTGCGGCTCGTACGCAAACTGTCAAATCGCTCGCGGCGCGACTTTAAGCACGCGCGAGGTTAATGGAGTGAGTGCTTCAATAACCTTTCCTCAAAACCAGCCTCAACCCCCAACAACTGGCTTAATCTTGCTTGATTTTGAAGCGACTGTTTGTCCTCAGATTCCGACCGCAACTCCAACAGCAACCCCGCCTGCAGGCGAGTGGATTCCAGTTATTTCAAGCCCTGCACCCAACGAGTCTTTCTTTGTAAACAGGGTGCCGATGACTTTCTACGTTAATGAGCCGAGAGGACAAAAAGACGATTACTATTGCCAATACGCTTTATGGTACGGAACAGCGTCAGCGTTTTACGAAATTGGTAGAGTGATTGGAAGCACGCCAACCACTGTCATGATTGAATACCCGCCGTTTCAATTCATTATATCCCCTAATCCTGGCTTGCCGCCTGGATTGTACCGCGTGCAAGTGCGTTGCAGGCAATCGTTGTTAAACCCGAACCAACCACCGCCGTTGCCAGGCAGCTTGTGGCGTTCAAGCACTATAGTGCCCTTCAAGGTTGTTGAAGACGGAAAGCCGGAAATCATTGAACCGCGAAATGGTTACAGGCACTGGGGCGCGGACACTCCAGTAAAAACTGTTTTCATGGTAAACGGTAGATCACCGTCGTACTACTGCGGTTACTTGGTTGACGGCAAGAATGCTGGAAACATTGGCGTGGTGAGGCCGGGAGAAGTAAACACTGTCAACGTGTTGCCTGCAGGAGGCTGGACTATAGGCAGACACTTGATTCAAGTCGGCTGCGCTGCTGGAGGGGTGCCTGAAATTGCAGCGCCTATCCCAACGATTCCGCCTAACGCAAAGCTTTCGGACCCAGTAAACTTCGAAGTTGTTGCTGCAAAAGAAGGTGTTCCAGTGCTTTTACTGCCTGTTGACGGCGCTTTCTACTTGAGTCCAATCGAATTTCGTTTCGTGGTTTCAGGGCCTTCGCCGTCATTCGAGTGCGAGGAAAACGTTGCTTCAGAATCAGGAACAGAAACGTTCAAGAAAACTGTTGTAGCGCCTTCAGGAGTAGAATATTCGGAGTTGATTAAGTTGCGCGAGTCAGGCAAGTACTCTGCGTTCGTCAAGTGCAGGCCTTTAGGGAGTCAAGGTCCATTTACTTCTTCGCCAACAAGCGTTTTCACGGTACTGAAACCCGACACTCCAGTAATCGTTGACCCATTAAACAATTCGCAGCATACGCAAGACACTGTGCCTCTTGCTTTCGCAATCGGGGGCAACTACAGGTATTACGCTTGCGTTGGAAACTTGACTAAAGCACCTGATTCCACGAGTCAATCAAGTTCCCAAATAGAGATAGGTGTTGTTGACGTTGGCGAAGCCGGGAAAGTAATCGTGCAAAACAAGCTTTCCTTGACTCCGCTTGAGAGTAACGACTACAAAGTTACTGTTGCTTGCGGTTCAATAATCCCGCCGCTACCGCTTTCAGTTAAAGCAAGAAAAACCTTGTCTTTCGAAGCAACTCCATCTCCCAGTCCTTCTAAAACTACTCAAATCATTAAACCCTCAAGCAGTGAATCAACTCCAGTATACTTTAAAGTTAACTTGGGCGGCCCAACCCCAACTTCGAGTCCAAGCGCGACTCCTAGTTCTACTTCAACTCCGAGTCCTACTCCGACTCCAGGCGTAAACACGCCAGTAATCTACTCGCCGCAAGCTGGAAACACTTATTCTTCCAGCATGGTGCCATTCGAATTCAGCGTTACAGGCTCTTTCCAACAATACTCTTGCTCGAAAACTTTCGATGGCGCGACGACCCCGCTTGGAACAGTAAACAACGGCGTTTCTTACGCTGACACGCTGTCTGACTTGAGTGAAGGAATGCACTCTATTCTAGTAAACTGCAGCGC
>JBBIMI010000032.1:0-7164 GCA_037444485.1 Microcaldota archaeon
TTGCCTGGCCGCGTCCAGCAATCAATTTTCAAGACGCCGGTTGTTGAAGGCAGCAAGGCTGTTGGCTTGAGCTTAACGCCGCAATTCACTGCTTTTCTCGCCGCACTCGCGGTCTTACTCGCGTTGATTGTTTACATAATAAGAGAAAAAAATAAGAGAAAAAGAGTAATAAGAAAAAAGTAATAAAGAGAAAAAGCGCTCGCCGCAGGCATCAAACTAATTTATAGTTAATTTATAGTCACTTTTATAGTCACTTTCATTATAATTACTTTTTTTGTTTGCTTTATTTTTACTGCTTCGTTTTACTGCCTCGTTTTACAACTCGTTTTCTTATATTCACTTCATTATTAGTCGCTTGTTTCATAATTGCTTTATTTTTGCTGCTTCGTTTTGTCACTCGTTTTTTTGGACGGCAGCGAGAGCCACGCGTACCACAACGCGTAATAGACTGCCAGCGTCACAATCAAGAAAACGCGGAACAACACGTCGTGAACGAACTCGCTTATCGCGAAGAGCGAGACGCTGATGCGCAGGGGGTTGAATGCGAGCAGCATTACCGCCGCGCCCAACGCGATTCCCTTCACGCGCTCGCGCCGCGGGCGGTCGCGCGAAGCTGCGATGAAGCCCGCCAGCAAAGCGATTTCCAGCTTTCCCCAACACAATTCGATGAGTTCTGCGTCGAAAGAAACGCCTTCCGCGTTCGCCCCAACCAAGTGAGGTGTTCCAGTCCAAACGACGCGCGCGTTCACGCCGGCTGCAGCGAGGAAGGCGCGCGACGACTCGGCCGCAAGCCACGCGAGAACGTTTTCGAACGGCGGGAGCGAGAGCGCCGCGTAAACGACGAGCGCGACTCCCGCCGTAATCGCGAGGAATTCGAGCGCCTTGCGCGCTTCACTTGACGGTTTTATTGTTCCTTTTTTGGTTTTTGTTACTCGTTTCAATCAATTCACCGGCAGGATGGTTGGTTCAAGTTTATAAATTACTTTTGCGTTAAACTCTTTTTTAAGAAAAGGTTTTGCATTTACGACCGTGTTCAAGGGATGGTTGGGATGAAAATCGATTTTTCAGTTGGAGGTAATACTGTCGCGTTGGAGAAAGAGTTGTCTAAGCTTGACGAGTTCGTGATTCATTTTTCAAAACTTCTTGAACAAAACCGAGTAGATTACGTCATAGTTTCCGGCTACGTTGCACTAGCGTTCGGGCGCAGTAGGGGAAGACATTGACTTCATCATCCAAAAAATAGACGAAGTCGGTTTCGAAAGATTGTGGAATTCTTTGACGTCGAGAGGCGGATTCGAGTGTTTGAATGCATTCAACCATTCGGAAGCTTTTGAGTTATTGATCAAGGGAACCGCATTGAGGTTTTTCTTGTCGAATCAATTTATCCCGAACGCGGAAATGAAATTCGCAAAAACGAGGTTGGATGATTATGCTTTGAAGCACAAACTCCGCTTGGTTTTAAACAATAACAACCTATTTATTTCTCCGCTGGAATTACAAGTTTGTTTCAAGCTCTTTCTCGGTTCCGAGAAAGACATTGAAGACGCCCGGTTCTTGTACAAGTTGTTTGAAAAAAAACTCGACGAACGGGAAATAATGCGATTTGCGAATGCGTTGAAAGTTTCAAGCAAACTAACCTTTTTGAGGCGAAGATTTTGAGGAAAAGAAAGCTTGTTAGGAAGGCGGGATTCAAAGCAGAAAAAACAGAGTCAGAACCGCTCGTTATAGACTTAAAGCAGTTGTTGAAGGAAAAAGAAAAAAATTTTCACGATAGACTCGAGTTCATAGACGCTTACGTAAAGTGGCTGAAGAAAACCCCGAACAAGAAATGGTCGCGGCAGCAAAACGTTATAGTAAACCAAGGATTGTAATACCGCTCAAGAGGCTCCGAAGAACTCCTGCAGCGACTTTTGTTTCCTGCCAACCTGCTCTTTCTTCCACTCTTTCTCTCGCTTCAGCTTTTCTTTTTCGAAAACGCTTATCTCGCCGTAAACCCCATCGTAACCCGGCTTTATGACCACTTTTTCTTCGCGCACGCGCATGATGGCAAGGGCGATTCGTTCGTCCGTAATCTTCTTCAGTTCGTCTTCGGAAAGGTCTAGCAAAACCTTCAATTCGCTTCCGCCTTTTTGGACTAGTTCCTCGAATGCGTTTTGCACGGTTTTGGTGTAAACGCTTGTGTTCAACGCGTCGGAAAGTATTTCCGTCAACGGAATCAAGTGCTTGAAAGGAATCGCGTTAGGCGGGACGTAGTCTTTCGGCCTGTCTGCAAGGCTCAAAACCCTGTGCATCACGCCCAGCGTCAACGGGCGCTTGCACACGGGGCACTTGTTGTTCAACTTTCGTGTTTCCTCTGGAGATAAGGTTATGCCGCAATTACGGTGCCCGTCCCAATGGTATTTGCCTTCTTCAGGAAAAAATTCGCAAGTCATCAAGAAACGCTTTCCGTCTTTTTTTCTAACCGCATCAAAAACTTCATTGAAACTCGGTTGCTTCAAGTCGAAAATGTTGCACTCGCGGCCTAATCGCGCTGGATTGGGGCTGTGCGAGTCGGAATTGCTCATGAATGCGAATTTGTCTAGGGAACTGATTCGCCAACCCATTGCGGGATCGCTGGACAATCCAGTTTCGACCGCAATGATGTGCTTGACTTGGTCCTCGTAAGCTTCTTGTACGGAATCGTATCCTGAAAAACTGCCTAAGCATCCGAACCAAGGAGTTAGGTAATGCGCGGGAACGATTATGATGTTGCGGGAGACACCCATTGTTTTCTCAACGATTTCAGCGGGCGAGCAGTTTCCGAACGTGGGCCTGCCGTCCGCCGAGAGGTCGCCGAGCTTCGCGTAAACGTCGTTCAACTGCGCGACTTCCTCGAGCGAAGGCGCGTGAATCACGTGATGCACTTTCTTCACGCCCTTGCGCGTCGAGATTATTGTCGAAACTTCGTTCGTCAACGCAAACAAGATTTTCTTTTCCTTGCCCCGCGCGCCTGCACGCGCGTTTTTCAACTCGTAAAAACCAGGCGCGTCACTTTCGACGAGTTTCTTTTTGAGTTCCGAAAACCACGCGGGGTGCGAAAAATCGCCAGTGCCTATGATGTTTAAGCCCTTCGCCCGCGCGCCTTCGGTAATGTGCTCTAAATCCATGTTTATTGAAGTCGCGCGCGCGTACTTCGAATGCAAGTGAAAATCGGCGTAATACAACACTTTTCTCACCAGTTTTTTTTCTTGCCTGACTAAAATTTTTTTTCACCGAATTGGTTGTAAAAATTGATTGTGGAAAATTTTTTGATTGCGAATATTTTGACTGCGAATAATTTCGCGAATAAAATGATTTGCTAGTAATCGCAATAATTGTAAAAAAATAATCGTGAAAACTAAAATCGTTTAAAAATTAAAACTGTTTGTTGAACTAAAACCATTTGTTTAACCCGGATTGGCTTGAGTCAACAGGGTTTTTGAAAGCCCGCGTTAACGCGTTTTCCACGCGCTCGCGCGCGAAATCCCGTTCAAGCATGAAGTTGACGAGTTTGTCGCGTTCAGGCGGCTTGAATGCGAGCTCGCTTTCCTTCACTGCCTTCACAGGCGGGTTCAAGAAAAATTCTTCCACTTCGCTCCAATCAGCTTCAACCTTCACTGCAGCTAGAACCTTTTTCAGCGAATCGTGTTCGCGCACGAGCTTCAACGCTTTCTTCGGGCCTATTCCGCGCACTCCCTCGTTGAAGTCTGTTCCGCACAACAACGCGATCCACGCGAGTTTTTTCCGCGTCAAGCCTAACGCGTGCAAGTTTTCGTCGAGAACTATTTCTTCTGGTTCGACGTTCACGAATTGCTTGCGGTAAGGAAGCTTGCGTTTGCCTGCAATCGCTAGGTTGCGCACCAAGCGAGGCGCGCCGAACAACAACGCGTCGTAGTCTTGGCTTGCCGCCGCGTAGCAAAGTTTTTTTTCAGCGAGAGCCGCGCATTGCGCTTCGCCTTCGCTTGGCGCTTGTATGAATGGTACGCCCATTAGCGAGAGCAGGGTTTTGCTTTCGTCAACCATTTCGCTGGTGAGCCGCGCGGTGCGTTGGGCGATGCTCGCCGCTTCCTCGAGTCGGCCTTCTTCCCGCGCGCGTTTGAGTTCCTCTTCCGCCTGCTGTTTGCGTTCTTCGCGCTCTAGGCGCGTGCGTTTCTTGAACTCGGGCGGCTCGCCGTCGAACACGAAAACCGGCTTCACGCCTTTCTCGAGAAAGTTGAGCGTGCGGTAAAACAATCCGCTGACGTGGGAAGTCACGCGACCGCGCGAGTCAATGAGTTGAGTTCCGTCAGGCAAGCGGATTATTGAAAGGAATTGGTAGAGTGTGTTGAAAGCGTCGATTGCGACTCGCCCGCGAGTTGCTAGCTCGTCGAAAGTCACGATTTTTTTTTGCAGCAATTCCCGCAAGTCAGTCAAACCCATTTTTTTCACCGTTATTCGAGCATACTTGAAGCGATAGGTTTAAAGAATTTATTAAACACTTTATTAAACCGTTAAACTAAATTAAATCATTGAACCAAGGTAAATTAAACCATAACTAAATTAAGGCGTGATAAAGCGTAAGCGCTTGCCATAACCAATACCATAATCAATTAACAATACCATAATCAATTAAGTTGATAAAATTAAATCGTAGTCAAATTAAGGCGTAAACTAACACGAAGTAAATAAGGCGTACTAAACACATGTTTTCAAACGCGTGTTTCAAGTGTTTCTCTACTTCCTAATGTTTTAAATGTTTTCTTGAACCAAAAAAAATTGGATTAAAAAAAGCGTTGAATGAGAGATTAAACGAGTGAGAGATTAAAAGTGCATGAAACCACCTAGTTTCAATCGAATTCCAGAGTGCCACATTTGCGGAAAGCCAGCTGAAGGCGCTGGAGTGGTCGAAGGCGCGCGCGTCGACTTGTGCGACGACTGCGCGGATTACGCGCGTGACTTCCAATACTATCCGCGTTTCAAACCACGACGCCAGCAGCCACAACAACAAACGCTGATGCGAGAAAAGAAAACGCAAGCACAGTTCGAGCTTGCAGAAGATTACGCGAAACGCTTGCGGGAAGCACGCGAAAAACGGGGTTGGACGCGCGAGGAACTCGGAAAACGAACACTTATCAGCCAGCAAGAAATAGTCAGCTTTGAAGAGGGCCGCGTTAAGCCAAAAATCGAGCAAGCGCGCAAACTCGAATTCGCGTTGAACGTCAAGCTCTTGGAAGTGCAGGAAAATGAAAACGCTGGACGCGCGCCATTAACTGAAACCGAGTTGGAGAGAATGGTGCGCGACGCGGCTTCGCGACGCGGCGACCGCGACACGAGACTGACTCTCGCTGACTTGGTTGAAGTCAAAAAGAAAAAGTAGGCGCAGGCTTTAAACTCCACTAAACCTCGTTTCGACGATTCCAACGAATTCCAACAATTCCAACGAATTCTAACGCGGCTCCATCGTTCCACTAATATTCGAGTTCTAATTCATTCTACGAATTGTTTCTCGTTAAAACCGTGCTCGCCAATCAGCGGCACGAAAGCGACTGGCAAAAGCGATTGCGACTCCACGCGCCCGCCAGCGCCTTTTTCGACGAGCAACAATTCTTGCCCGAAGATGGCTTCCACTGGCGCAACCATTTTGCCGCCTGGCTTGAGTTGTTCGACGAGCGGCTTTGGAATCTTCGGGCAACCAGCTGTTACTATCACGCGGTCGAAAGGCGCTTTATCTGGGAGGCCTTTGCTGCCGTCGCCGTGAATCACTGCAATGTTTTTGTAACGCGCGAGCCGCTCGCGCGCGTACTCGCATAATCGTTGAATGCGTTCCACTGAGTAAACGACTCCGTTCTCGCCCACTATTTCGCTTAAAAGCGCGGCTTGGTATCCTGAGCCTGCACCGACTTCCAGAACACGCATTCCCGGAAATGCGTCTAGAGCTTCAAGGGAAACCGCAACTACTAATGGTTGTGAAATCGTTTGGTTGTCGAGGATTGGCAGCGGCATGTCTTCGTAAGCGTATTCTTTCAGTGTTGGAGGAACGAACAATGCGCGGTCTACTTTCTTGAAGGCGCGCGTCACCCACTCCGTCTTCAACCACCCTTGCTTACGCAAGTACTCTACGAGCTCGTCATTGTTTTTCACGAAAAAAAGTTTAGTCGCGCAGGCTTTAATCGTTTTCGCTTCAAATGTTTTCGCTTAACTGTTTCACGTTTCGCTGTTCCAGCGGTCAGCCTGGCGGAGGTATTTAACAATTCGCTTGACTTTAACGCCGTTCACTTTACTTTAATGCTTTCGCCGCCTGCCGGCTTGCTAGCAACGCGTTTTTTGAGGATTACTTCCAGAATCCCGTTTTTGAGTGAGGCTTTCGACGCTTTTTCGTTCACGTCGGCGGGCAAGCGAAGGGTTTTCGCGAACCTGCGTTCCGGGTCAGTAACGTCGATTGAAAGAGTGTTTTTTGTTACCTTGAGTTGCAGGTTTTTCTTGTCTACGCCTGGAAGCTCGGCGAGCACCGTGATTTCTTTTTCGCCGTTAATCAAATCCACTAACGGTTTTCTCGCGTCACTCGCTTTCACGCCGCGCGCCTGCCGTGCGACGTTGCCGAACTCGCTTATCACGGGTTTACCGTCTTCGTCGATGTGCATACTGAATCCGTAAACAAGCGGTTTGGAGCTGCCGTTAGGCCGCGGCAGTTCAAAACCGTGGAAGTCACTAAAGTAGTCTTCAAACATTTTCTCGAATTCTTTTTGAACGCGTTCGAAATCGTCGAAAAAATCGTTGTCAAAAAAACTGTTTTTTCTTTTCATTTACACCACCTTCAAGCCGAACGATTGAAATCTGAAAACCGAATTTAAGTGTAATCTAAACGCAAAACGCTCGTCTTCGCTCTCGTCTTCGCTCTCAGCCTCCTTCTCCTTCGCTTTTCTTACTTCTCTCCGCCTCTTTTCTTCGCTTTTCTTCACGCTCTTTTTGGCTTTGTTCGTCCGGCAGTTGATTTTAGGCAAAATTAATTTGTAGAGACGCGTTTATATTGATTATCTTTATATTAATCCCTTTGGCTGAGAAATCCGTTGTCCTTCAAGGCAACGGATGAATCAGCCACTAATTTTTTTTGAACGCGTAATTACCTCTAGCGGCGCGGATGTTGCGCCGCCGGAGGTAACGAAGTAT
>JBBIMI010000033.1:0-7079 GCA_037444485.1 Microcaldota archaeon
TAATCTTTTGTGCAGGTTGTCGCATACACATCTTTTTTTCCCCTGTATACTATTATTTTTTTCACTCTGGCGTCCGTTGGTTGCGGAATGTTAGAAATCCTGACTCTTGCGTTACTACCTGTTATCGTTGCCGTCTGACAATTTGCGGCATTGCCATAACCAGCAGAGGTGTTTCCATCAGCCGTCTCATAACCCAGCGAATACGAATACTGGCCTGGCAATAATGAGTAAGTTGGGTCGTATTCTATTGTGAGCGTTGCGTTGTCAATTTGAGGGGGAGAGACTTGCCTTATGTTAATATCCCCAAACAAATCTAATTCCTGCTGAAGCCCAGCCGTTTTATCAACTTTTTTGTTTATCGCAACTTGATTAGTGTCAGTTTTCACGAATATCATTTGCTCGCTCAAGCTCGTTTGCTTTGTAGTGTTAAGGTTTAAGTCATCAGAAACATTAACATCAGCAAACGGAACAATCCCAGCAATCTGCGACCAGTAAACATCACCACCGCCCCCGCCGCCACTAACAGAAACGCAAGTTAATGTATCGCCAATAACTTGCACCGCATAACCAGCACCACAGCCAGCTGGATAATTTTGCAACCCAGCCCAATCAATCGTTATGTTATCCGCAACATTAATGTCCTGCAACGGCAATAATAGATTAAGTTCGTCGTAATTTATGTCGCTTTGCTGAAGTTTTTCAACCGATTTTATTTTTACATATTCGTAATCTGCACACCCGCTTAAGAAAATGACGAGTAATAGAAAAACAACTATTCGTTTGTGTTTTTCCATGAAAACCTACCTCTTGACTTTGGTAGCATGAATAAAATAACATTCGCAAGGAACAGCATGAAAGAAACAAAGCCTAAAGTAACATTGATTCGCAAAAAGTAATTAACGAACATCAAGCCGCTTAAAAAAAAGTTGTCAAAAGTTGCTTTTTCAACGAAATAATATAATAAGCCTAAATGGAAACCGATTAGTAGGAGCGAAAAACCAAAAACAAAAAAAACAAAAAGACGGGATAAGAAAACCCCTTTTTTCGTGATGTTGTAAGCTAATATCCCGATTGTAATGCATTGTAGCAGAACAATGAAGACGCTTAATAATTCAATCAAGGGCATCACCGCTTATTAGCCAGCCTACCATGACAATCATTATTGCTACTTCAAGCGCTATTGTTTGTGTGGTTGGGCTCACTTGGGCCCAAGCTTCTAGTATTGCCTCGTTGGTTATCATACCATCGCCTAAGCTATTTGTTGCCCCCCTGACTTTGAAAAGCTTATTAAAAGTGTGAATGCCATAACCACAATTAATAAGATTAATAAAATTAATAAAATTGATGTTTGGAGTCCAGACAAATAAAAACCAACAAACAAGCCAGACAAAACCACGAACAAAAAAACCAACCCAACCCTAATGTCGTAAGCGAAAAACAACACAGAACCAAGCAAGATAAGCAACACGAGCCAAGTCTCCACATCAACACCAATCCCGTTGAGAAAACTCCCAAGCTTTTCCATCAACACCATCATGCCCACCCCAAGTTTTGCGTCCTCACCTGAGTCAAGAAATAAATCATTGAAAGAGATATTAGAATAGAAGAAAACGCATACACGCCTAAAAGCATGTCTCTCGCAACCATCGCATCAACAGGAAACAGCATAAAAATGATTTTGAAAAAAACCGAAATCATTGACGGGATTGCGGTAAAAGTGTTTAACAATAAATCAAGTAGCAAGTTTCCAGAAAACAAAACCAACGCACCCGCATCAGCTAACCCTACTTGAGTATGTCTTTCAATGTTTTCACTGACCCTATTGCCCAACTCAGTGTAATTAACGCTCGTGTTAGTCCCAAAGTCATAAGACACTATAAAGTTTCTTTCGCTTTCAGGCAACGAGTGAACGAATATTGTTATTGCCACCGAATAAAACAACATAATCGTAAAGATTGTTTTGAAAAAACCAAACGCACTCATCACACAACCCTCGCTGTTTCATCCTTATATATGAGCATGATGTATACCCCAACAATGAACAAAACACCTTGCCCGAAAAATATGAACCACTCGCTACCCCCGAAACTCATTATGCCTATTCCAGCTAGAGCCATTAACGCCCCGAACCAACCCAGCGCATACTTTGTTGAGACGAGAGTAAAACCAACCAAAAAAACCAAGATTCCGAAAACAAAAGCAACGAAAGGGTTTAAGAAAAACTGCGACTTGGATAAGTTAGTGTTGCCATACCATTTGACATATTCTATATCCCCGTTTTCGTTGCGAATGACGGCCCAAACTTCAAATGCGCCATTAATATCAAAGTTACTTATGTTGACTAATAATATTGCTTCGTTGACATTCGCATCAGCCATGTCTTGCGAAAAAACGACATCGTTATCTCTAATTATTTTTATTGTTAAAGCGTTGTTGTCAGCGTTAGGGTTGTTGTAGTATATCTTCAAATAATTACAATCTTGAGAGCCGCCGCAAACAAACAACCCAGTTAAGAAATGCGTGGAAACATCAAGCGAATAAGTGTTAAGCTTCAGTAATAGTATGTCAAGGTTTATGTTGTTGCTTTGTTCGCCTGCAACTATTGATAATCTCGTTAGCTCGTCGTTCTCGTTTGTCGTATATAAGTAGTATGAGGAAGGAATGGCATAAACTGAAAGTAGAAAGCTATCCCCGTTGGCAAACTTTGTTTTGCTTCCTGCTAAATAGCATTGCGTGTTAGCGTTTTTGAAAATCAACGGCTTGATTTGCGAGGATACGAACGCCTGCTCATAAACTGGCTGGTATTTCCAGAAGCAGATTGGGACATTCGTGTCTTCAACAACACTTAAGTCAAATTCTGTGCGTATTGTTAAGAAGCTTGCAGAAGTATACTTTACTTGAAAATATAATGCGTCTTCTCCCGTGCCTACATAATCAATACTCGTTTTGTTGTTGGCTTTCATGTCGTAATAAGTGTTTAGGTCGTATGAATACACCATTACTGAGTTTATGTCTGCTGTTGTGTAGTCTGTAACCGCAATGTCTTGCCCTGTGTCGTTCCATACAAAGTAAAACCTTTTTTTGTATGCGTCAAGCTCTAACAATTGCGTTGCTTTTTTCCCAACTGCGTCAAAGCATTCAAATTTTATTACATTGCCGTTTTCGTTTAATTGCAACCCGTTGTTGCTGTAAAATATGTTGTTGTCTTGGTTGTATGCTACCACTTGGTTTACATCAAAAATACTAATCACATAAAGATTGTTGAAGTCAAATAAATTGCTTGCTGTGTCTGTGCATTGCATTTTTGCAGACGCATTAAAAGAAGTTATGTTAAACCCAGACACTACATTAGCATCATACGCCGTAATAACAGGGCTGTTGTAATCAAAGTAAACCCTATACGGAAAAACATCTTCAACAACATCGTTAACCACAATAAAAAAATTGATATCCTTAACCATTTCTTCGTCTTTGCCGTAATCACTAATCAAATTATGTAGTGTCCCGTCGCAAGTTAAAGTGTGTGATTTCAACAACTCGCCACCGCTATTAACATCTAACCTGCCAACAGCACCAACATCACACATATAAGTAGCAGTGTAGTCAAGGTTGCCGTTGGAAACGAAATAATCGTTGTAAAAAACCCCGTCGTTTAAACTAACCGATGATGACGATGGTCCCCCGTGAGAAACATTGACATCTAAATAAGACTTTGAAATAAAAATATCGTCAGCAAGATAACCAAGCCCGCCGTTTTTCCCAACTTGAATATTCTTTATGTATGAAGTTGGTTTTAAGTCAAGCTTAACCTCTCTTACAATAATAGACCCGTCAATCATGACGCTCGCAAACCCGTTGTTATCTATATTCAATATTTGTAATTGCCCGCTATAACTGCTCGGATTGTTGAATAAAGTAACTTCGGTTTGGCATGCAGAAGCCGTCCTGCAAATAAGGTTTTGTGCTTGGTAGCTGTCTATAGTATCCTCTATAAAATTATTAGTAAGATGCATGCCTTGCTGAAAAGTATTGTATCCACGAAAAGCAAACAAAAAAGAATTATCCTTTAAAAGCGTTTCACCAGAACCGATTGTTGAAAGCACAACACCACAACTATTAGCACCATAACCATTGTTATACATCTTGCCGTCAACCACAATAACTTCAGTAGGGCAATTCCAAGTAGGATTATTTGTTACATCCCCGTCTTCAAAATTGTCAACGAGTATAAACACGCTGTTAAAATCACTCGCCGAAACAGCGCTTGGATTGTCAAAATAAAGGTAAAAAATGTTGTCCCCAGCCGTCAAGTTAGCATCAAACCAAACCACGATGTCTTGGTTGTCACAAATGAAAGTATAATAGCTAAGCTCGTTCGCATTCATAGAATCAGCGAACCTGAAATCGTTGCACGAAAACTTATTCAAATCAGAAAAATAAGACTCGTTGCCGTCAAACTTAACCAAGACATCATAATTATCAACAGCAGAAGGAGAACTAACATTTATCTTTATTCTCTTACCCCAAGCGTAGTCCCACCAGCCTGCTGGGTTTATTCCCCAGTTCCCAGAACTACCCCACCCTTTGTTACTCTTGCCAACCATCGTTTTCCACTCAACAACAACCCTTTTTTTCTCGCCCTTCCTAACAACAGGCTTGAGTTTCGCAGACTTCCTCTTGCCTTTATCTTCAACAACATCAACCAAATCTCTCGTTTTCACTTCTTTCTGGTCAACCCTCGTCTCTCTAATCTCCTCAAGACACTCAACAACCATATTCCCATTTTCGTCAACTCGTTGATTCTCAAGAGCACAGCCAACGACAACAGACTTGACTTTTTCAACTACTCCTAACTCAAAAACACTAATGCTTGTAACAGCAACATCAGAACCAACATTAAAATCATACGCCTTTAAAACTTCTGCAACATCATTAACAGCATCAAACTCAAGAACTACCCTATGGTTAATCAAGCTGTGCTTTTCTTCAACAACCTTAACATCAACGCCCAACGCAGTGACTGCAAAAAAAACCAACGCAAAGTAAAAAAAAAATCTCACTGATAACCACCAGCCGCTCCTAACTCTACATTTTGCCTTGTGAACAAATAAAGCACCAAAGCAAACAACAACAAAATAATCAACCAAGCATACTTATACAACGAGCCTAAGACTTCTATGTTTAGTTGCATGCTTTCAAGTTGCCCGTCGTAAGTTTCCTGTATGTCCTGCTTTATGCTCGTCTCTTGAATTTTCTCGGCATCGCTCTTATTCATGTTAATAATGCTTTCTGAAACCGCATACATGTTCGTGTTAAAGTTTTGCAACGCAGGAGAAACAATGACGAAAACGAAAGTAATCAAGACGGCAAAAACCAAGAACCCAATGAAATAAACGACATTACCCTTTTCGTTTGCGAGTAACCGACTTTCTCTTACCACGATTAACACCCCTGCTTTTTCTTTGTAACACGCCTAACCCAGCAAACCCAGTTACTACTCTACCAAAAGCATTCAGCTCGTTATAATACCTTCTTCTTTCCATGCCACGAGAAAACCCATATGCGATTGGCGGGAACAGCAAGAACGGGAACCCTGTGTTTCTTCTATTAGGAAGCCACGCACGGCCTTGAACATTAGAAAACGCATTTACGCTAACAGACGCCTGTTGCTCTTGCTGTGTCTCCGTTTGTGTTTGCTGGTCTTGCGTTGGAACGCTTTCGGTCGGAACAATCGTTTTACCGCCTGCTATTTCTCTTTGACGAACAGGAAACGGCTCTCGCTGTTTAGCTTTCTCACTAATTGTTGGCGTTTTATCTTGTCCCTTAACAGAAACTGAAGCATAAGAACTAGTTGACGGAACAGACTCGGACTTAACGGATGCCGACGGAGCGTTAGAATACAACGCTGAAGTGCTGGAACCAAACGACTTTCCACCAACAGAAAAAACGCTTGGCCTTCTAACCCTACTCACTGCCTCTTCAAGCACTTCGGACGAGTCAACGAGCAAACCCGCCCCATGACCAACCCGCTCAACAAAACCACCAACAACCTTAGGCTTCTTAATAGAAGCGCCACCAACACGCACGCCCTCTATAGTCGCCGTCAACGGCGCACCAACAACAGCACCATAAGCACCCTGATAAGCATAATAAGGAATTTGTTCAGGCCTTGCGCCTTCCTTAATCCACTCAGAACCGCTTTGTGCAAAACTCTCACCAGCCGAACCATACACAGAACCAGCACCAACATCACGAGCTTTGCGCAATATCGGCTTTGCATACTCAGGAGCCTTATTAATCAACTTATTCCCAACACCAGAAACCGCTCGCACACCGCTTTTAAACGCAAGCCCCCCAGCAATTTCTGGAAAAACATTACTAGCGGACTCGGAAAGATAACCGATACTCCCATAGGAACCAACAGACCGCACCCTTACATGCGCCTCTTGCGGAGAATAACCCCTTTCAATCAATTGATTATACACCTCACGCTGTTGCCTCTCAAACTTACCACCGCCAACATCTTTCGTATAAACATCACCCAAAGGAGTTCGAACAACTTCAGGCAAATAACCCAAACCAATAGCAGAACCAAAGCCGCCTGTTGTTGCTTTTCCAAAACCAACCATTTTGCTGACATCGGAAATAACTGGGATTTCTGGGGTTTGCTCTAACATTTGTTGCTCTTTTTCCACCGCTGTGCTAATAGCTTCTTGAACAGGTTTTGTTGTTGTGACTACAGGACCGCCACCCCCGCCAGCGCTTGAGAACGAACCGCTAACACTTGAGAACGGACCACCACCGCTTGAGAACGAACCGCCAGCGGTTTTCGCTTGAGTTGTTGGCGCAGGCGTTGCTCCCGTTGATTGCGAAGCGGGCTCCACCTGCTGATTGTATGCCGTCACTTTTTTTTCCTCGCTCAAATATTTTTTTTGTTCGGGCGTTGTCATTATCTCTTCAACCTTCTTACCACCTTCCCTTAATATTGTTGAACCAATCCAAGCGAGCCCAACAGCCGCCGCCGCCGCCAACGCCCCCGCCACCAAAGGTAAAGGCATTATAACCACCCTCTTTTACCA
>JBBIMI010000034.1:0-6595 GCA_037444485.1 Microcaldota archaeon
ACGTCGTCGAACTCCACTTGAAATAAAAGCTTACAACAACAAAAATACGAGGCGCAGAACCACAACACTACGAGGCACAGTATTACAAGAACTAGCGTGACGGACTAGCGTGACTGCTTGCGGGGCGTTTAAAGGCTTGCGAGCGCTTAAAGCGAGAGTTTTAAAAACTAGTTTTTCGTAACGAGTTTAAGCAAAACGAACCAGTTTTCCAGTTTTTTTACTAGATTTAACTAGATTTGCGCGAAAAAAAAGGTTTCGCGTGAAAGAGTGAGAGGTGATTCGAGAATTGAAGAGTAAAAAACGCGGGCAAGCGTTTGAAACCATGATGCTAGTCATTTCAGTAATCGTGGCAGTCGCAATACTCGGAATACTGCTTGGTTTTCTTGGAAACATCGGCGGCTTCGGCGCAGGCGCTAAAACCGTGATTCCGGACTTAGTGAAGAAAGTCGCCAACAAGGGATACGGAATCGAAAGCAAGGACAACGTTGAATTCTCTGCAGGAGACATCATAGTTCGAAAGGAAGCGATTGGCGAAGCACCCATCAACGAAGAAAAACTGCACTTTATCTGCGCGGGCAGCGCAACGGTGTGTTCAGGCGACTCTGCGCCGCTGAACATCGGAGAGGATACAAAAATAATAGTAAATAAGAAAATCAGCGCCTCGATCGCAGTCTGCACAGGAGACGGCACCGAGTATTATGTTCTCGTCGGAAACCGCGGCAGCGGAGAGGAGGGAATAAAGAAAACTTCGAGCGAAGCAGTCCAGAAGTGCAAGTTATAGCGAAGCAGCTAGGAAGTGCGGGTTCTAGCAAAAACCCGTCTTCTCTTCCTTCTTATTTCCACGCTATCCCCCCCGACTATCTTTACATTACTTTACGTTAACCGGGCTTCTTTGTTCCCACCGTCCTGCTTTCAGGTTGGTCCTTAACTCTATCCACCGAAGAATCTTTGCACCAGCAAGCTCCACACGCTGCTCCACTGCCCATAGAATTGGAACAAGCTCACAACGAACAAGATTATTGCAGCGAAACGCAGGCGCTTGTAGCGAATCCAAATCAAGTACGCGACTGCCGCGCTCGGCGCGATGAGCGCCCAAACTAAAAGAATTTTAAACTCGTAGTCGCTTAAAAGCGAGCCCGCTTCTGTTGCGACTACAGCCACGTGTTTAGAAAAATCGTTTTGCTTGTAGTCTAAAAGCGTTCGCTCGCGAGAGCTAGGGCGAATGCTGACTATGCGCGGAATGTTGCGCTTGAACTTATGCCAAACCATTTTTTTTCGTTCCTACAGTGGGTTGAGTTTGCGTTTTAAGACGCAAAGCGAGTAAATAAATATTTGCTTCACGCTTTTTATTGAAAGGGGGCTGTGGGGTAGCCTGGCATCCTGCCAGCTTCGGGACAAGCTTTTCTTTCTTTACAAGAAAGAAAACCTTGGAAAAGAAAGAAGCTTTTTTCTTTTGGGAAAAGAAAAAACCTTGGAAAAAAGAAAACATTGAAACAAGAAAACATTGAAACTTTAAAAAAGAAAGCCTTGGAGGAAAACCTTGGAAAAGAAAGAAGCATTAAGAAAAGAAAGAAGCGGAGAAAAAGCTTAAAGGAGGAAAAACTTGCGGTAAAGCTGGCGACCTGAGTTCGAATCTCAGCAGCCCCATTTTCTCGTTTCTTGCTTGCTTTTCATTTCTCGTCTTCGTTTCTCGCATTCGTTTCTCGTTTCTTGCTTGTTTTCATTTCTTGTTCTCTTTTTGTTCTTGTTCTTGTTTTTATCGTTTTTTCTTGTTTTCTCTTTATTTTTGTTTTTTAAATTTTTTGCTTTTCGCTTTTTATTTTCTTTCTTGTTTTCTTGTTTTTTCTTTCTTGTTTTCTTGTTTTTTCTTGTTTTTTTTGCTTTTTATTTTCTTTCTTGTTTTCTTGTTTTCGTTTTTTGTTTTTCTTTTTATTTTTCTTGTTTTTTTGCTTTTTTGTTTTTTCTTTTTTTCTTGTTTTCTTTCTTGTTTTTTTCGCTTTTGGCTTTTTTCGCCTTTGTTTTTAGTGTTAGTGTTTAAGTGTTTAACGCATTGATTTTCTCATTTTTCAGCTTGCGAAAAGGTTTTTTAAGCTTTGTTTCATTTGTTTAAAGTATGGCTAACGCGCTTGAACGGTTGTATTTTTTCCTCGAGGAAAAATATTACCGCGTCATGGATTTCTTGAACGACAAGCTCAATATTCCTGTTTACAAGTATTACGTTAACCCAATCGAATCGCGGGGCGTCCCTTCTTTTCCTGTAACCGTAATCATTCTAATCGCGATAATCGCCTTGCTATTGTTCTTGTTGCTCGGCGGCGCGCCGGGCGGCGAAGCAACGCGTTTGACTGTAATTGTTAAAAGCAAGAACTTGCTTCTAGAAAACGCGAACGTCGTCGTTCTCGACGAGGGAACCGAAATCGCTTCAAAAAACACTATCGCAGGCAAGGTTTTCTTTATTGGACTGCCTTTGAAAACGCTGCTCGTGAAAGCAAGCAAACCCAACTTTTCACCAGCATCCAAAACAATAGATTTCTCGAAACAAAAAACGTTGACTCTCGAACTCGGTTGCAACACTGCGGCGTGCCTCGAAGAATTGTCTAAAATTCCTGGCTCGACAGTAACGCCTCAACCAAGCCAACCAGGCTTTCCAACAGTGCCTGGAGACGCGTGGAATACTGGAGAACCTGACGACACCGGCAATCCAGGCAACGCGAAAGCCAAGCTCGTTGTTAAACTAAAAAATAAATTAAACGCTTCTGCAGTGCCTGACGGCACTGTCAGGCTTTACAACGCTGACAGTGAAGTATTGTTGGATGAAAGCGCGACGACGAACGGGAAAACTGTTTTCAAGGATTTAGAAGCCGGAATGAAGGTTTACTTGACTGTTGAAGCAGAAGGTTACCTTCCTTACGACGGTTCACAGAAAAAAACCACGTTAAAGAAAACAACTAACACCGTCACCGTGACACTAACCCCGTTAATAAACTGTCAGCTTGATTCGAATGCGAGCGAATGCGTTAACGTTACCGCGAATTACACGAATTACGCGACTTCAACGATTAGGGTTGTTGACGCGGCGAACGAAACGCCGATTTCAGGCGCGAAAGTAAGTGTTTACAACGCGAGTTCGAACGCGGCCTTGTACAAGGGCAAGACGACGAACGCGAACGGCACTTTTAAAGCAAACCTTTCCATTGGAAGCGAGTATTACGCTGTGGCCAGCAAAACCAATTACTTTACTGAAGCTTCCACGCAGTTCGAGGCAGGCGAGAACGCCACGATCGCGCTCACGCGAATAACTCCTGAAACCACTGCGAACTTGACTGTAAACGTTTTCGACGTTGACGGCGAACCAGTTACGGGCGCGAGCGTCGCAGTCTTCTCGCTTAACGCCAGCGGCCAAACCGTCAAACTCGGTGAAGGCAACACTGGAAGCGTTAATTACGTTGTATTCAAGGGACTGCGGCGCGGCATTAACGTGCGCGTGAACGCTTCAAAAACGACTCAAATCGGTTTTGTTGAAGTTAATTTGACGCAAACTGAAAACAACGTTTCGGTAAACGTTTCCTTGTTGAACGCGACTATAATCGCGCGCGCAATCGACTTGTTCAAGAATACGCTGATTGAGGGAGTCGAATTCAAGGCGTTCAAGAAAGGAGTTTTGCTTGCGAGCTGCACTACGGGCGGCGCTGACAACGCTTGCGTTCTTGCAGTGAACGCGAAGAAAATGCTGGAAGTAAATGCTTCAAAAATAGGTTTTCAGCCCAACCCGTGGAGCACCACGCTCTCGCTCCAGCCTGAACAAGTTTACGAATTAAATGCTTCGATGGCGGGCGAGGAAGACTTGAGTGACGTTCAAGCAATCCCGTCCGACCCGTTCGTTGTAGACGCGTTCTCGCAAGAACCCGTCTCGAAACTAAAACTCGGGCATTCTTACACTGCTCGCCTAAAACTCGTTTCGAAAGCAACCGCAGGATTGCAGGCAAGCGGCGTGCACTTGCGCCTAGAGCCTTTCGGAAACGCTTTCATTACCGGGTACGCGCCTCTCGCACCCTTAGAGCAAGCTGGAATCGCTGACGAGACGAAGAGCGGCTGCAGCGATTTGAAGACTCCCGACTTTTCTTCTGAAGATAAGTACTCGTGGCTTGACTTGACTTGGGGTGGAGCAAAGAATTACGATGCTTCAATCAATTTTACTGTAAGCACTGACGCGAAACTCGACGATGAAACAAAGTCTGGAGTGCTTGCGTTCAAGTACCGTGCTTTCGGAAAAAAGAGTGACGGGGGTTTCGTGAGAAACCCGTTCGACCCGCGCCTCGGAACGCAGCCTGACACGCCGCTTGAAAGCGGCTGCGACGCTGAAGCTGATTCGAAGGATATAGTAATCTTGAGTCCGGGCACTACGTGCGGGAAAGGCTTCTGCGTTTCACTGCGTTTTCATCAAGAAGGAAAGGAAGGCAACGCTGGTTTTCAAGCTGTTAACGACACGCCGTTGCTTGCTTTCTATAACGTTGAAGTCTTCACGCCTTTAAAAGACTTTACGCGCTTGCTTTACGCAGTCGGACCGCAATTCCTGCGCGTTGACAACGTAAGCATTCCAATTCCTGAAAGCGGCGTAGAGTGCGGCCCTGAAAAACAAAACGTCTTCGACTCAGAGTGGGCTTCTGGAAAGCCTGTTCAAGTTGACTTGAGCGCGTTGAAGGAATGCAGCGACTACCCGCCGTTAAAGTGGCCTTACGCGTTTTCTGGAACAATTTACGGTTGGACGCTGCAGGCTTCAAACAACGTTCCAGCGACTTTGAGTTTTGCGAGCGCGAACTCGCTTCAAGAAATAAACGAGTCGAACGAGTTGAATCACTCGACTTGGTTCTCGATTTCAGGGGGACCGGCGCGAAAACCGGTCGAGATAACGCTTAAACTAAAGCAAGAAGGTTATAACGAGCTCAAGAGCACTATTGAAACGCGGCAAGTTTACAGCGAGGCTTTCGTGAAAGACGATTGGGCTTCGTGCGCTGAAGACTCGTATTCTTACTGCGCGAGCAACGCGTCGAAACCCGATTTCAAGCCTCAAGCTTACTCGTGCACCAAGTACTCGCGCGACCCAACCACTGACTCGTACGTTTTTCAAAGCTTGCCTGGAGTGCTTGGCGCGTTCGCAGGTTTTCCAGCGTTTGCGATTCAAGCAACCGGGCCTGACTACGAAGTTCCGCAAGACTCTAAAAACAAGCCCATTGAATTGACTTTCAGTATTAACGCGAGCGAAAACGTTTACGGTGGAGTGCTTCGCATCGAAGTTCCAGAAAAATGGCCTGCGTGGGCAGTGAATCCAAACGACTTGTATTACTACCCGAAAGGCTGCGCGCTTGAAAACGCTTCGATAGATTACCCGGAGCCGATGCTTGACCCGTTGCTTGGAAACGATGAAACGCAGCATCCGAACAGGTCGAAAATGTGGCGTTGCACAGCAAACTCGCCGACAGGCGAGCCTGAAAACGCGCAAGAACTGCGTTCCTTCGTGCAGAACCAGCAATACAACTCAGACGACTGCAGGCAATTCGTGAAAATAATTAAGGCGGAATTCAACGGGCAGAGTTTCCAACCTGATTCCGGGAAATCGTTTGTAGAAATTCCTGTTGGCGACTTGCAGAAAGACACCGTTGTTTCTGGAAAAGCGTCTCTCGTTCCACTCGTGCCTGAAGATGAAGGCAAGCAATCACACGGCTGGCGCGCTGGAGTAATCGTGGTTTTCAATGGTTCTTACTCGAAAAATTATTTCGTTCCAGCAACAGCTAAGAAAAGCGAGTACATAGGCAGGTACTGCGATACTATTCCTGGACGCGAGTGCGTTTTCGAAAACATTACTGACACTGACCGCTGTTTTTACTTCGTGCACGTGAATTACACGGATGAAAAAGGAATACGTGTTTTGCTTAACGCTGA
This sequence comes from Microcaldota archaeon, assembly GCA_037444485.1. Classification (GTDB taxonomy): domain Archaea; phylum Micrarchaeota; class Micrarchaeia; order Norongarragalinales; family Norongarragalinaceae; genus JBBIMI01. Next base: position 5,941 of record JBBIMI010000034.1, read on the forward strand.
CGAAATGGGTGCTTTTGCTGACGTTGGAATGAGTGGATTATACAACTGTAAGGGAATAAAGTTTTACCCGTTTGGTTACATGCCAGCCGGTTGGTTAGTCACTAAAGTCGAGTCAAACAAAACGCTTTCAGTCAAAACAAACGTTGAAGCAAGCGAGAATCCTGACGCGGTTACTTGTTACTCGAGCGCGCCTTTAAACATTGAAACCGGCGAAGTCGGAAGCTGGAGCCCAGGCTTGAGTGGATTCACGCGGCCCGGCTTTAACGTCGTCAAATATGATCCAAGCGCTTGCCCAACGAGTTACAAAATGTTTGGAAACAAGATTCCTGAAACATCGCTTGAAATAAACATCACGGTCTTCGGAGTGACGGACCCAAAGAAAAACACTGTCGCTGTAACGCTTGCAGGCGGCATGGAACGCTATGCGAAAATGCGTTTCTACGGCTTGTTCATCGCGCCAGTAGCTACAACTTGGCTGCATAAAGCCGACGGTTCCGTAGACAAAACTTACGGCGCGCCGCAATTGTGGGCAGTAATCAACAACGCTCAGTGGGGTTCGCGTAAAATCGTGGTGAAAATGATTAGTGGAAGCGGAAGCGCGTCAGCTTCTGCTTCCGGCGTTGACAACGGAAAAGCAAGAAAGCTTTCTTACGGC
>JBBIMI010000035.1:0-6552 GCA_037444485.1 Microcaldota archaeon
GTCAACGTGGCCAGTGAAAATCAAGTTCAAGTGCGGTTTTTCAGCCATTCTTCAAAACACCTCTCCCAAACTTCCAAACTTTTTACTTTTTCTATTTTCTTTTTACTTTTCTTTCTTTCTTTTTTTATTTTCTATTTTCTTTTTTTTTATTTTTTTAGTTGTTTTTTCTTTTTTCTTTTTTTCTTTCTTTTTACTTTTTTTTATTTTCTTTTTCTTTTCTTTTCTTTCTTTTTTCTTTTCTTTCTTTATTTTGTTTTTATTTTCAAACTTTTTCTTTTTCTTTTTTTTAGTTTTTTAGTTTTTTCTTTTTAGTTTAAAAACGGTTTAACCTGCTTTTTCTTTTTTCATTTTTTTCGTTTTTGTTTTTTTTCTTTTTTCATTTTTTTGTTTTTCCTCGCGCGTGATAGCGCGTGTTTTGAACCGCCGTAAAAAAACGACGGTGGAAAACAAATTCTTGAACGAAAAACCGATTCGCGAAAACCGATTCAAATCTTTTTTTCAAGATTTTCGTTTTCGAGATTCGAACTAGGAATGAAAACGCTTTTTTTCTCGGCAGAAAACGAGTTGTTTTAAAGCGTTTTTCCCACAGAAAAAAACGTTTTTTCGGTTTTTTCAGTTTTTCGCTTTTTTCGGCTCTTTTTCGGCTTTTTTTTGTTTTCTTCTTTGTTTTCCTCTAAATTATACTAAAATCGTTTTAAAAAGCCTTTCGCCAAAGGCGTTAAAGGCGTTAAAAGCGTCAAAAGCGCTGAACGTTTTTTTTCTTAACTTGCGGTTATAGGTTTAGTGAGTTTAGTAGGTTTATTTTAGTAGGTTTATTAGTAGGTTTAGTGGTTTAACAAGTAAATTTGACGATGCGATTGCGATGCGATTGTTGTTTGCCGATTGCCGAGTTTGAGAAACGCGTGCAGGGTGCTTAAGAAAAACGGCTTAGAAATGGTTAGAAATAAAATAAATGGAATTGGAGTAAATGGGTTTCGCGGATTGCGTAAAACACAATTTTTTTTAAAAAGCGTGATTTAAAGTTAGTTATGCAAGACTTCGAGTATGAAAACAAGCTAAAAGAACGCATTTTGAAGTTGATTGAAAAGCCTGATTCCGTTCCTTCACAACTTTCAGAAGATGAACGCGAATTTTTACGCAAGAAAGCAAATTATTTTTTAAAACGAGGAAGGCCTTACATACCTCGCTTGGTGTTCACGTTTTTACAGGATTTCAATGGACTTCGCAAGATAATTAAAAAAATAGGTTTAAAAAACGATAGTGACGTTTGCTTGTCTTTTCTCGAGTTGAAGGATTACGATGGACTGCGTCGCTTGTTAAACAAACATCCTGAAACTGCAGACTACGCTTTTAGCACCATCACAAACCAGTTTAAAAAACACTTGCTTTCGTACTTGGAAAAGCATGGTTTTTCTGATCCTAGCGCGTGCACTGTTTTTTACACCAATTTTCATAAACAAATTTCGGCGATTAACGAGATTTGTAAAGAGTATGATGTTGTTGTTCCAATTGCTCGCGGAGGCTTGTTTTCCGGCGCGATTGCTGACTTGCTTGGCCTGCCCAGCAAGGTTGTTGAGATTCACGCCCACGCAAAAAAAATTCCGACTTTAACTTGGAAGGATCCGATTGAAAAAAAAGATTTCGAAAAAAAACGGGTTTTGCTTTTTGACAAGGACGTAGTTGAAGGCGAGACTTTAAAACTCGCTGTTAAAGAACTCAAAAGTTTTAACCCAGCAAAAATCAGTGTTTTTTTTAATTATGGTCCCAACATGCTTAAACTCAAAAACATTCCCGAAGGCATTCAAGAAGTATACCACCCTGAAAATGTTTCACCAAGCAAGGTTGGCAATCTTTTCTTAAACCTTCACGAGCGTTTAGGCACGCTTGAAGGAAGGCGGCTGAAAATAACCCGCGAATTAAATTCAATGGTTTCCACACTAAAAAAATTTAAGAAAAAAAATGCGAAAAAAAATGCGAAAAAAAATGCGGAAAAAGTTGCGGAAAAAGTTGCGAAAAAAGTTGCGGAAACGCTTGGGAATTCCTTGAAAGAGCATTTAAAGCTTTACAATTCTTTGAATCCTTTTCTTCCTGGAACAGAAGAAGTCAAAGAAAAAATTGTTTCTAGACTTGAATACTTGCATGATTCTTTAAACTCGTTACTTGAATCGCCAACACTTGAATTGCCGAAAGAATTAAAAGCAATTGAATCACTGCAGAGAATGCAGGATTTATTAAACACGTTTAAAGTCTCGCTTTCAGATTACGCGCATGTTATTGCTAGAGCGCGGTACGTGCCGCTTGCCTTAAAATGCGCAGAGCAAAGAGGCGTAACACTTGAAGTTGCTCCGCATGATTTTCTAGCTTCTTTCCGCACGGCGTTCGAGGCAGTAAAACACGGTTACGATTACGCGTTGATAGTTGGTCCGGAAGGTTTTGCTTACGAACCTTTTTTTCGTGATTTAGGGCTCAAGACTCTAGCAGTTAACATTCCAGAAGCAGAATGGGGTGAAAAACGTTCTTTTAAAGCATTTGACGACTTGAGCGTGCTTGAAGGAAAACGCGTTCTAGTCGTCGAGGATGACGTTCAGTCAGGCGCAACGCTTCGAAAAATAATTGAAGAATTAAATAAGGTAAAGCCAGCGTTTTTAGGCTTGTACTTGGGCGCGCTTCCCTCGTTTCAGAAAATGGAGAACGTGCCGAGCAACTTTAAAAAAATTCACGCGCTTGAAAAACTTGAAAAACTTGAAGAACCCGGAAAACCTTCAAAAAACGCAAGCCTTTTCTTAAAGCACTTGCAAAAGAAAGGCATTCAACCACTCACAACTAAATAAAAACTAAAAATAAATAAAAACCAAAAAATAAAAACTAAAAACTAAAACCTTAAAACTTAAACCGAGACCCAAAATTCAAACTAAATAAAAACTAAAACCTAAAAAACTTAAACCTTAAAACCAAGAAACCTTAAAAACCTAAAATCTAAGCGTTTTGAAATAAAGTATAAACTAAAACCTTAGAAAGTAAAAAAAACACGCTTTGTTGGTCGCGTTTTTAAAACGATTCTCGAGTTTAAACGATTTTTTTAATGCGTTTTGTTGAGAAATCCCGCGAGTTCAGTCGCGGGACGAATCAACCTTAATGCTCGTTAATGCTCGTAATTGTTTCGCTTCGGTTGTTCGCCGGTTTTTGTGGGTGCCGCGTTTCGCGAGCGTTACGCGCGCTGATGGTGGCGCAGCCAGCGCAAGCTGGACGGCGCACTGAAATCCCGCGCTTTTAAGCGTAAGTTGTTTAAGTAAATCCGCCGATGCTCGTGCCTGCAAAGTAAACCACTAAAGAGTAAAGAACTGCCGCGAGGGGAAGCGCTTTACCAATGCTGGTCCAAACGTGTAGTTTGTTGCGTGGGTCTTCCACTTGAGCAGTAAAGTACGTTAACAACGCTACGATTTGAATCACGTAAACACCCATTATAAGCGTGAAAATCGCTGGGTCAGCTGCTTGTTTTACAGCTTCACTGCCGAACATGACAGGCAAATTGAATCCGGCGGTCCCGCTTGCTTGAAGTTGCGTTGGAGTCGCTTCCGCAGCGCCCGCGCCAGCTTGCGCGATTGAACTCGTAATCAGTTTCTGCATCGCGCTTACTACTGCGAGCACTATTGGCGCGACGAAAGTCGACATCGTGCGCAAGACAGTAGTAACATCTTCAAGCAGTTTTTTAAGCGACTCGTCAATCTTTGCAGCGTTCCGCAGTTGAAGCGATAAACTAATCAAGGACTTCGCGGCAACGTTCACGCCGAGCTCTACGCTGTAAACAAGGAACTGCATTCCGCTGCGAATCACGCGCGAAGGAAGCATGCGGAGCGCGCCGAACGTCTCATCGAAAATAGCTGCGTCTAAACTCATTCCCATGGCAGTAATGTTGTCTAACACGCGGCTGAACACTGTTTTCGCGATCGCGCTTTTCGGCAGGAACTGCACTGCCGAGCGAAGCGCTTCCTCAATAGGCTTGTTTTCGCCTAAGCGTGACGCGAGCACGTACAACGCGTCTTTAAACTCGCCTTCCATTGAACGAATCTCGTCTTGAACGCGTTTGCGGTCAGCGTACTCTGCAGTCAACCAAAAGTATAGGAAGAGACTAAAACCAATCAGTAAGCCGAACGTAGTAAAATTGCCGACGAATATTCTCCACTCGTCGTAAAAAAACTTTAAGTGCGGGAGTTTAGCGATTTCTTCAGCGCGTCCCTCAGGCGACAAGTAAGCAGGAATTCCGCCGAGCGTGCCAACGATTTTAATGCCTTCGTTCGGGTCAACGCCTGGAATGTTGAACGCGCCGCCGCTCAACGAATTAAGAAAACCGTTTACTGGAAGCACGATAGAGTTAACCCACGCTTGCGTTTCGCCTTGGTCAGTCGCATAGCCGAGCCACGCGACTAAAAGCAACGCGATTACTCCAACGATTTTCAGTGAATCGCGTTTTCGCACTCCAGGAAAGTTTTTTGGAATGTCTGGCGGCGCGTAAGTCGGCGGCCTGCCGGCTAAAATGTTTTGACCGAACAAGTAAACTCCGACGGGAATCAAGATGTTGTACGCTAAAAACAAGTATTCGGGTTTCGCGAGCGATTGCCCGGAAAGCCCGCCGCCGATGGGTAGAATGATGGCGAGCAGTAACGGCAACAAAATTCCAAAGTAATACAAGTACACGGTTGGCTGGTGTAGTTTGCGGGCGTACAAATCCATTTTCTCGCGCGTTCCCTCTAAAACGTCGGCGCTCGCTTTTTCAAGCATTTCCTCTCGTTCCGCTTTGCTTGGCTCGAGAACGCTCGCGCGAATCAACATTAACGCGTGCTTGAAGTCTTCATTGTAACTCCCCCAACGGTACGCGAGGTCGTCGAGTGCTTCCTCGACGCTCAAAAACCTGCCGATTTGCACGTCCCAAACTATTTTCTTCAAGTCTTCAGCAATCTTTCCGCGCCCGTGTTCTGCAGCGAACGCGACCGCGCGCTCGAGGTTCGGCGACAACCGTAAACTCATCGCCAAGTAATTCACGATTTCCGGCACGTAAGCAAGCGACTGAATTTTTTGTTTTTCGACTGCGCTGTAAGGATACTTCAAGTAGTAAAAACTCGAGATAATGGGTGCGAGCAAGCAAACGCCTAGCACGCCGAGCTTGATGACGTCGTCCGCTGGAAGAAAAACGTAAAGCAAGCCGCCTGCAACCGCGCCCAACAATAACCCGAACACGAAGAGCGTCTTGTAAGTCGCGTAAAACTCTTCCGCAGTAATTTCCCAACCCAGAAACGCGAAAGCGTCTGCTTGCGCTTCAGAAAACTTTGAGCCCTTGCCGAAACCGCGGAACGCGCGGCCCACTCCTTTCGTTAGCTTGACGAAAAACGGGATTTTCGGTTTTTCAACTTCCTCGGCGAGCAACGGCTTGCCCGGCCGCTCGGCGTACAATGAAGCCGGCCCCCTGCCAGCACCCGGCGCTTCCCCGCCAACGCCGCCAACGCTGCCAACGCGCCGCGCTGGCGTTGCGCCCCGCGCTGGCGCTCTTTCTTTCTCTCGCTCTCCACGCTCGTTCTGCGGACTAGCCATCAACAAAAAGAAAAGAAAAAGACTTTATTTAAGGTTTCGAAAACTTGTAGTTATCTAAATCCGCTTCCGCTTGTTACTTTGGGCAGGGCTTGAATGGCGTTGACGCCTTCACGTTGATGACCCCGACGTACTCGTCGTTTTCTTTGTCTACAGCCTTCAGTCTGAAGTACGGCCCGCCGATTTCACTCCAGCCCCCGCATATAATGAATTCTTCCGATAGCGCTAGATTCAAGGGTGCGCCCGGAAACCATTGGGTGCAGTCGCACAATTCGCCGTTTTCGCGCAAGTAAGCGATGCCTCCGGCGATTCCAAGCGAGTCCATGAACAAGTCGTACTCGTACTTCGCGCCGTTGCTGAAGACCGTTATCCTCTTGCTTTCTCTTTCTTTGAGTTTAAACTCTTTCGCGTCCCCGCCGGGAGTCACGACGAGTTCGCCGGGTTGCGCCGGTTTTCCCGTCGTCCACGCGATTTTGTAAGTCGCGTTGCGGAATTCTGTCGTGTTTGTATTCTTGTTTACCACGTAGAGTGTGAATGAAAGCTTATCGCCTTTTTTCTTATTTTTCATGAATTCTTGTTCCTTCAGCACCGCTGGAGTCAAGAAACCGATCTTCTTGTTAATTAGGTTCTTTTGCTTCGGCGTTTGCTCACTGAGGACTTTCGTGTTAGTGGAGTCTTCCAAAACGTAGTACACCACCTTGGTCACGTCGACGTTCCCAGGCACTTCGATGCTAGCCATGAAAGTCAAGCCGGGTTTTGTTCTCCAATCGTAGACTTTAAACGATTTAATCATTTTCGGCGGTGGTTGCACTAGCAGCGTCGCTTGCGGTTGTTTGCCTGTCACCGACGTCGTGGTTTCCGAAGGTTCTTCTTTGTCTAGAATGTTGTCGAACGGAATCTGGAAGCAGTCGCAGCTCAACTCTTCTCCTTTATTTGTTTTCACGTGTGGAATCACGTAAATGTTTTTGT
>JBBIMI010000036.1:0-6203 GCA_037444485.1 Microcaldota archaeon
AAACCGCTTCTCGCGAGAACGTAACTCATTTTCAGCACCGACCGCCTTGCTTCCGCGTCGCTGTCCAGTCGCAAGCACATGCTCGCCAAGCACGATTACTTGATTAGCTTGCTTAAATCGTATCGCTTCCGCCAGTTTTCGAGCGCCATGTTCGCCTGCGCGTCAACCAAAAACCGTTGGATGAAGTTGTGGGTTTGTTCCTGCTTTGTGGTCTTGTATTCTTCGATGCTTACGCTTGGTTTTTCGATTGAAAATAGTTTTTCGTAATCGTTGTTTGAAAGTTTCTGGAGAAACAATCTTCGCTTGAACGCGTGAATCAACTCTGCTTCAAACTCGTTTTTCCAAAGCACATCATAATTCGTTTTTTCAATAATTGATTTGGCAGCCAACGCTCCTGATATGATGGCGTAACTCAATCCGAAGCCCCTCGCTGCTTCAGTAAACCCCGCAAAACCACCCACCAAAAGCTTTTTGTTGATTACAGCAGTTTTCGGAACGTTGTAATGAATGAAACCAAAATGTTTCGATTCCAAAGTCGCACCGTCCAACAGTCCTCTAACCACTTCATTTTCAACAATGAATTTCTCAAGCGCTTGCTTTATCTTCTGGGCGAAATTTTCGTCAAATGAAGTAAGCAAAACCGTTGCTTCACAACCATTTTTTCCATTAGGCATTACGCAGATGTAACCTTGAGGCGCATAATCATTATTGAGAAAAAAATGCACGCCATCGATGGGGTTATCGACGTCAACATAATGCATTTCGTAACCTAACGAGTTGCGAAATACCGCTCCGCAAGCGAGTATGTCCGCATCAGAAAATCTTCCAACCACATTAGTTTCAACAACCACACCATTTTTCTCAGCTTCCTTTAACAACTCTATTTCGAGAGAGTTCTCGTCACCACGCATTAAAGCGTAAAAGATAGGTGTGTTTTCAGAATAAATCTCGTTCTTTTTTAGAGAAGGCGAGTACTTGTAGCTTCGCATGATGGGTTTCGCGTTTATCTTCAGCCCGTACTCGCTCATTTTTTTCAGAAAATCTTTCTTAAACTCGTAATTCCTTATCACTTGCACGCTTTTGCCAAATTTTTTTCCAACGCCCGCTCTTTCTATAACTTTAACGTTCTCGCCATTTTTCGCCAAAACTATTGCAGCGCTTAATCCAGCAATGCCTGCGCCAAGAATGGTAATCATTTATTTTTATTAAACTAATAAAGCTTAAATAGTTTATTGAAATTATTTTTCAGAATGAAATGAAATTAAATAAGTTCATAACGCAAATACTTTTCCTTAGGCCGTATTCTTTCATCGGTATTATATCTATTGTTGTCTTGGCAGACGTTATTATTAACGCAGTAACACCATTTTCATTACTCGTCGATTCCATTGCCGGGCTCTTGTTGTGGATGATTGCGATTTTTATAGGAGAATATTTTCACTTTAAATTGGATCATAGACGCTTGCCAGCTATTCTACTTCTCTTTGCGGTTGCACTATTCTTGATAATTGTACTTTTAAATGAACCGAAAGCTTTATCACTGTTTGTTGCAATGCTTATTCTCTGCTTAGCGTACGCTAACAAGTCGAGAGTTAAGCTAGTCAGCCCAATTTCTTTTCTGATTCGTGGATTTCTTGAAGTAATAATCTTTCTAACAATAGTATTGTTCCACTCACACTCCCTAATAGGGCTTGTTAATTACTGGCCGCAAGCAATTCTAATCTATTTAATTACCGCATCGAGAAACCTGGTTGGGGACGTGCGTGACATGAAATACGACAAGTATACTTTTCCAACTATTTTTGGTAAGAAAATGAGTTACGTTGTATCAATAACGTTAATAATTTTATCATTTATCATCACGCCAACACCGTTTATTTTATTACCTTTGCTTCCAATCATATTATTATTGTTGATTGATTTTCCTCCATATTTACTTCACGCGGCATACGTGATTTCAACATTTGCAGTTTATTTGAATTACACTATCTTCTTGTTGAATGAAAAATTAATTTTCTTGTTTTTAACTAATTTGTTTTTTGCTGGTAATATCTTGATTTTAACATATTTCTTTACTCCTAGAAGAGCTAATGTCGAACTGCGGAGATTGTTAAGATGACTTTACTCTTACTAAAAAAACTATTGTTCGAGAAAGAGTTTAGAAAAGCAATCAAAATGTTTAAGATAAGCACGCCGATATACGCGTTTTTTGCTTTTGAAATCTTAAAGAAGGCTGGCGCAATTCCATTCTTGAAGGAAGGCATTTCATTAAAAAGATTAATGCACGCACGTGAAATCAAAAACAAGAAAATGCTTGAACACATACTAGATTTTTTAGTAGGTCAAAGAGTGTTAGAGTTAAAGAAAGGTAAGTATTTCTTCCTGCAAAATCCTCCCGAAATTAATAAAAAAAATTATAGTTTTCTTGAAAAACATTTTCCAGCTTCAGTTAAGTGGGCAGAAACCTTAAGGAAAAAAGCATTACGCACACTGAAGACAGGGAAGCCGGTTATGCATACTGGTTTTTCGAGCAAAAAATTTCTAAAATTATGGGACGCTATAATGCTTGAAGCTCCAAATCCGTTACGCGGCTATGCGGTAGATAAATTTGTTTCAAAAATAAATGATGGTGCAAGAATACTTGACTATGGTTGCGGCAGTGGCGTTGGATTAGAATTGATTTTAAAACGATGTAAAAAGAAAATATTTCTTGAAGGAATGGAACCAAGCAAGAAATACTTGAACATTGCAAAACAAAATTTATACAAATTGCGCCGCGAAACCAAATCAAGTTTGATTAAAGAAAATGCGTTAAAAACAAAATTGATTAATTCTATAACTCTACCTAAAAAAGAATATTATGATGTTGTGTTCTTATCGCTGGTTTTAAATCACGTAAAGCCGGCTGAACGGCTGGTTTTGTTTAAAAAAATTTTTTCTATTTTAAAACCAAAAGGAATTCTCGTAATTTTTCAATTAACTCACGCTTCAAAGTTTGAGAGAAACCCTATTTTCTTGATGCACGTAATACCATCACATAAAGACTATCCATACAGAGAAACGCTGTTTAAAGAGCTTAGCACAGTATTTTCCAGCGTAAAAATGTATTTAAATGGAACAGTATTTATTGCAGAAAAAATCTAATAAAATATTAAGAAAAAGTTAAAGATAAGTAACCATACCTTTCATCCTTAGAAACTGTTAAAAATTCAATTTTTTTGTTTAAAGCCTTAGAAAAAAAACCTTCCAAAAACCATTTTATTAAATTGAATTTGATGTCGTGAGAGAATTTAGTCCACGGAAATCTTGACAAGGTAACATTAACTTTTCCATTCGCGATTGTTATAAATGGGTCTCCAAAACCGAAAGCTGTTAAAAACCTTTCCAAATCAGTCTTGGAATAATTAACGTCTTGAAAAGCATACACTTTTCCACCTTCTAAAGCGCTTTCTTTAAGCACTTCTGCACTCCAAGATTCTTGCATTAATTCTTTTTCAAGAATATAAAGTGCACTCGATTCGATTATGAAAAAACGTTCGCCGGAATGCGAAAGAATACCATGAGAATAATCGAAAAAGTTTGATTCAATCAAGTTCTTTAATGAAAGTTGATGTTTAACCTCAGTGACTCTATTGAATTCTGAATAATAGTTTTCTAAAGAAAAGTTTGAAAGATTAGTTTCAGTATAAACATCTTTAAAGTTTTTTTTTAAAAAATCTCTTGGCGCGTAATATAATATAAAATTGTCACCTTGTTTTTCTACTTGAACGCCTTCTATGTTTATATCATTCAAGAGCCAAGAGATTATTCCAGCGCCTCCACCCAATGGGATAAAGTATCCATAGCCTAATTCGTTTATGACAACGAATTTGTTTAAGCGGACTGAAACAAATGGAATTGTTAAATCGAGAGTATGATTGAATAGGCTTGCGTACATTCCTTCAATGAATTTGTCTACTATTACAAAATAGTCTTTAAGCTTGCCGTCTGAAATTTCTCCACGTTTTGGAAATCGGCCGACTGCGGAAAGACGATAACCAAATTTCTTGCCGGCAGAATATAAAAGCTGTTTACCTTTATCCCCGAAATCTTTAACTAAACGAGTTTCAAGTGTAGTAAAAAAACGTTCAGGAACTAAAACTTGGCGTATGAAAACTGGAGATTTTCCAGAAATATTGAAAATAATAAAGCCAGGCTGATCAATGATTTGAGATTTTGAAAAAATGAAATGCGAGAAGTACCATTCCAAGACGTGGTCTTTTATTGAATTGATGACCATTGTTACACTGTCCCAGCAATTACTTTTAAGCCAGCATCTACTACTTCTAAAGTATTAATATCTAAAGAATGTTTAGTTCCACGCATTTTTCTGATTGTTAATGTTCTAAGCGCCTTTCCACCAATATTCAATAAATTAAGCATTATCACGCCATCTGCGACGTATTCTTCGACTCCATACTTCGAGAAACGCATCGCGCCGCCAGGCGCCTGCTCGGGAACTTCGGTAGTGAGAATCGTTGTCAGGCCGCTGCGGGCGAGAACGTAACTCATTTTGAGGACTGAACGCCGCGCTTCCGCGTCGCCGTCTAAACGCAGTCCCATGCTCGCGAGCGAGTCTATCACGAGGCGTTTGGCGTTGATGCGTCTGGCTGTTGAAATGATTTCAAGCAAGACGCGGTCTAAATCGAGTTGGCCTGGCATCAACGCGTGTTCTTCCTCGCTCGGCGCGCCTGCGCGCGCGCTCGTCGCGTCTATTACCGCCATTAAATCGTTTTTCTCGAGGTCTTTCAAGTTCCAGCCGAAGCGCAGCATGTCCTCGCGGAGTTTTCCAGGCATTTCATCGAAAGTCACGAAAACGCCTGGCTCCTCGTGCTCGACAAGCCCCTTGTAAATGTACTGCATGCCGAAAATGCTTTTTCCAGTTCCAGTAGCCCCGCTTACTAGAATCAAGCGTTGACGAGGAAAACCGCCTTCAAGAAGCTCGTCAAGACCAGGAATGCCGGTGGGAGCGCGTTCAACCATGAAAAACAATAATGCAGAACTCTTTTAAAACACGTTCGGTTACCCGCGTTTCCCTGTTGGTTTAAGTTGAAGCCCCGCCTGATTTCAAGCAAGCTTTTAATTCTTTTTCCGCGTAAACAAAAACGAGTAAAACCATGGTTTCGACGGAAGTAAAAAACGCTTGGAACGAGCGTTACGCCCGAGCGCGCAGCGAGCGACTGCGCGCGCGCGTGCTGCTCGCATTCAACGCGAACGTTGATTACATTAAGTTTGTCGACTTTACGCGAGTCAACGCTTTCGCCGCGACACTGCAAGCAGAAGAAGCAACGCGAGTGCTTGCAGAAAGCGAGAGTCAAGTGATTGAAAGCGCGGGCAACGCGCTCGGCGTGCTTGCCGCGCTTTTGCACTGCATTCGCTTCGGGAAAGCATTGCACGTCGTCGGCGCACGCGACGCGTTTGATTGGTTAAACTCGTTTTTCGGGGAACCTGACGAAAAGCGTTTAGGCGGACAAACTGGAATAATGGCGAACACCGTAACCGCGCTTGGCGCGAAAGCAATCGCTTGGCCAGCGTTGTTTTCACCCAAGCAAGCAGCGTTGTTCGACGAACGCGTGCGAGTGCCAGCTGCAAAAAACAAGAAACTCGTTTTCCTCCCACCAAAACAAGCAGCGCGGCCAGGCGACGAGTTGAAAATCAACTGGATTCTCGAGTTCAAGCGCGGCGACGTGATGCGCGTAGGCGGACGCGAGTTTGCAAGCCCGCGAGCCAACCGATTAATAATCGCGAGCGAAAAACGCGAGCAACCCTTGTTCTCGAAAGAACTCGAACCACTGCTCCCAAAACTAGGCTCGAGCATCGACGTGGCGCTCTTGGCTGGCTTCCATTACTTGAAGCCAGACCACAAGGCTTTCGCCGAGAGTTTGAAACGCGTTTGCTCGCAGTTGCGCGCGCTCAAGAAAAACAACAAGAAGCTCTTGCTGCACTGGGAGTACGTGCCCATAGAACACAAGGAACTCGAAAAGAAAGTGTTAATAGAAGTAAGCAAGAATGTTGACGGAATCGGTTTGAACGAAACCGAACTCGCAGAAGCGCTGCACATGCTGGGCTGCGCGCGGGAAGCACACAAGATTGCGCGGCACGAAAGCGCTTACAACATTTATTTGGGCTTGCGCAAGCTGCTTGAGAAACTCGGATTGAAGCGC
>JBBIMI010000037.1:0-5697 GCA_037444485.1 Microcaldota archaeon
TGACGCGCGCATCCTCAACGCGAAGATGGCGTTGCGTGCAGGGCTAGTGGACGAAATTGGTGTTTTTGACGACGCGCTGCGCAAGGCAGGCGCGCTTGGAAACGCTTCTGTTGACGAGCGCGGGATTCCGGCAACTTGCGAGTTACGCGAGGCGCCCGGTTTGACGGAATTGCTTTTGGGTTTCAGCGCTGGTTTAGGTAAAGCGTTCGGAAGCGGGATGCTCGCTTCGCTTGAAAACGCGGGTGTTAAAAAACCGTTTTTAGAGTACTCTTGAATTTTTTTGTTTTATAGTTTTTTTTATAGTTTTTTTGTTTCGAGTTGGTTGATTAATGCGTTTAAGCAGTAAGATTCTTGCTGCGCTCGTCGTCGCGGTCGCAATCGTTTTCTTTGCGTTCGTAGCGTTCAGCGCTTTAGACAATTACTCGAAAGCATTTTTCCTTCTCGTCGACTTAGTCGCTTGCGGCGCGTTGTTAAAACGGTTGACTGGCGTGGAAGGCTATTACGGCTTGTTGTTACTGCGGGGCGAGAAGGGTTTTAAAACAATGCGAGTAATCGCGACTCGCTTCGCGCGCGAATCGCGTTTCGTTGCAGACTGGGGTTTTGCGGTCGGATTCGGGATTCCTTTCTCGCTCTTAGTTTTTCGAAAACGCTTAAAGCGTTTTCTCTCTCTCGCTGCTTGCGCGCTGGCGTTCGAAGCGTTTTTTTTCTTCGCCCAGCCTGCAGGCGCGTTTGACTCGCTCTTGTTTGTCTCCTTCGCGCTTGCGGTGCTATTCGGGTTGTTCGGCCTCGGGTTTTTCCTTCTCGCGCAACACGCGTTTGCGGTGTTGACCGTGCCAGGCACCGCGCCCGGCGTGACTCTCTTGATTCCTTTTTTGACGGTGCCTTGGCAAGCTGTTTTCGCGATCATCATCATAGCTGTCGTGCACGAGCTTGCGCACGGAGTGTTATGCAACGTCGAGCGCTTGCGCTTGAAGTCAAGCGGCTTGCTGTTGTTCGGCTTCCTGCCGGTCGGCGCTTTCGTAGAGCCGGACGAAGAAAAATTCAAGCGCATCGACCTCCAAAAAAAGCGCAGGATTCTCTCGGCAGGCAGTGCTTCAAACCTCGTTTTCTTCCTAGTTTTCCTCGTCGCAGCTTCGCTTGCCGCGCTCGCGTTACAGCAAACGATTGCGAGCGTTGAAGTCGAGAAAACGCTTGTTCCGCAATTCGTTGTCGGCGAAAAAATTTTTTCGGTCGACGGAATCCCAGTCAAAAGCGCGGACGCGTTGAAGGCAATACTCGTAAAGAAAGCAAGCGCTGGGGAAGGAATTGCGGAGTTTGCAACTAGTGCGGGCGAGAAACGCGCGTCATTCGTCCGCGTCGTCGTTCAACGCGTGCGTCCAGACTCGCCGGCAGCAGGAGTGTTGCATGAAGGCGAAGAAATACTGCGCGTTAACGCAGTGAATGCGAGCGACGTTGCTTCGTTGCGCGCTGCGCTGGCTAACGCGAGCGCCGGCGACGTTGCTGTGCTTGAAACGAGTGAGGGCGTAAAACGCGTGACGCTTGCTGTCGGCGGAAAGCTGGGCGTCGAACTAGCGCAAGAAATCGCTTTCGACGCGCGCAACGTTCCGCTGGTTGGCTTCGAGTGGGTTTACGCGTTGTTGTCTTTCCTAGCAATCGTTTTTTCGTACACTTTCATGTTAAACTTCGTCCTCGCGCTAGTAAACCTCTTGCCAATAATCATTACTGACGGCCAGCGAATTGTTTTCGAAGAGTTCAGCGCTGCGTTCGGGAAAAAAAATGGTTTCCGCATTTCCCTCGCATTCAGCGCAGCCGCACTCGCCCTGCTAGCGTTGAACGCGTTGCCGTGGTTCTTAAAGTAATGAAGCAACGAAAAAAAGTAATGAAAACAAACTAATGAAAAACCAAGTAATTAATGAAAACCAAGCAATAAAATAATTGAATCAAGTTCTCTTTTTTGGCTTTTTTCTCGTTTTTTCTTTTTCTCGTTTTTCTTTTTCACGCGCGTTTGAAGAATGCGTGGAACGGCAAAGGTTTTTCTTTTCTCTCACGCGCCGACGTTGCGGAAGGCGCAGGCTGCGTCGGTTGCGTCGGTTGCATCGGTTGCGTCGGCTGCATCGGCTGTGCCGTTGTTGGCTGCGCCGCCGATTTTGTTTTTTCTTTCTCTTTTTTTTCAGCCGTTATTTTCGCGAACAGTTGCGTTGGACGTGTTTGCAGAGCTTGCGCGGCTTGCAAAACTTGCGGGAATTCACTGCACGCTGAAAACGCTGGGCGGGGTGCAAAACGCGTTTTCACGCTTCCGTCGAACATCACTGCTTCAGCGCCGACGAGTTCGAACGCGAGCGTCGCGGGAAAATCCTGCGCGTCTACAGCGTGGCTCGCATGAAAAACAACGCCGACGCCGACGCCTGCGTCAGCGAGTTCGATGAGGGTTTCTTTCAAGCTGGTGCTTAACGAAGCGTAATCCTCTTCGACTATGACGAGCGCGTTAAGTGACGCGCCTTCGGTTTCCTCGCTCTCGCTTTCAATGCTTTCCTCAAGCGCTTCACGCAATCCGCTTGCAATCGAACGCGAGACTAACTCGCGCACAGCGCGGGTTTCCTTGCTCAAATCAATCACGTTCGCAGTCGCCAAGTTTTTCTCTCGCGCGCGAGAGAAAGCGGTTTCCAAACGCTTGAGTTTATCTTCCCCGAACAAAAGCGGAGACTCCTTGCGGATTAAGTACAGCACGCGCAATGCCTTGCTTTTCGCGATTGCTGTGCTCTCTTGCTCGCCGAGAATTTTCACGCTCGTCACAAGTTCATCGAGTGAAGCAGCGTTGCCGAATGCTTTAGAAATCGCGTCGCCGGCTTCCTCGCTCAATCCGTAAGCTTTCGTGAAGTCGACCGCATCAATTTTCTTTAAGTTTACGAAAAGCCCTTCGCCTTGCGCAAAGTGTTTGAGTGGAAAACCGTGCGGTCGAGTGGTGAGGCGGAACGCTTCAAAACGGCTCTCATCATGATTCGCGTCACTCAACCCAGCCCAAGCGTTTGAAGTGGCGAGAATAAAACACGAAATGTTGTTTTCCAACGCTGATTCAGCGAGCAAGTGCATCAAGTGCAGTCGCTTTTCCCGCGTTTCGCCGACTATCATGGTTTTACGCAACGCTGGAATCACCACGCTTACTTGCTCGCGGTTCGCGTTCAAACCAATAACCGCGCGCGCTTGCGTTGCCGCGCGCTCTCGCTCTCGCGCGCCTGCGTTGATGGCGCTCGGCTTGAAGACGAGCGCTTGGAAAGGGTCGCCGAGGACTAGCTCGATTGCTTGTTGGGGCGCGCGCGCGAAGTCGGTCGCCTTTGCGCCGTAAGTCTTCGCTATTTCTTCAAGCGCTTTGCCTACTGCGTCGAGAAAAGTTTTCTGCGTGCGCAAAATTGCTGGGAGTTCGTGCACGATTGCTGTCGAGTAAGCTGGGTCGGTTTCAAGCAGCAAGTACTTAAACCTGCCGAGTTTGCTGGTTTTTTCTATTACAGTCAAAACGCGTTTCTGGGAATTAAGGAAATTAAGTAGTTCAGCGTCGTTTCCCTCGAGTAGAAAACCTTTCTTCATGAGTACTAGCGCGCCGCCGGATTTATCGAAAGCGAGTAACAACAACACACGCTCTGAATTCTCGAACATGGTGGTCTTGAATTCGAGCCACTCGCCAGAGTAGACGGTCTTCCACGGCCCGTACGGGAGCGCGGGTGGAAGAACAGCAGCTGCTTCCATTTTTTTTTCTTTTTCTTTTCCAAGTTGAGGCAACATGTTAAAAACTCTCGTGTTTTAAACCATTCTTGAATCGTTTTAAATCACGTTTGCAGACTATTTATAGATTTTGAAAATATTGGTTTCGAAAAAAAATAGTTTTTGGTTTTGAAAAAAGAAGTGGGGGAAATACTCTAGAATGCGGATAGCGTTTTTTACAGACACTTTCCTGCCGAACATTGACGGAGTAGTGCGTTCCCTCGCGACGTCGCGAAGCGCGCTAGAAGCACGCGGGCACGACGTCTTTATTTTAACGAGTGGCTCTCGCCGCGCGCGCAAGGAAAACCGTGACCCCCGCGTTTTTTACTTTCGTTCGCTTCCCTTCCCACCTTACCCTCAGTACTCTATCGCGTTAAACCCCTTCAAAGCCGTTTCGATTTGCAGGAAGAAGAAAGTGGACTTGATTCACTGCCACGGGCTCGCTTCAATGGGCGTTTCCGCGATTCAATCAGCGCGTTTCCTCGGCCTGCCGCTCGTAGGCACTTTCCACACGATGATTCCGTACGCGACGATGCACGTGATCCGCGTCAAGCCGGTCGCGCGCTTGGCTGCCCGCGCGCTTTGGCGCGGCATCCGCGCTTTCTACAAGCCGTTCGACCTCGTTACTACGCCCAGCCGCGCTATAAAACGCGCGCTTGCAGAAAACGGTGTCGACGACGGAAAAATAATCGTGATTCCGAACGCGGTTGACTCACGCAAGTTCAAGCCCTCGTCACCCAGCGAGCGCGCTGAAACGCGGCGCAAACTAGGCGTTGACGACGACGCGAAAATACTTTTGAGCGCTGGGCGCTTGAGTTTCGAAAAAAACGTTGACGTGTTGTTGCAGGCTTTCGCGTTACTGCACGAGAAACACCCTGAAACTCGTTTCATAATCACCGGCGACGGGCCCGCGCGCAAAACGCTTGAAGCAACAGCACGCGAGTTGGGCGTCGCGAAGAAAGTTTGCTTCGTCGGCTTCGTTTCGGAAGGCGAGCTCCCACTATATTACTCGGCCGCAGACTGTTTTGCGACTGCCTCAACGTTCGAAACCCAAGGCTTAGCCCTCCTCGAGGCAATGGCGTGCGGCACGCCTGCAGTCGGGGCTAACGCGCTCGCGATTCCCGAGGCGATTCACGACGAACGCAATGGACTGCTTTTCACGCCGGGCGACGCGCGCGAATGCGCGCTGAAGCTCGAGCACGTTCTCTGCGCGAGCGAACGCCACGCGCGCACGTTATCACGCAACGCTCGCGCTACCGCGTTAAAGTACTCCGTGCCCCGCGTTACGAATGAGTTGGTTAAAGCGTACAAGAGCGTGTTGTAAAACGCGGGTGCCGCCGCGCGAAAAGCTTGTCTTCCAACGTTTTTCAATTGTTTATTACTAATGCGTGAAGAGCGTGCATTAGTAATGCAAAGGTAATGCAGGGATTTAAGTGGTTTGTTTGTTGTAAAAGTTTTTTTTGGGTTTCTTGTTTCCTCGTTTTCTTGTTTTTTTCTTGTTGCTTGTTTTCAATTATTTTGGTTTTCGTTACTTCAATTTTCTTCTTAGTGCTTTAAGTTGTTTCGCGTATAACGCCAAGTAGTTCCAAAAATCTTTGGATTCGAGTTTTCCTGGTTCTTCTTTAAAGGTTTCTAGAACTTCTAGGAATAAGGGCGCGCTGATTTTCTTGTGTTCTTCAAGCGATTGAATGCCTTGAAGCAGTGGAAGCGTTTTTAGGAAGTGTTTGTTTAATTCAGTGGCTTTCGATTCTTGTTGTATTAAGTCAAGCACTTTTGTCCTGAATTCTTTGTTCAATAACGCTGCTGCGAGGGGCGTTACGTCCGCTTTTTTCTCAAGTTCTGTAATGCATTTTTTAAGCAAACTCGTTACTTGCGGCAGGTTTTCGTTCGTGAACGCTTTCGAGTTCAAGCCGTCGCGCAGCGTTTTCGCGAGGAGGTAGG
>JBBIMI010000038.1:0-5632 GCA_037444485.1 Microcaldota archaeon
TTCAAGGGTTTTAAGGCTTCTTGGGGTTTAAGGCTTCAAGGGTTTTAAGACTTCTTGGGGTTTAAGGCTTCAAGGGTTTCTTGGTTTTTGAGGCGAGGGTGGCTGGAAATTGGTTTTCGAGGGGCTTGCTGAAAAATATGAGGACTTTATTGCTTCGCTTGAAGATAAAGGCGTTCCGAGCCCTCGAGTGCTAGTGCCCCTTGCAATCATCGCAGTAATCGCGCTCGCGGTTTTCTTTCTCGCAACTCCAAGCTTGCTCGCGCCGGCAGGCAAAACCGTCCGCGTGTTCGTGAAAAACGCTGTTGACGGAACGCCGGTCGCGCGAGCCGGCGTCACGCTTTACGCTGACGACACGCGCTTCGGTGAAGCGCTCGCGAACGTTGACGGAATCGCGGAATTCCAACGCGTTCCAGAAAAAGCTGTCCTCAGCGTTTCAGTTTCTGTGACTGGATTTCAACGGGTTTCAAAGCAACCGTTGCCTGCAGACAACACTGTTTCTCTTTCTCCGGAAGCGAGAACGCCTGCGTCGAAGACTATAAGCGTGCGCGTTAAAGACGTTGAAGGCAACGACGTGAGTGGGGCGAGCGTCGTAATCGTTTTCGATGACGGAACAATGAAAAGCGTTTCCAGCGACTCGTTCGGATTCGCTGAAGTAAGTGTTCCACTTGCTGAAGCGCCTTCGCACGCGACAATCAACGTTGAAGCAGACGGTTTTGAAAAAAAGACTCGGAGCGTGAGTGGAAGCGAGTTCGACTCAACGATTTTCATTGAATTGACTCGGGTAACAGAGCCGTTAACGAAAACAACTGAAGGCACGGTGCGCGTGAACGTCGTCAACGAAGAATTCGACCCGGTTTCCAACGCGCTCGTTTCATTAATAGATTATTTTACTGACGCAGTGCTTTACAACGCAAAGACTAGTGAAGACGGGAGTGCCGCTTTCGAGAAAATAACGCTCGGCAAAAAGTTTCGCATCACCGTAAAACACGTTGATTACGAGCCGCACTCAAGCGAAGACGTTTACACGTTAGAGGAAGACTCGCCGACGATTACTGTCACGCTCGTCAAGAAAAGCGTTCCTGACCCGAACGCGTTAAAAATCGTTGTTGTAGACGAAGAAAACAATCCTGTTGGAGGCGCGACTGTTACAGTTTACGACCGGCCAACGAAAACCATGCTTGCAAGCGAAACAAGCGATTACTCTAAAGGTGAAGCAGTGTTCAGCGCGCCTAAAGGCAAAGCGCTTTACGTTACTGCTTACGCTGACGGCTTCCTGCCTGGATTCGACGAACTCGCGCAAGCAGGACAAACCAAGAAAATAGTTTTAGTTAAAGAAGCAGCAGGCAACTATTTCGACGTCACTATTGCAACCCTCGACAAAGGCGAGCCAGCGCCGAACGCGCTCGTCACGCTTTACAACGCGAACGGTTTTCCGCTCGGCGTTCCGCCAGCGTACACTGGCGCAGACGGCACCATCGTAATGCGCGTTCCAGCGAAAGTCAAGAACGCGGAATACGCGTTTTACGCGACTGCATCGCTTGACTTGCTGAAAGGCAAGAGCGACGCGGCAACGCCGAGCGACGACTTAATGCTTTCAATCGCGTTACAACCAGAACCAGCTTCACTCAAGGTTCACGCAATCGACGTTTCCACGAGCGAACCAATTGAAGGAGCGGCAGTAGCGTTAACTTCAGGCGGCGACTTGATTACTAGTTGCACTACGGACGCGAAGGGAGCATGCGAATTCGCAATCGCGCCGGACACCGAATTCGTTTTGACTGCGAGCGCGCCCGGCTTTCTGCAAGCGACTACTTCCACGCAAGTTCTCGGCGCCGGCGAGCACAAGGAATTAAACGTAACGCTTTACCCGACCGCGCTCACTAAAAACGCGTTCTCGCGTTTTCTCGGCTTGTTTGACTCTCGCGGCAAGCTAGTGCGTGAAGCAAGCAACGCTGAATACTATACTGCTCGTTTCCTGGTTGGTGTGCCGAAGTCAAGCGAAACCACGAGTTTTTATGTAAGCGTCGGCGACGCGGCGAGCGTTGAGGAAGACGTAATCGCGGTAAAGAGTTTCGACGCCGGCCAAACGAAGACGATTTACTCGGGCACGCAGGCGGACGAGAGTTGCGTGAACGAAGCAAGCAACGAGAGCGAGACAAGCGACGGTTTAATCAAGTGGGTTAACTTCGTGCTTCCAAAAAACTTTGTTGGAACGCGTGAAATCGCGTTACGCGTTTTCGTGAAGCCGAACGCGAAGGCCGGCGACAAACTGCGCTTGCACCACCGCGTGAGTGGAACCATCAACAACGTTCCTTTCCTCTCGCCGAGCGACGAGGAAACGCTGAACGCGCTTTTAGACAAGACGAGTTCAGGAGTAACGCTGCAGCCGGCGGACTTCTGCGGCGCAAAGACTACGGCAAGCGAAGTGAGCGTGACGCGCGACCCGCTAGCGTGCGACGAGAACGGCTTGTGTTCTAAACTCGTTTTCTCTAGCGACTCGCAGCGCGCGCGCGCGAACGCCGGCTTTACTGTAGACCTCGGAAAACAGTTCAAGCTCGAGTACACGTTGTTGAATACAGGGAAAGAAACCGCTTCGCTTGGAATAGTGTTCAACGAAAACCTAGAGTACTTGGGGCACTCTGCGACTCCTGAAACCAGCGTTTCTCAAGCAACTCCACGGGCAGCGCAGCAAGAGCAGTTGAAAAAAACAAGTTTTCAAGAGAACGAGGGAAATGCTGGAAACGCTGGAGAAAACCAGTTTGGCGAGCGCGAAGAACGCGTTTCAGCAGTCGCGCTTCCAGGCGAAAAAATTTCGGGCGCCTTCGAATTCCGTGCGTTGCGCGCGAGCGCTTCAACGCCGGTAACACTCAAAGTTTATTACTCTGAACAAGAAGGCAGCGAGCCTGACGCGTTAACGAATTACGTGAAAATTTCAGGCAAAAACTCGTTCCACGTCACGATAACCCCGTTGTCGCTCGTCGCAGGCCTACGCGAGAACGCGCGCGTGAACGTGTTAGACTCGTTAAACAATCCCGTGACTGACGCGGTAGTCACGTTCTTCGAGTGTGAAGGCACGCCGTTCAACGGCCAAGAAATTGAAGTTGCTGGCGACGGCACGCGAGGGAAAGGCGAGGACGGGGTTTACCGCACGCCAGTTGAAGCGACATCAATCGGGTTGGCTGGAGTGCGCGTTTCACGCCCGGGTTTCAAAACGTTCGAGTCGTGCACCATTGAAGTTTTGGCGGGCGACTTCATTACAGTGGAACCACCGTCAATAAAAATTGAGGGCGACTCAAGCAACCCAAACACTTTAACGAAAATCTTGACTGTAACTAGTTTGCTGCCGGTCACTTCACGCGTGACGACCACTGTTTCATGCGTTCCGCGAAGCGGCGTTTTCACTGGAACCCCGATCATGGTTGTCCCTCAATCGTTTTCGTTGCGTGACTCTGCAAGCGTGGAAGTGCAACCAATAGAGAACGCGAGCGCGAACGCTGACTGTTTTATAGCGTTCAACGCACGCATTAACGAGAAAAATTCTTTCACCGCTATCGCGCTCGCGCAAGTCAAGTTGACTGCGCCGCCGACTCCGTTGCCGGCTTGCCCGACTGCGACTCCAGGGTATCGTTGCGCTCCAGGAAACGCGCCTTACAATTGTGTTCTTCAACCCCAGTATTCTTGCGGTCAAGGCAGCGCGCAATCGTGTTTCGCGTGCGACGTTGGCTTGCACACGCTCCCGAACTCAATCAACTTGCGCGTGAGTGACACGAAGCCCGTTGACTCGTTCGACAAAGCGATTGCGCTTGACGCGCCGCCTGAAGAATGCCGCGTGGAAGGCTTTGAAAACAATCCGCAGTCGCTGCCTCAAAACGCTTACAACTCGATTTACGGCAACACGCCTTTAGATTACTGGAGTTATCAAAACAACTTGTGGAACGTGCCGAGCGGTTATTGGAGCAACCCGCAGTTTGCTTACCAACAACTGTACGGCTATCCGAGTTACTATCAAACCCCGTACTACGGCTGGGTTAGAGGTTACCCGAGCGGCGCTTACGCTGGCTACGATTTAGCTTACCAGTTTCCCGCGTTTTTCGGTTGTCCGAACGCGTTAAATTACCAAACAATTGCGGGTTCTTACTACGCGCAGTCGTACTATAACCCGTGGCAGCAAACCTCGTTGTTTCCGACAGGTTACCCGAGTTTTTGCCAGTACCCGTTCGTGTGCCAACCACAGTACGCTCAGTACTGCGGCTTTATTTTATTCAATCAACTGTGGGGAGGCAACCAAAATTTCTTTAACGCTTACGCAGGCGTCTCGTTCGGCGCAGGCTGCCAGTACCCCGCGATTTGCTACAACCCGCAAGCTTGCGGTTACGGCGACTTTTATTATCCTGGCTACTGGAACCAGTACCCGTGGTACCAGCAACCCTTTAATTACAGGCAAACTAAGCCGCCTGTACGCGTGCGCGTTGATTCTTGCACTCAAAACGACTTGCAAGTTACTGCGGAATACACTGGCAACGATTACTTTTACAATAGTGGAATGGGTGGAACGCAGTCCGGCTTTATTGTAGTCAAGACAGGGCCGGGACAACAAAAAAAGATTCCCGTCACAGTCACGGTAGACTCGCCGGTAACGCAACTCCCACCGTCGTACCCGCCGCTTCCATTCCCGCCCTTCCCGTTCCCGCCAACATTCCCGCCTTACTGTTGGCCTTCACCTTACCCGCAGCAGTGCCCGATTGGTTACCACGTGAACGGTTTTTGCCTGCCAACGCAAGGCGGCGCTGCAAGCGCAGAGTACAACGAGTGCGGAGTGCCTAGCGAAGTACGCTTGTACGCGAACAAAGCAACAGGCAAAGCTCGTTACCAACGCGACTTACAAGTTCCGCCGTTCTTGCAAGGCGCGACTCTCTTGAACAAAATCGTGAACAAGCCAAGCGAAGGAACACTTAAAGTAACTACTTCTGGAAGCAAACTCACAGTAGACTATCAAGCGAGAAAAACTGGGGAAAGAAACGAGTATTACGTAAGCGATTCCGCGACTTACAATTTTTATTACCCGCAAGCACCCTTCACCGGAATACAGCAACAACCAGCAGGCACGCGGCAACTCGGCTGCAACCTTGAATTCGTCGTTGAACCCGACGAGTTCGGCGAACTAGTTGTTTACACTCACAAGATTCCTACCGTTACTGCTGAAAACGAGAAAGACTTTTTGGAGAAAAGCTTGGCTTCAGGTGAATGCATTCTCTTTAAAAACAAGGTGCGTTGCTTTTACTCGTCAAGCATAGACTTGACTCACGCGAAGTACTTGAAGAAAGGCGCCGACGCGAACGCGTTCGCATTCAAGTTGAAGGATAACGGAATCGACGTCATTTACTCGGGCGACTTCAACAAGGCTGCAACCACCACGCTCGAATTGACTGACACGCCAGACTATAACCAGCGGTTAATTCCCGTACGCGTGAATCCAGAAGCAACCAAAGACTTGCTATGCGGCAGAGAAATCATTTACAACAAGGGTTACACACTCGAAAGCGTTAGCTTGTACAAGGACAATGCATGCAAGCAACCAGTTTTAGACGAATTGAGCAAATTGGATGCTGAAGCGTTAGTTACGCAAAATCCT
>JBBIMI010000039.1:0-4962 GCA_037444485.1 Microcaldota archaeon
TGGCGCAGCGTGCGGTCGGATTGAATCTTGGAGAGCATAGAGTCAAGCGCGTAAAGCCGCACTGGCACGCGCATTTCCCCGCTCTTCTCGATCTCGTAAACCGCTTCGCGAACCTTCTTCAGTTCCAGTTATAGATCACCTCGAGTAAGTATAGTGTTCTATCACTTTGGTTAATAAAAGGTTTTTTGTGGGCAATCGCGCGTGTAGTCGATTCAAGCACGGGCGGGCTCTGAATCCAAATATAAATTAGCAATGAATTTTTTGAGGGGAATCACTTTGCACACCAGCTTTTCCTTCTCGAAGAATGCCTTAACGTGTTTAAAGAGCCGTTCGTTTGCCACTATGACATAATTGTTTTTGCCGTACGTTTTTGTAACATGCAAAATTCCTTTAGGCAGGAATTCGTCGTTGATGAATTTGAAGTATATCTTCTTGCCTTTAGGGTCGAATATGGTGTGAACGTTGTTGTTTCCGCTTTTCATTATTACGGTCGGGGTTTCGTAATCGAGAAGATTGTTTCCTCTAGTCAGCTTGTGATAGAAGTCCTCGGATTCCGAGATTTCCTCCACAACTCGGGAGAGGGCCTTATTGATTGAAGGAATTTTCATTTCTTCCTGTTTTTTACCTGAACTCAACAAAAACCGCCTCTTCAACGGGCCTGTTTTTCAGATGGTTGATTCCTGCTTTTTTGAGTTCGCTTATGTAGAGAGTCCGCAGTTCTTCCGTGTCTACGCGTATTCTCTTGACTTCTGATAGCGGTACCTTGTTTTTTATTACCACCTGCACGGTCAGGTGGTCGACGCCAACTTCTTTCCCGAATTTGTTCAACTCTACGTTTATTTCCTCCGGGGTTTTGCCTTCTTGTTCCAGCCGGCTTAATAGGTCCGCCTTGTATTTTCTCAAGGCGTTCGCGTACTTGACCATGAACTGGAGTTGGACTTTGTTGTTTTTAGTCACTCTAATCCAAGGCTCGTTTCGGACTTCTCTGAAGTAAAAGAATTTCCCGTTCTGATCGTAAATAGGCACTTTCTTCGGCAGGAACTCCAGGGCAGCGTCATATTTTTCAAGCCACGTTTCCATGTTTAAATCGAATTCAAAGGTAGCGCCGTACCCGCCACGGTAACCGCCTTTGTAAGCGCCGGATTTTAAGATGGGAACTTGGCCGCCGCTGCTTCCAGTAGTTTCGTAATTCAAGCCCACGTAAACGGCATTTTCCTCGGCTGCGGACACGCTTCCGATTCGCGTTATTTCGCCATTTCGGATGTAGACAAGGCCGTCTTTGGCGCTGACGGACCGTTCGGTAACGGCTTTATCCACGCTTTGGCGTAAGGCTATTTCCGCTTTCGCCACCGCGTTTTTGTAAACCTCGGGAGTCACTTTGACTTCCAAGTAATTGGCGTACTTCTCGAAAGTGTCTTTCCTGATTTTGAAACGCCCTACGCCGACCATCGGCTCTACTTCGTAGTAAAGGCCTTCCTTTTCCTGCATTAATTTTATTATTTTTATGGCCATGGGCCGCGGGCTCGCTTTGGGAATCGGAGTCACTTTGTTCAAGTCTATCACGAAACCGCCGCCTTTCTCTTGGAGTTTGAGAACTTTGTTTCCCACTTCCGGAATGGAGTAAGTGAGTTTCTGCAGAGGGATTTCGCTGAAAATGCAGGGAGCCGCGAACTGCAATTCTGTTTGCGAGAGAATCGTTTCCGGCACTGATTTCTCCAGGTTCATGAAGCAAAGCGATCTCTGCATCCTCTGTCCGAATGATTTGACTGCCGAACTCAACCGCTGCAAAGCGGGGGCTTTCACGCTGAATTCGAAACTACCGAGGCCGAAATCCGTGGTTTGGGGCAGTACCTCGCGGATTTTCTTGAGCGATTCGTAGAAAGGCGTTTTCAAGGGGGCTTTGGTGATGGTACTTGCTTTGGAAAAGCCGTACTTTGCTCCAACCGCCGCGAAAGCAAGGTTGCAGCCTGCCACGGTCTTCTCGCTCGCGGCGGACTCAACGCCGTAATACTCGTCCGTGAAAGGCTGAAAACTGTGGCCTATCATCAACCCCGCGAAAACCACGACGGCGCCGGTTGCGACTACCTCGGGCGCTAATAGAAGAACGGCTCCGACTACGATGCCTTCTATCGAAGCTAAACCTTCGAAACACTGGACCAAACCTTGGGCGACTGTCGCAGACTCGAGGTAAGCGTATTTGTTCAAATCCATCTTGACTATTCCGGTCAAGCCGCGGTATTGACTCTTGTGTTCGAACGATGCCAGCCACAGGCTCAAAACCTGCATTGCCTTCAAATAATCCCCTTGCCTGCCCAACTCGTCCGCCGTTTTCCTCAAAGCCTTGTCATAATCGGATTCCGCGAGGAAAGGCGCGGAATCGCCTCGGCTCATTCTCGTTTGTTCCATCTTCGCTATCAGGAACGGCGTGGTCATCGCGGAATTCAAAAGAATCGAGTTTTGCTGCAAGTCCGAAAGCGTATAGGGGTTCAACTTCAGATTTTTGAAAAACTTTTTGAGCATAAACTCTCTGAAATCAGAATACGTTTCATAAGTCACAATTGCGCTTCCAGGCATGGTTTTTGCTTCAACGAGGTTTCCGCCAACCCAGCCAAAAGAATCCGATTCTAGAGTGCTTATGATTTCACTCAGGAAATTCAGATAAAGCAGTTGTATTTCAATGGGGTTGGCCGTTTGAACAAAGGATAATGGGTTCTTGGGCGTAAAGAAGTAAACCTGGTCTCCAATATAATCCGCCAGCGAGAGTAGCCTCGCTCTCACGGAAGCTTCCTCAACCGTAAGCAGGTAATGGTAGTATAACAAGGCGGCATTTCCAGCCACGTCTTTGCGGATGTTCCGCAGGTTTTTCGCGTCTGCCGCACTCCCGGTTTTTTGTGCATTGCAATTCATGTAGGAAATAGCGGAATCGTATAGCGCGCTTCCCATCGTCAGTATCTTGCTGGGCTCTTGCCGAATTGCGTTGTACACTTCGAAATATTTATTTTGGAATTTGCTGCAGTCCAGGATTACAACGGAATCAAAAGTCAAGGCGCTCGAAGAATTGGAAAACAGCAAGACTACTACCGCGACCGCGAATGTCATGGAGAGCAGAGACGCGCTTGTTTTAGATTTTTTCAAGAACTTCACATTTTTCACCGTTTTTCAGCAGCAATCTTGAACACCGGTGGGAATTCCCCGACCGTTGCAGTGATGGTGAGCATTATTTTGCTTCCGGCGAGCGTTTTTACGCTTTCGAACCCCATGGGAAGCTCGCAGTCCCAGCCGCTTTCGGTTTGAATCGGGAGTTTGAATGAATACTCGCGCGTTCCGAAAAGCTTTTCGAAAGCTTCGGGATCGCTCGCAAATTTAGAGTTCTCGAACACCTGCTCTTCAATCAATAATGCTACTGCGGAGAACGTGTCACAATCGCATTTGGAGTCCGAACAGGAAAGCCATGAAGCGTTGAATTCGCGGCTTGAGTAGTTCTCCTCAGTCGAAAAGCCCAGCGTCTGCAATATTTTTCCGTTTTGCGTCAACGCGCATTGAAAACCGTCTTTCGAATCTAGTTTGAGAGATAAAACGGAATTCCTTTCAAGTGCCGAATTCTGCAAGCCGCAACCGGTAACGTTCTGCAGGTCGAATGGCAGGTTGTTTATGATGGTTACTTCGTTGTCCGCGAAAACGTTTCTAGGCGAGAGTATTACAAAGTAGCCTGCGGGAATATTGTTGAACAAAACCTTGAGCGGAAACCTCTGTTCTTTCCGCAATTGCGGAAAAGATACTACAAGCGTGCCATTCAATTCGGAGAGGTCTATGTTTCCGCCTGTGACGGCGATCCGTCCGGAGTTCAAGCCGTTTCGAAAGTCGAAAAATAAATTTAGAATAGTAAAGTTTTCCGACTTTTGGGTTTCTATGCTGGCGTACTGACTTAAATCGCCTTCGATTTTGTAAACAATTTCATTCAAACCATCTGTTCCAAACACTGGGATTTGAATCAAAGCGCCGGGCTGCATTTCGGAAGCCAACGCCACGAAACTCGCATTATACTCGCCAACCTCAGTCCCGTAAGCCGCTGCAATGCTCTCGAGTTCGTTCTTGCGCTCACGCCAAGTCTTGCTGGCGTCGTTGACGAGGTCATTAATCTGCTTTGCCACCAATTTAGCCTCGGCGGGCGACAGTTCAAGCAAGCGTATTCTGCCTTCGGAAACTTGCTTTTCAAGGATTGATTTCAGTTCGTTAACGTCCACGCTTGGGTCGGTCACAACCAGGAAAACCAGGCCCAAGACGGACTTGCTGTTGGATTTAAGCCGAAGGTTTTTTGATTCGCCTGCGGCGAGCGTAAAGTTGCGGACTAGAATCCGGAACCCCACAACTTGGGAGGGTTCGTCTTGAAAAGCTAACTCCCGGTAGTTTTCATCGTAAACGCTTGAAGGAATTACTTCAACGAGACTAAAGCTCGCTGTTTCGTTGCCGTAATTAGTGAAGGTCAATAATTCGTTCCTGCCGCTTTCCGTGATTGAAAGCGCGTGTTCAAACACGATGCGGTTGTCGTTTACGTCGTACTCGCGCGGCTCGAATTCAAAATACATGGGCTGGAAAACGATCGGCGTTGCGGTTGGAGAAGCTAAAGGTGTTGGAATAACCAACTGGCTTGACTTGAATATCAAATCGCGGAATAAAAACGCCGAAATTACTAGGACTATTGCCGTAACCAAAACCATCAAGTACTTCGAGCGTTTCTGCATTTCTTCTCCACTCGGCGCCTCAGTTTCGCTTTCTTCGCGCGGGTATTCCATGAATATTCTTTTAGTTTTTTGTTATTTAAAGCGCTTTTTGATTTCAGTAAGTGCTTTCTATTAAAGCGCCGATTGCTAGGAGGACGAGGGAAACGATGGCGAGCGTGAACACGTCTAAGAGGAGGACGTAAAAGAATTGTTTGTTGTGGTGCCTGTGCGCTATGCTCAT
>JBBIMI010000040.1:0-4762 GCA_037444485.1 Microcaldota archaeon
TTAAACCCCAAGAAGTCTTAAAGCCCTTGAAAACCATGGTTAAAAAAATTTTTTCCCGCAACCCCGCAATCACTTCACGGATTTTATTGTCGCGCGTTGTTTAAAACCATTTTGAATCCCTTGGTTTTCCTCTGAATTCTTTTGAATTCTTTTGTTTTCACTCAATTCCTTCTTATTCCTTATTTATTCACTAACCTCATTTATTCACTAATTCTTTGATCCTAATCTCGAATTTTTCGAATTTTTTTATTTTTTATTTTCTTTTTTCTTTCTTTTTATTTTCTTTGTTTTTCTCTTTCTTCTTTTTTTCTTTAAGTAGTCGAGCTCGAGCTTTTGCACTCGCCCACGGTTTTAAAGCCGTTCGTGTCAACGCCGGTTTTGCAGACGTGTGCTTGCGCGATGTAAGTGCAAAACCTGTTGGGCTCTGTGGGGTCTACTTGGTATACGGGCGACTCGTCCTTGAAACGCGCGGCTAGTTTCACGAACGCATAAAACGCTGCCGGACCGCCTTGATCAAGGGCTGCTTTACTTTCCGCTCCTAAAGAGTTTCCGCCGCTCTTTAACTCGTTTTTATCAGCATTATTGCAATTTTTTGTCCAAGCCGGTGCGCCCAATTCTGAAGAACCGCAGGTGTTCGCATCTGTGCACAACTGCAGCGAACGTTTTTCGTCCGGTTCGTCCGGCTTGTTGCAAGCGAGCTTGATTTTATTCTCGAAGAAATCGTTTTCAATCTTCTTCTTCGCTTCATCAGCGCCTCCAGAAACTGAGGTGTAAGAGTCATCCGAGTATTCTGGAATGTTTTTACAGTTTCCGTTAGTTCCTTTTTCGGTTCCTTGAACGCACATTCCTTCAGGCACGCTTGGAACGCTCGAATCTTTTTCTTCCAAGTCTTCGTAAAAGTTGAACGCGTGGTCGTAGTACTTAAACAACGGGTAAGTTATTGGTAAATAAAAGAATTCTTGCTCGCCAATCGCGCCGCTACGAATCGTGTTACCTAACTCGTCGCTTGCTTCGACGCGCGGCAAGTTCGGATAAACGCTTTGGTCAGTCAAACTGACTTTAACGAAGAAAGTGCCTTCCTCGCAGCCTTCGACGACTTTGCCCGAATCAAGGCACTGCATGTTTCCCGACGAGAAAGCGTCGCAGTCGAAAATGCTTCCCTGCAGCAATGCCTTGCAGCTCTTGACGAAATCATCTGGATTTTCTGGATTTATGAATGTCTTGTCCACTTGGTCCGAGTTCGCGATTTCGTACTTTATTCCCTCGAAAACCACGGTGCCTCTCGTAGTGGGAAGCAAGTACCGCATCCACTTACTCAAGCCATAAGAATTTTTTGCTAAACACAATTCATAATCCTCGCACTCCTTCTTGCAGTTCAAGTCGGTTGCGCAACTTGGATAGCAGTCAGGTTTTATGCAAGTTGAGCCTGACGTTGGGAGTGGACAAATGCTTTCTCGAATCACTTTATTAGCGCGCTTGCAACCGTAATAACGCAACTCCTTCAAATCCAGCTCGCCGTTCTTGTTCAAATCACAATTTTTAATGTCTCCGTCGCAGGCTCCCGCATCTAATTCAGTTGGGTTGTTGCTGATTAAAAACAAGTTTAGCCAGCATTGCTTCGAGAGAAACGCTTCCACGACTTGACTCAAGCTGCCGCGAAACAAAGCCGCCACGTCGCTCCTGTACACTTCAAGCAATGAAGTCAAGCGGTTGTGGTACGCTTCGCTCACCACGCGCGCCGTGTTCGCGCTTTCTTGTTTGCTTAAATTAATCACGAAAACAATGCTTGCGAGAAACACTATCGCGCCAAGCAAGGGGGCGGCAATGAAAGCGCGCCGACGGCGTGCGCGCGTGCCGTCCGCGCGCGGCGTTGGGAGGGTTTTCATGGTTAAAGTGAAGGGAATCCTGCTTAAATAAAGTTTTTTATATGCTTGCAGCGTTGCTTTTATTCGTGGTTTTATTAAATTTTACGCGAACGTTTCAAGAGAGTAAAGCGCTGGTTAGATTTTTTGTGTTTCTTGTTTTGTTAGCTTCTTTGCGGCAAGCGAGCGCGGAATCAATTTCAGCTTGCGGCACTCTTTCTTCGGCGAACACTTGGTATTCGTTGACTACCAACATTTCTAATTCGTCGTGGAATATTTGCATGAATGTCACGGCTTCAAACGTGACTTTGGATTGTCAAGGAAACAAAATAGACGGGGTTTTTGCGTCGGGCTCGAAAGGCGTGTTCGTGAATTCAAGCAATAATTTCATTTTAAAGAATTGCAACATTATGGATTGGTATGATGCAGGCGTTTATGTTAATTCGTCGAATAACACGAACGTTAGTTATTCGACAATTTCAGGAAGTTCTTCTCTTCAAATAAAAGCGTTGAATGTTTTCAATTTCATTGTTCAAAACAACTTGATTGGCGGAGTTTTAGGTGATTCAGGAAACAAGTTTGGACGCGGCTATATCGAATTCAATACTAACTATAATAATGAAGACAACGATGAAATTCACATCTTTAATAATACTTTTAGTAATACTACTGTTTCTGGTCCAAGTTGCTGTAAAGGCTTGTATTTTACTGGTTCAACTTGGAAGCCTTTACACGAAATAATTATTGAGCAAAACGATTTTTCTGGTTTGTTTGGTTCAACTTCAAGTAATGGTTTTGTTAGATTACAATCAGGTAATTACAGTAACGTAACCATTCGTTTCAACAACTTCAGTAATTCTAATGGTTACGGAGTATACGTTTCCCAAGGGAATGGTGGTTTTATTGGTCCAATCATCATTTATAACAATTCTTTTTTTAACTTGAATGGTTTTGACGCACCAACAATTTATTGCTATCAATCTAATTGTAGCGTGAACGTTTCAAACAACGCTTTCTATTACCCCACAGCTGGATACTACACTGTTTACAACACTAATTTTGACATCGATTTTTGGCGTGGTTTTGTAAACTCTATCTTCTTCAACAACTCTATTTACGGTAGCGGGGTTTCCGCAAGTATTGCTGACAGTGTTTTTGATTGCAATAATCAAGTCGTGAACAGCACTCCAGCCGCTTATACTGGCATTGAAGGCTTGAGTTTAAACGGGTGGAACCTTGAAATCAAGAATTGCAGGATTTATGATGTAACTGACTCGGGCATGCCTTTAATTTATTCATCGTCAAATAAAAACGTTACAGTATTCAATAATTCTTGTGTTGGTTGCAGTGCTGGTTTTCAAGTTGGCGAAACAAATAATTTTTGCGAGTCTTGTAATATTAGTTACAACTCGATTTACGATTCTGGTGGCTACGGGGTTGCGGCTTTCTTAAACAATTCTTTCATTCACGACAACAAAATTGGTTCAATTGCGAGTTTTGGTTTGTTGTTGGCTGATTCTACTTTCAATAACAGTGCTTACAATAATTATGTTTACTCGAGTAGTGTAGGAATTGAAGGCGCTGTTTTCAACACTCGAATTCACGACAACACTTTACTTAACAACACTAATGGTGAAGGAATCGGTTTACGCTTGAATTTTATTGATGACGGTGGTTCAAACGACGTTTACTCGAACACGATTTACAACAATACTGTAGGCGTTTTAGGGACTGGTTCAGACAACAACACTATTCGTGACAACAACGTTAGTTACAACACGCAATACAATATTCGCGTCAATTGTAAACCACTATTTGTTGGTTGCAATGATGCTTACGCTTACCGCATCATTAATAACACGCTTGAAAACAGCCAATACGGGATTAGTGTTGAAGCTAACGCCGCGAACACGAATTTGAATACGACGATTGCAGGCAATAAAGTTAATAACGCGAGCATAGCTAGCTTGCAGACGATTGGCGCGAACAACACGTTCGTTCAAGACTCCATCCTCACAGCAAATTATTCTTACGGCGCGAACGACACGCTCTTAAGCACGTTAGCTCACTCGCTTGTGTTCACTAATGTTTCATTCAATAAAACCGCTGTCTTTATTGCTGACGCTAACTCGAATTTGACGGTCAAATGGTATTTGGGAGTTCGCGTGGTGGACTCGTCGAACAACCCGATTGAAAACGCAAGCGTAAATGTGACAGACGCGAATGGAGTGCTGTTGTTCGCTTTTTCCACGAACGCAAGCGGCTACGTACTGACGCAAAACGTTTCAGAATACTTTCAGAACGCGTCAAGCATTCTGAATTACACTCCGCACTTGGTTTCCGCAAGCAAGAATCCAAGCAACAATAGTTTGACGCAGTTGACTGAAAACCGTTATTTAACTATAGTCTTGAACTTGACGCCGCCAACGATTTCCAACGTGCACGTAATCGACGTCACGCAAAACACTGTCACAATCGGCTGGAATACTGACCAGCCTGCAAATGAAACGCTTGACTACGGCTTGACTACCGGCTACGGTTCTACTTACTTTAACTCCACGCTCGCGTCAACGCACTCTGCATTCGTTACCGGCTTGACTAAAAACACGTTTTACCACTACCGCGTTAACGCCTGCAATTCTTACGGACTTTGTTCAACTTCAACCGATTACTCGTTCACGACCGCAGACGGTGCAGGCGGAGGCGGCGGCGGAGGCGGCGGCGGTGGAGGTGGAACGCCGACGCCTGCAGCGAGCGCCTCGCCTTCGCCTGAGGCTTCGCCGGCAGCAACGGTCGCGTCCACCAGCGTTCCGCCGGTTGCTTCACCTCGCGCTACTGTGGCGGAAGGCGAGCGCAACAAGACGTGCGTTGCAGGCGTTGTGAGCGAGCTTGAAGTGAAA
>JBBIMI010000041.1:0-4401 GCA_037444485.1 Microcaldota archaeon
GTGCTCTTCCGATCTCCCCGCAGTTTAGTTTCCCGCGAGTTTAATCGCCGAATGAATCAACTCGTTTTTTTTGGGAGTAGTTTTTTTGAGTCGTGCTGCTGGCCGACGGTTTGCGTTTGTATGGGCTGTTTGCGTTTGTAGGGGCTTTGAGCGGGCGGTTTAAAACAGTTGAAGCAGGAAACCCGCGTGTTTAAGCGTTTGTTTAAGCGTTGAATGGCTGCAGCACGCTCTCTACAAACAACGCGTTCAAGCCAAAAAAATACGTGAGCGACGGCGCCACTAACGCGCCTATCCCGTAACTCTTACGCAAGTTGCTCAACGAAATCGCGGCACCCAACGCGCCAGCGCTTGCGAGAACAAGCAAGCCTCCAGCGCCTGAAACCAAGAAGGTTCCGACGGCAAGCGCGATTAACGTGATTGCTGACACCGCGTTTCTCTCTAGTTTACGGAAGACTTTAGCGAAACGCCTTCCGAAAACAAGGAGCAACGCGAGCGCGGCGAAAAAAGCAGTAGCGCCAGCAGCCTCTAAAAACAATAAGTTGCTTAAACCAATCACGCTTCCGCCGCTCGCGCTGCCCGCCGCACTCGCAGTCAAAGCGTTTTTCGCGATTGCGGCTGCGCCGGACCGCGCTTTTCCAATAGAGTAAATTGCTGCGAAGTCGAAAACCATTTTTG
This sequence comes from Microcaldota archaeon, assembly GCA_037444485.1. Classification (GTDB taxonomy): domain Archaea; phylum Micrarchaeota; class Micrarchaeia; order Norongarragalinales; family Norongarragalinaceae; genus JBBIMI01. The sequence continues at coordinate 676 of JBBIMI010000041.1, forward strand.
AAGCGACGACCGCAGTGCTTGCAGTCAAAAACTTTTCGCGGTCTTCCTCGAGAAAAACGAAAAGCAAGCCTGCAACGAGTGCTGGAGTGACTGCAGGCAAGAGAACTGAAGCGCTTCCAGCCAACACGCTGTAAAAAACGAGTTTCTTGTCGACGCTGAAAAACGCGGCGTTCTTCCCGTCTTTCCCCGACCTCATTTTTTCGACTCTGTTTCCTAGTTTTCTTTCCTCAACTTTTTCTTCGCCGCGTTTGAAAGAAAAAAGTATTGCTGGCACTCCAAACAACCCGGAAAGCAGGGGAAAAAGTGGTTCGCGCGCTACTGGCAGGCTTAACGCAGTCAATCCAAGCAAGCCAGCAAGCGCGAAAAACAGCGCGCCGAGCGCGAGTTTTCGCGGGCTTCGCGCACTGTTTTTGTAAAACGCGAGCGCGACGACTGCAAGCAAAACGATTCCTTGAATTGGTTGTATTATTGCTTGCGCTGTTGGCGTTGCAGTGAGTGCGAACGGCAGGAGCGCGAGGGCGAGTAAAACCGCGTAAAACAAGCTTTGCGTCACGATTTTTAAGGCTTCGAGTTCTTTTCCTCCGCGCACTAGGCTCTGCGCAGGCAGCAATCCAACGTTTTGATTCTGCGCTGGAAGCGCGAAAAAAAGCATGGGAATTGTTTCGAAAACGAGGTGTGAGAACGAGAGGCTGGCTGCGAAGACGGCGAGCGCATTTGAGGCAAGGAAATCTTGCGTGAATTGCAGCAGCAAGTTAGTGTGAAGGAATGGAATCGCGCCGAGAAAGCCTGCGAGAAAACCGAAAAGCGCGGCGAGCAATGAATCCATCGTTTTCTCCTCGTTTTTCTTACTTTTCGCTGTATCCGACAACGTCTACCGCGTCTGGCGTTAGAACGCGCAGGCTTAACTTGTTTTCGCGTTCTTCGACAACGCCTTCGATTGCAACTGTTGCGGCGACCGCGTTTTTTAACGCGTTCAAGTCGAGCGTGCTCGCATTCATTTTCGCAACCAATTGTTTTGGAATGAATGCGGTGATGCACGAGCCGGCGCAGATTTTCACGAACGCATTTTCGTTCCGCGAGAATGAAACGCTTTCAATTCTTCCCTTGACTAAAACAAGCCGCCCCGCGTCTTCTGAGCTTAACTCGCTGATGCTTTTCTCGAGCGGTGCGCTAGCGCGCGCGAAAACGAGGAGAACCGCGATTCCGGCGAGCGCGGCGATGACGCAGAAAACGATTGTTCTTTTTTCTTCTTTTTCGCCGTCGTCTCCACTGCCTTCGCTTTCAACGCCTTCAATCTCGTAGTCAAGCATTTTTTTGCCTTTAAAAATTTGTTTTAAAAAAATTCGTTTTGTTTGCTTATTCTACGAAATACTCGTAGTTTACTGCCGGAAAGCTCGTCGCTGTAGGTGAAAGTTCAGGTGAACTTGGTGAAATCGCTTTTCGAATCGCGTTTAAAACAAGTTGCTTTAATTCGTTAGGAAAAAACCGTTTGTCGTCGCCATTACTGAAAGCGTAAACGCTTGGCTTGATTACGACCATTCTTCCAGAAACCGAGTAATCAAGTGAAGTAAAGTATAAGCTAGAGTTTGCGGAAACGAATTGTTCGACTGTATTGCGCGCGGCTGAAAGCGCGGTATTCAACTCTATTTCGCGGAGCGCGGGAATCATTACTGTTATCACGAAAGCGATTATTACTGACAAGATGAATACGTACTCAACGCTTGATTGCCCTCTCGCCATTTTTTAAACCGTGTTTTAAAGCGTTCTCATAAACGCTTTCAAACGCTTTTACAGTTTACTTTCACGAAGTTGTTGGAAGAGTTTACAGTGAATTCAATCCAGCCGCTCTCGAGTGGCGCGCTGCAGGTTACGGCAAGACTTGAAGTCAAGAGACGCGTTCCATTAACCACGCGTTTCGCGGAAACGCGTTCAAGCCACTCGTCCGCAATCACGCAGTAAAGCGTCCCACCACTCGCATCATAGTAAACGCACTTCGCTTCCTTCGGAATAAACAAAACGCGTTTCACGACGCTCCCGTTACCGCTCAACGCGACGAAGTCGACAGCGTTACTCAAAGAATCCAGAACGCTTTTCGTTGAAACAACCGCGTTCACAGCACGCGTCTTACCGAGTTCCTCGAACGAAATATTGTACAAAATAATGCTGAACGCGATTACTATCGACAAAATCAAGAAGAACTCTACACTCAACTGTCCTCGTTTCCGCCGCAGTCCACTGAAGAAAAACAAAAACCTCAAACAAACACCAACCCAAAAAACAAACGCAAAAACAATCGATTACTAAAAGATTACTAAAACCAACGCTGCAGCACCCAACGCGGTCGCAAAAGGAAACGCGTCGCGCACCAACAAAAACCTTACGCTGCTCCTGCTTAAAATTCTTGCCTTGCCCGCGCTCAATCCCCTCGCGCTCGTTCCAAAAATACGCCGCCCGATGCGCACTTCACGCGCGAGAACCATTCCCTCGCGCACTTCACGCGCTCGAACACGCCGAGTGAAAACGCGGGAGAGCACGCCACGCGTCGAAAGCAGAAAGCCTGCACCGAACGCGGCGAGAAAGCCAAAAGCGAGTTCGCCCGCGTTCAAGCGAAAGCCAAGCGCGAAAAACGCAGCCAACCAAACCCCGACTGCAACAACGCTGCCGAAAAAAGTTTTCAAACCCGCTCTAACAATCGCGCGGCGTTCGCGCGCCAACCGCCGCCACCGCGACGCAAGCGCGAAGGGCGCGAAGAAAAGCGCGGCGAGAACGAATAGAAACGCGATTGCAATGAAATCGTTGAAGCGCGATGGAGGCTTGAATAACGCGTAAAAAGCGGCGAGAGCGGTGAAAAACTTGGCGTCGCCAGCTGACCAAGCGTGAAGCGCGTAAACCACGAGCGCGAAGGCGAATGCTGCAAAAACGAAAGCGTAATAGAAAACCGAATAACTTGACGTTATTGCAGTAATCAACGGGATTGCTAGGAAAAAGTAGTTGAAGGCGTTAGGTATTCGGCGCGAGCGTAAGTCGAAGTAAGCAGCAGAGATTACGAACGCCAAAAGCAAGCAGAGCAACAACAACGCGTGCGTCACGCTGGGTAGAAAGAAGAAAGAAAAAGAAAAGGGTTTCGCTTCACGTTCCCTCTTCGCTTGCTTCAACCATCAAGCACTCAACTCACGAGCATTGCGATTGTTTCGTTGCGCGTCAACGCAATGTCTGCAAGCGTCGCGTCAGTAAACGTTTTCACGTAAAACGCGATGGTGAAAGCGATTATGAGGAGAAACAAGCCTAACGCAACGAGAAGAATGTATTCAACAGCGGCTTGCCCTCTCTTCATGAACTCACGCTGGCTTCGGCCCGCAGCAGACTATTGTTGGGTTGTCGAGATTGTCGACTTTCAAGTCTTTCAAAATAGGTTGTGTGCAATCTCCTGTTTCCACATAATTCCGGTAATTATTGACAAAGGCTTTACAAGAATCGCCGATTGACGCACTTTTACTGGAGTTCCAAAGGTTGGCTTCATAACACGCCCCAGCTTGCGCTAGTTCGCGTTTGCATGCCTGCAGCGCAATGTCTTTCGCGCCTCCGCCGAAAATGCCTCCGCGCAGCAAAACGATGGCGAGCACTACTATGAGCAGCACTCCTGCAAGCAGCAGCACGTACTCGAAAGTGCCTTGACCCCTCTTCATTCAATCAACCTCCTTTTTTTTTCAATCATTTTCTCTTTTT
>JBBIMI010000042.1:0-3734 GCA_037444485.1 Microcaldota archaeon
CAGGAAATCCCTGTTCCAGCATTAAAGAAACTCGGCTTCAACATCCAGCGCTTGAAAACGCGTCCGCCTCTCGGCGGAATAAGCGAGACTGAAGTCAGCGCTGAAGACGCGCTGCGCACCGCGCTGCGTCTCGGCGACTCCGTGCTCATCGTGGGCGAAGTGCGTTCGTCTCTTCGCGGTTGCGAAGAAGTGTTGATAATCGAAGACGGCGTGACGAAACGCGTTCCAATCGCGAGCTTGGAAGGACGAGACATTACGGGAATCCAGGTTCCAACGCTTGGCTTCGACTTGAAAATGCGTTTAGCGCCGCTGGCGGCTTTCGTCAAGCACCCCGCGCGCGAAAAACTCGTTGAAGTCGCAACGCGCAGCGGGCGCAGGATTACGGTAACGCACGACCACAGCTTGTTTACCGTAAACAAGGAATTCCAGGTCACGCCCATAGAATGCGGGAAGCTTGGAGTCGGCGACAAGATAGTGATTCCCGCGAGAATGCCTTGCGGTTATAACGACGTCGAGTTTCTGGACGCGACCGAATTAATTCCTGAATCCAGTTTGGATGGAACGGAACCCTTCGTCAGGCAAGCGATTTCAAAGCTGGGCTGGAAGAAGGCAACCGAATTATGCGAGGTAAAGTGCGGCGACGTCTACAATTACTTTAGGCGAAACCAGAAGACGCGCATTCAAATCAAGTTCTTCAAGCGGTTGATGCAGGCGGCCGAACTAAGCTATTCTCTTGACGCGTTGAAAGTAAAGCACGGCACTAGCACCGCGGTTCCCGCCAAAATCCCGGTAAACGAAGACTTCGCTCGTTTTCTGGGCTACTACGTTTCCAAAGGCTATCACTCGAGCTTGAAGAAGAAAGGCGGATTAGTTGTCATAACCAATTCCGACGAAAAAATAATTTGGGACGTCGTAAACTTAAGCAAAAAACTCTTTGGAATAACTCCCTCCCTGCGGAAAGTGCACGGCGCCGGCGAGTCAACGCAAGTAATCTTGAGCAGCGCGCCCCTCGCGTTGCTCTTGAACGCGCTTGGCTGCGGCAGGACCTGCACCGAAAAACGGGTTCCGCCGCTTGTTTACGGGCTCTCGCAAGCAAAAATAAACGCTTTCTTGAAAGCGCTTTACTCCGGCGGCGGTTGCTTCACTTCCTCGAAAAACAGCGGTAACAGCGTTCGCTACAACACGACTTCAAAGAAGCTGGCCGAAGACGTTTCGTTTCTGTTGCTGACGCTTGGAATAGTGGCGAAGCTCTACGAGCAGAAAATCGCGAAACCGAACTCGAACAACTTGTGGGTTGTCGAATTCAAGGAACGCGAATACGTCGAAAAATTCTTGCGGGAAGTCGGCTTCGTGCACAAAAACCCTGAAATGCTCGTCAGAAAGTGGGCTCACTCGAAAGCTAACTCGATAGCTTTCACCAAGCAAGCAATACTGCGAAACCTTGTTTTAACGCGGCAATACCGGCACTTGCGGCGCTTCGAGAAATGCAGCAAGAACTACTTGCGGCAAGTCGTCGGCAACGCGGCGGTTCTAGCCAGCGAACAAGTTTCAACGTTCGCGCAAGGCGAGTTTTACGTGGATGAAGTGGCTGAAGTCAAGGAAGTCGTTCTGGAGAAACCGGAGCCCGTCTACGACTTGTCGGTAAACCCCAGCGAAAACTTTGTGGCAGGCTTCGGCGGCATTATCGCGCATAACACGGAAGCGAAGGCGCTTTACGAAGCAATGCGCATTGGAGCAGTCGGCAACGTCGTCATGGGAACCATTCACGGCGAGAGCGCGTACAGTATTTGGGATAGAGTAGTAAACGACTTAGGCGTGCCGACGACGAGCTTCAAGGCAACAGACTTCGCGATAGTTAGCGCGCCCATCCGCTTCAAGGGTTCCCTCAAGCGTTTCAGGAGGCTCATCGAAATAACTGAAGTGAAAAAACATTGGGAGAAAGACCCAGACAAGGAAGGCGGGTTGCTGCAGTGGATGAGTTTCGACGCGAGCAAAGACAAGCTCGACTTTTTCGAGGACGTGGTGTTAAAGGAAAGCGAGTGGCTGCAGCGCGTCAAGCGCGTGCGCGGGTTGACTACGGAACAGATTTTTGATGAAGTCAAGGCGCGCGGAGAAACCAAGCAGTACCTCGTTGACGTCGCGAAGAAGCTGAATTTGCCGCAAATAATGGAGGCAGAGTACAGCGTTCGCGCGCACAACAAGTACGTGTTGATGGCTGACGCCATGCGCGCCGAACTCGGAGGACTAGAATATCCTGAACTGCTGAAAGACTGGCGTTCGTGGGTTGACGGCGTTCTCGCCCGCGACGTTCAAGCCGTTCTCGCAGGCAAAAAACCTTTGGCTTGAATCTTGCTTTTTTTGTTTTCCTCGCTTTTCAACTTTCTCGCTTTTCGCCTTTCTTGATCGTGTTTTTAAAGCCGGCAGCAGACTTTTCAACACCGAATTCTTTCGCTTCAAGCACTTCAAGCGAGAACTAGCCCGCGAAGCCCAAGCGCTCGCAGCCAGGCAACCCGCCCTCGTGAACTGCAGCACTTCAAGCGTTTACTTCAATTACTAGTTTAAATTACTAGTTTAACTAAGAGTTAATTTTAAAAATAACGCAAGCACTAATCTTTTAGTTGCTTTTGTATTGTTCTTGACAACTTGAAGATGGTGGTCGTAAAGATGGTTGGAAAACAAAAAACTTATTTTTCTCTCTTATTCTTTTTGATTCCTGCGTTTCTTATCACGCTCTTGTTTGCAAATTTTGCTTCAGCAGCAGTCGATTCAGGTGGTTGGAGTTACCCTTCTAACGCTGAAGAATTGAAGTGTTTGAGTTGGGGTGCTGGATTTACTGCAAAATGCTCTAACATAATCGGATTCGAACTCGGCCCAGCTTCAGGCGTAAAGTTGAAAGCCTTGTTTTTATTGGGCGACGTGTCAGGGCCCAAGACAGTAGGAGAATATTATCAGTTTGACGTTTCGGATGTTTCCAGCGCTTCTGTTGGTTTAACCGAAGAAAAAAAACCGAATGTTCAAGTTGTTTACGAGTCTGAAAAAATTTTGAAGCAGCCTCGAATCGAGACTCTTTACGCGCGTGGCGTGAGGATTCCGAAACTTCTTTTCGACAAGGCATTCAAGTACGTTAAAACCAAAGGCAAAACTTTTTTGATGATGAAGGACGACGATGAAAAGAACGCAGGCAAAGGCGCGCACCTCGTCTACTTCGACACTGACAGCAGCGAGCTGAAAAAAGCTTTCGACTTTTCTAAAGCATCAAAAGAAGACAAACAAAATTTTGAGAAAAACTCGCGAATAATCTTCGGAATAGACTCTGTTGAGATAGGCAGCACCGCAACGCTGCACATGGACCCACATTGCGATGATATTGAAGCGGTAGTCAACGACAAAGTAGTTGAAAACAAGTACGCGACCTTTGACTACTACAACGTTGATGTGACTGGCCAAAGCCGGAAAACCAACTTGTTGTTTCCCTTGCGCTTGCATTACTGGGACGGAAAAGAACCGAAGGAAGCAGTCAAACTCGCTTTTTCTTTTTCAGCGCCAATAGACTGGATTAAAGGTACTGAAGCAACTCGTTTCTTCTGTAAGGCTTCATGGCTGCCTACAATGCCTGAAAAAAATCGTGGAGTAATAAAATCGCCTGCAGGCTCATCAACCAAACTGCCGCCTTTCATAGTGGTAGATGGCGTGCAAGTCAACGATGACGGAATCCAGATTTCCATCAATCCCGC
>JBBIMI010000043.1:0-3417 GCA_037444485.1 Microcaldota archaeon
TTCAGTAAGTGCTTTCTATTAAAGCGCCGATTGCTAGGAGGACGAGGGAAACGATGGCGAGCGTGAACACGTCTAAGAGGAGGACGTAAAAGAATTGTTTGTTGTGGTGCCTGTGCGCTATGCTCATGCTGAGAACGCCGCCTGCGATGCTGGCGATGAAGTACGCTGAAACCTCGAAGATTCCGTGCGGTAGGAGGCTCGCGATTCCAGTAAACAAGCCGAAGAAGCCTTCAAGTTGAACGCGTTTGCCGACTACAACGCCGATGATTGACGCGTTCCACAAGAGCATGTAAATGCTTCCGATTCCGTACAACAAGCAGAACAAGAACATGAGCGCGAGCACTTGAAGGTTGTGGTAAAACAACGTCCAAAAAAGCGTTTGATTGATTACTAGTCCAGTCACGCCTGCGGTAACTTCAAGCGTTTGCGTCACGCCGCTGACTCCCGCTGCAGCGTTCGCCGCGATGCCGGCCATAGTTGTTTGAATGTTTTTCAACTCGTTAATCTGGTCACTGAAAACCAGTTTTTCCAAGTCTTCAGGGAGAACCGCGTACCAGAAAGCGTACGCGATTACTGCGCCGAGAAAGAAAAAAGAGAAAACTTCAATCAACGTCTTGTGGTGAGTGAAGAAATTGTATTTATTTCCGACCACGATCATCAACTCTTTTTCTTCCATGCGTTCTTCCCTGAAAATCAGGGACCAAACGAGTGGAATGGCGGGAATCATGGCGAAAATAATGGCTGAACCGCGCACGCTCGGCAGAAAGAGCTGAACGAGCACGCCGAACGAAACGAATAAAGCGCTGACTACAAGCAAGTCCTGCGGCTCGCGCCGCACTCTCGCGGGAGACACGAGTTGTTCTAAAACCATTGTTTCTCGCACCAACGGGTTTTGGCGGGTTGCGAATCGTTGTGAATTGGTTACTGCACGCAGGAATTTAAAACAATTATTTCCAATTATTTCCAGTTTTTTTGACGCGTTGTAGACGGACAAGATTCGGCGAGTAAGATTTGATGGACGAATAAGATTCGATGAATGAGAATGGATGGAAAAAAACTGACTGGTAACGGGTGGAATCCTTCGACAGCAATTTTAAAGAAACAGTTGATTATAGAAAACAGTTGAAAAAAAATAGTTGTTTGAATAGTTGTTAGAGTTTGAAGCGGCTGTGGTCCAGGGGCAGGACGCGAGCTTCCCAAGCTTGAAGCCCGGGTTCGATTCCCGGCAGCCGCATTAACCGTGAATTGAAGCAAAAAAAAATTGGTTGGCGTTGTGTTAAGCACTGCAGAGCCTGAAGTCGTTTGGAACGCTTTCAGTTTCGAGTTTAACGCCTCGGCGTCAAAACACGAAGGTAAGTATTCTTAACGAATAAAAGGATTGAAAAACGAAGACGCTAAAAATTTAAGAGCACGAAAATATGGGGCGCGACGTAAAGAAACGATTTATTTGTTAAAAACAATTTGTTCATTAAAAAAACGAGGGCCGAATTGGTTTGCTGAACTTGCTTGAAATCAATCGAGAAAAAAGAAAGCAACATTTGCACGAACTCAAACACGAAAGGCTTACCAAACACGAAAGATTCATCGAACACGAAAGACTTTTTTAAAACTAAAAGAAAAACAAAAAAAACTCAAAAACAAAAAAAACTCAAAAACAAAAAAACTCGATAAAAGAAAAACAAAAAAAAACTCGATAAAAAACCTCGAACGCGAAAAACTTATCGAACACGAGAGACTTACAAAATATGAAAGACTTATTAAAACTAATTCAAGTCTAGATCAAGTCTAAGAAAAAAATCTAGGAGAAAAAATGAGGGAATATAGTAAATGGTTATAGCAAATGGTAAAGTTTGACGCTTGGTTAAGAAACAATTAGAAACCACTCACACCATCCTCGCAATAACCCACGCGAGCTTTTTTCCGATTGCCGCTAGTTCAACACAATTCAACACTTTACTGTGCTCACCACGTAATCCACTAAGTCTTTGTCTTGCGCGAATTCTTGGGGAATCACGGCATTCAAAACGAGAACGAAAGGCACGCTTTCAGGCGCTGGCGTCACGCAATCGAAAAACGCTTGCGTCGAAAAAAGTTTTCCGCCAGTCAACGGATTATATATAACCCCTTCGATTACTGAAACGTTTTTCGTTCCTGCAAGCAGAGAACGCGTGCGCAGCAATTCTTCACTCGAGTAATCCTTCAACGCTTTTTCAAACTCTAAACTCGCGTCCGTGCTTGAATCGTTTAAAACAAGAAAATCTAGAAACTCGGCGCTCGAGCCAGGCGCGAACGCGGCGAAGCGGAGGCGCACGCCTGCTTCTGGATCAACTACAGCGTAATAGCCGATTGGGTATTGTATAGTAAATCCATACAAAACATCAGTGTAGGAAAGCATTTGCTCGCCGAAAGTCCGCGCGAATTCTGTTATCGCTGCAGGTGTGGAAACAGGCGGCCCAGCAGGCTTTACGCCGAGTGCTGGCGCGACTTGCGTGACTTGTGCGACTTGTTGTTCGAGGAACGCGCCGCCGTTGAAAAAGAAAATCCACGCGAGCAACGCGACGAGGATTGTCAACAAAATTTTTTTCAACAAGCATTCTTCACCTTGTTTTGCCAGCTGGCGCTGCAGACGCTCCTGTCGTCTTCCTAATCACGCGTCCGCGGACCGGGCCCGAAATTTTTTTGGCTTGAAAGGCTGCACCGTTGCCTTTATCTTCGCCAGCTTCTCTGTTTCGCAGTTTCGAAACGTCTTCGTTGGTAAGGATTTTCGACGTGCCTTTCCCGCCGAGCGAGATTGGCTGCTCGTCGGGCATGAAGATGGAGGCGAAGAGTTTTTTGGCGTCAACGCTTTCAGCATTTATGGGAATTAATAGAGCGTACTTGCCGATTCCTGTTTTGCTGTCGGACAGTTTGCGTAGCAGGACGCAAGCATAGTTAGTCGAGTCGCAAGCGTTCGCCAAGTAAAACGATTGGTCTTCGACGCACGCGTCTCCTCCAGCCTGTTTGCTGGGATTCGGGTAACAGAACCGGTATATTGAAGGCAAGCCGTCTTCGTCGAGATGATATGAAATAACGTAACCAATCGCGTCAGGGTAAGCCACCGCGTTGACTGGCCGCACGTCAGTGTTGAAAACGCTTGCCAGTCCCGCCAGCAATGCGAACTTTGTCATCCCGATTCCCAGCGCGCCTACCTTGCCGCTGAAGCGTGATATTTTTTGTGTTATGGACGCTTGTTGAACAGCTTGAGTCACTGTTTTTTTCTTTACAAACAACTTCTGCGTGTTTGCGCCAACTTGTACAGCGAGGGGCGGGTAGAGTGAAGCTGCTTTCGCGTCTTCTTTTTCAGAGTAATAATTGCCTAGCGCGGATAATACAGCAGTGGCACCTAAACTACCAAACACTTTTGTCTTTGTTATTTCC
>JBBIMI010000044.1:0-3368 GCA_037444485.1 Microcaldota archaeon
AACGCAAAGAAAACGATTGCGACCGCGACGACGAGCGCAGCAAGAATCTTACTGCTTAAACGCATTAATCAACCAACTCGAAACAAAAAAACTATAAAAAAACTATAAAACAAAAAAACTATAAAAAAACTATAAAACAAAAAAATTCAAGAGTACTCTAAAAACGGTTTTTTAACACCCGCGTTTTCAAGCGAAGCGAGCATCCCGCTTCCGAACGCTTTACCTAAACCAGCGCTTAACCCAAAAAGCAATTCCGTCAAGCCGGGCGCCTCGCGTAACTCGCAAGTTGCCGGAATCCCGCGCTCGTCAACAGAAGCGTTTCCAAGCGCGCCTGCCTTACGCAGCGCGTCGTCAAAAACACCAATTTCGTCCACTAGCCCTGCACGCAACGCCATCTTCGCGTTGAGGATGCGCGCGTCAAGCGCTTTTTCAAAAAACTGGTTGTCGCGAACCGCGTTCCCGCGCGCTGCAACCACGTCGTTGACAAAGTTTTGAGCAGTTTCGTTGATTATCTCGCCAACGAGTTTCTTTTCTTCAGCAGTCAAATTCCTTGTTCCAGAACCAATGTCCTTCAACTCGCCGCTCTTAATCGTTTCTTCCCGCAAACCAATTTTCTTGAACAACTCTTCGTAATTCAAGAAAGTCGCCCGCGCCCCAATGCTGCCAGTAATCGAATTCGGGTTCGCGACAATGTAATCAGCAGCGCTGGCAACATAGTAACCGCCTGACGCGGCGATTTCACTCAAGAACGCGACTACAGGCTTTCTACCCCGAAAAACACGTAACGCTTCAAAAACTTCTTTACTCGCCACAGCACTCCCACCCGGCGAATTAACTTCCAGCACGAGCGCCTTCACCCGAAAATCGCTTTCCGCGTTCGCCAACAATTTCTTCACGCTCGCGCTAGAAACGCCGCCAACAAAAAAACCAATCGCGTCAGCAGACTCACTCAACTCGCCTTCAACGCGCAACACCCCAACGCAGTCCCCCACGCTCAAACCAAAACCGCGCGGCGAAAGCGCGAAGGCAAGCGCGAACAAGGCAGTGAAGATTACTGCGAGCGTTAGTAAAACGTGTTTTAAACCAAAGTTCATGAGCGTCTCCCACCGAGTTAATTAGAGTGCAAGCGCTTAAATTAGTTGCCCTCGCCCGCCTCGCCTACAGCGCTACTGCGAAAAACAATTCAAGTTTTTTCGCGTTCACGACAATCAACCTCCTCTCAACGTAACCCCTTTTCAACGTCGTCAAGCGTTTCATGCGTTTTTTCAAGCATTCAGCGAAGCGTTTTTCAAGCATTCAGCATACTGGTTTGGGTGATGCGACATGTGTTCGCGCCACTGCGCGTCCGTATACCCTGCGGGCGTTTCGCAAACGTTCACCGGATTCTGTGCTTGAATCGCCTTCAAGTAATTCGCTTGCGTGTTCTCGAACGCTGCAGCAGGCGGCTGCGAAGCCGTAAACACCGTGAACGCGGTGAAAGCAAGAAGCGCGACGGCGAGCCCCGCGAGTCCAACGAGCGCGTACGAAAGAGTTTTCTCGCTAACCATTTTTTTTCGCCTTTCCGAATTTTTTACCACTTTACCACTTTAACCGAATTCCACACTAACCGAATTTTACCGAATCTTAATGACACTTCCCGCCAACGCCACCGCTTTTTTTCTTGTTCACGAAAATTTTTTCGTAAGCGAACCACGCAACGCTTGCAGCAACCGCGAGTCCACCGACGACCCAAAAAACTGGTTGAATTGGTTGATTTACGATTGGCGGAAAGCCGGCGACCAGAAAGCCAGCGTTTGCGAGAAACACTTTCTTGCTGAACACGCGCTTCCAAGCGTAGAACAGCAAGCTCAACGCGAAGAAGAACGCTCCCATGCCCCAAAACAACGCGTTGTATTCCTGCAGAAACATGAGGGGCATGCCGCTAAACCCTATCCCGAAGACCGCGAAAAACGCTATCGCTCCCTCGCACAGCGCGTGGCAAGCGTTGTGCGCGCTGCCGAGCGCGCCGAAAGCGCTTGAAACGCCGCCGGAAACACTTAAAACCTTTTCCCGAACCCTTGAAAGCACTTGAAACAACCTCCAGTCATGAAACGAACGCGAAACAAAGCGAGAAACGAACCTGAAACGCGGGAGAGCGAAGGAACGAAAGAATGAAAGAATACAATGCGGCGAAAGCATTACAGGTTTTGTAATACTATGCGCTTGGAGGGTTTATAATACTATCGCTTCGTACCATCGCTTCATACTATCGCTTCAGTGGGCTGTAAAGTTAGCGGCGCATATTTAGCGGCGCATGTTTGGTGTCAAAAACTCGAACGAACACTAACACTTTTAGGCGTTTTTGAAAACTTTTGATTCCTCTACAGCAGCCCCTCTATTTCCTATTTTAGTCTATTTCCTATTTTAGTCCCGAGGATTCTCAAGCAATTTTTGTTTGACGAAGACCGTTGCTCTTTGGCTCGGAATCTTTTCTTTGAAGAGACTACAAAACATGAAAAGACTACGAAACCTTGTAAGTTTCTTCACGTAAATCAAGTTTTGCTGGCTTCTTTTATCCAAATACGTTTATTTTATTTGGGCACATTAAACTAACTTAAATATTAGTCAAACTATTAGTAAAGCGTTTTACGAAATCACGGAAATTTTTTTTGCTTGCACGCATGCTTGGTTTTACGCCTTTCGTTGCAAGCTATTTTTACTATTTTGCTGTTTTTGCTTTTTTAGTTTTTAGCTAAATTTTTTGGTTTTTTGATCAATTTTGTTTTTGATTTGTTTGGAGTATAGTAGTAGGTTTTTTGGTTTTTGAAGTAGGTTTTCGCGCAGTGCTCGCAGCAAAACGCCAGTTTTTTGCCGCGCCACGCTTTTAACACGCCGCTTTCGTACATTCTGCAGCCGCAGTGCACGCAGGGCTTTACTTTTTTTTTGACTGCGGCAGTAATCAAGAGGGAAAACTTGTTTGACAACCCGGCGACGAACGCGGCGCCTTTACGCGTCAAACTATAAAGTTTTCTTGCCGCGTTTTCCCAACGAAACGCTGACGAACCCCTTCAACTTCAACTCGTTCAAGAAAGGGTATACTTGGGATTGACTGGCTGGCGTTCCAAAGCGCTCGCGCAGCATCTTAAGCAATTCGTAACCGTGTCTTGGCGCTTCAAGCAACGCGAACAACAAAAACAGTTTAGTTAAATAACCTACGCTTAAAGGCGTAGGTTATTAAAAGGCGTTAAATGTAATTCTTTCATGGGTTTCAAGGAAGAACTGATTAAGGCTGGCTTTAGCGAGAGCGAAGCTGTCAAGTTAAGTAGCGACGAGTATTTTTCATCCAACTATAAGGCCAAGAATGCGGAGCAGTTGAAGGGCTTGGTTGA
>JBBIMI010000045.1:0-3275 GCA_037444485.1 Microcaldota archaeon
GCGCCAGCTGAAACAAAACCAAGAGGACACGCTCCAACCCCATTCCCGTAATCAGGCACTTGATGACCGCAATCACTATACGCGATAATGAAGACACTCGACTGGTTAACTAACAAAACACTCGGCGCAGGCTTCGAACACAAGCCCATCCAACCACTCTTAATTGATTTATTGGAACTAGAAACTCCAGTCGGTCCATTACTACAAGAAACGCCGACGTGCAACGAACCACTAGGATTATAGTCGCTTGGACAAGACTCTTGGCTCACAACCCCGCAATCGTCTCTCGCGACAATCAAAGAAGATTCGTTCGAAGATTCACTCGAACACAAGGCAAGCCAACCACGCGCTATACTGTTATTCAAATAATCTACGCCCCTAATAGCAGGATCACTAGTTCCCTCACCAACGTGAACACCGCCTTTAACAGAAAAACCAAGCGGACACTTTCCCTTACCGTTACCGTAATCAGGCTCCGAGCCAGGCTCGTCATCATTCCTAGAAATAATTAACTTGTCGTAACTCTCATCACTCTTAACGCACAAGCGAACCCAACCAGGCCCCAAAAGCTTGTTGCCAAGAAAATCGCTTGCGTAACTAAGGTTATTCACGCAACCACCAGTTGGTGGGACATGGTAAGCGCCAGCTGAAACAAAACCAAGAGGACACGCTCCAACCCCATTCCCGTAATCAGGCACTTGATGACCGCAATCACTATACGCGATAATGAAGACACTCGACTGGTTAACTAACAAAACACTCGGCGTTACAACAATATTTTGTGTTCCCACCTTGCTACCGAAGAAAATGTATCCTTCTTTAAGCATTTGCCACATTCCTGAATAACTCGTTGTAGTTGAAACCTTCGGCGCTTTCAACACGAAGTTGAACGTGTAAACGCCACCCGGAGGCACGTCTCCAGCGAGTTGCACTCGACCGTTACCGAAAAAATTGGGTGCTGGATTGTTAGAGGGAACGTAACCCAACTTTACGCTTGAATCCGCCGGACTCGCTGGCCAAGTAGTTCCTCCAGTGTTTTTGCATGTTACTGAAACGCTTGCAGTGCTTTCAGAAACCATTCTTTCAGGAAAACCGTAAGCGGAACACTCTGCATTGAATTCTTCTATAGGCGGTTCGAAAGCAGTACACGGAGTCCAACCACCATTAACGAAAACCTTTGAGCCAGGTTTTCCTGACACTGTACAAGATTGAATTAAATCGTTGTCGTAAGGAGAACCGAAAACTTGCTTGACAGCGTCAAGAAAATCGAAATTCGCCGCGTAACCCTTAGAGTTAGGCTCGTAAGTCGGCTCAATCGACGTCCCCTCCATTAACTCGTTCCAACTAGTAATCCAAACAAATTTCGAACCAAAAGCTTTTACAGCGTTCAACCTTTCAATAAATTCTTGCTTGCTTTCAACAGCGTCAACCCACGGGTTAGGGCAACACTTCGTGGTGTCGGCCTGTGGCCTGGTTGGAGCGTGAACTTCAACCAAGCGTCCGGAAGGACTTAAAACCTTTCTGGAATTAATGAAGTTCCTGCAAGCTTCCAGTTGTTCATAAACTTCGTTAACGTCTTTAAACCCGTACCTTGAAACCGCGTCCAACTTTCTTAAAACAGGGATGGAAGCTTCAATCGCGCACTTGGGCAGGAAATCGCCTATCAAGTAAACGTCAGTGCCGTAAACTTGTCTTACTTTCTGCCTAGCAGAATCTAAAGCTTTCTCAATATTTTCAGGTTTTCCTGCAGCGCTTAAAGCGTAAATCCAGACTACCGGCTTTCCGTCAATCTTTAAATAACTCGGGTTGTTGAAATACTTGCCGAATTCAACGAAATCGTTGGCGAAAATCGTTCTATTCGCTTCAGAATCCAAAATACGGTCTCCCCTGATTTCAATATCGTAGAAAACAAGAAACTTTATTAAAGGCAAGTTTCTAGCCTTCAAAAAACCGTTTTCAAAGTTGTAGACTGAAAGACTGGATGGACGATACCATTCTATCGTTAAAACGTCGACGCCTGCCTTCTTCGCCCAAGCAATCTGGTATTCCGCAACCCGAGGGTCAGCACTAGAATACGTTCCTTCAGAATAGAAAGGAAGCAATTTGCTGAGGGTTGGTTTGAAAGCAAAATAACTCACGTTCGTAGTGTAAGTGTTATACCAAGCGTAATAGTGCGCGCCTACAGTGGTTGAAGACTGCTGTGTTGCTGGCCGAATCTTGAAAATTCGAAAGTTTTCTTTCTGCACTGAAACTTTAAAATCGTTGAGACTCGATTCTGAAACCGTCTGCGTTTGACCATTCCAAAGGTCTGTAACGAGATAACTTTGTTTTCCAGACAAACCAACTTTCTCTAACGGAACCTTAACCGTTACATCAACGCCGGTACTAAGATTATTGCCGACTATCAAAACCGCGTTATCCCCGTAAATAAACCGCAAGTACGGCGTTGGAAAAGAAGAAACAGGGGCAGGCGGACTCAAACTAAACTCGTCAACAACCGCCACGTTAGCGTCAAACAACTTGTCCGCAAAATAATGCAAGGCAGGCTCTTGTTTTCTTAACGCTATAATTTTCTTGAAATCTTCAAAAAAAGCCTTGTTTTCAGGAACGTTCAACAAACCCCATTGAAGTTGAGAAGAATAAAGCCAGCCGTTACAAAAAGTTCCTTTGCCGCCAGTAGATTCATTAGTAACAAACGGGTAAACGCAGTGGCCGACTTTATTCGGCACTTCAGTATATAAATTGTCAAACTCTTCCCCAGCCATAAATAAGGGAATGAACGGAGTAAACATTACTCCGTACCCTAGCTTAAACCTGTTTTTCTTAAGCACGTAATTATCACCGAAATCATGACTATCCACCATTAGCGTATAAAATTGTCTATTGAAATCGTCTGGATTGTTTTTTATTACCGACCACAATTTTTTCATGTCCGAAACTATGAACGGTTCGGGGAATTTACCGGAAAGAATTTCAGGGTCGACTTGTCGAAAATCGTAAACCCCAATGTTTAAAGGATAATTCAATTCGCCTTCAGGCATTAAAACTATTGGATGGCCTGCGTCGAAAGCGTTTTTCTTGATTCTGGCCCACAAGTCGTAGCGCGGGTGCCCCATATCCAACCTAAAACCGTCAACACCGTATTGCAACACGTAGTTAGTCCAAGTGTTAACCCACCAATCGTCAAGTTCAGCGTTCTCAGCAGACCAATTATATTCAGCCATCCACGTGTGAATGCGGCCTTGAGGGTCAGGATTATTTTCAGCTGTTTCCTT
>JBBIMI010000046.1:0-3026 GCA_037444485.1 Microcaldota archaeon
CTTCAAGGGAGTAAAGCGCTGGTTAGATTTTTTGTGTTTCTTGTTTTGTTAGCTTCTTTGCGGCAGGCGAGCGCGGAATCAATTTCAGCCTGCGGAAATCTTTCTGCAAACACTTATTACTTGCTGACGCAAAACGTTTCTTCCACTGGAACGTGTTTTTATGTTACTGCGGATAACGTTACTCTGGATTGCCAGGGTTACGCTGTGTTTTACGCGTCGTCTTCGACAGGTTTTGGAGTAAACATTTCTAGTTTCAATAATGTTACAGTCAAGAATTGTGTTTTCAAGCAAATTAATTCGTCTGTGTTGGTTTCGAGCGGCGTTTTTCTTTTTAATTCGAATAATAGTGTTGTTGAAAACAATTTTTTTGACGTTGCTTCTTTTACTGACTGGCCTGCGCGTATTGCTGCAGGAGTTGAAAACATTGCTTCTTTCGGCACTATTATTAGGAATAATTCAATCATTTCCAGAGGGGATTATACTGACGGAATTAATTTTGTTAATTCTAGTTGGGTTTTTGTGGAAAACAATTCCGTGACTACTTTCGGCAGTAATTCTTTTGGCGTTTGGGGTAGTCTTGTTTCAAACAGTGTTGTTGACGGAAACAATATTACGACGAACGCCTTTAATTCGTATGGAATTGGGCTTGACGTTTTCTATAATCTCAGTGGTTTTAATAGAAACAATTCTTTTTCAAACAATTTTGTTGAATCTTTTAATAGCATAGGTTTTGTTTTTTGGAATTCTGTTGACTCTGTCGTGCGCGACTCGATAATTAATTTTTCCACTACTGCTTTAGACGCTGAAAACTCTAACGTCAGCGTTTATAACACTGTATTGAATTCTGAGGATAGGGATTTGTATGCCGTAAACTCGAATGTTAGTTTTTTTGGGGTTTCCTTTAACAAAAGTAAAGTCGTAGTTAGTGTTTACTCGTTGTTGAATGTTTCGTGGTACGTGGACACGTGGGTTACGAACGCGACCGGCGACGCCGTTGCAGCGGCTTCGGTCAACGTTTCGGACGTCAACGGCACGCTGTTGTTCAGCGGCAACACGAACGCGACTGGCTTCCTGCCGCGGCTCTACATCACCGAGTACGAGCAGAACGCGTCGGGAATAATGAACTTGACGCCGCATTCCTTCAGCGCGACGAACTTCGTGGAAATACCGGCCATCAACCAGACGCCCATCACCCAGAACACTCTAGTTAACGTGGTGTTGGGCACCACAGGCAATTTGAGCGATTGCATCAACATCACGACTCCCAACAGCCATTATACTTTGAACAAGAGCATTTACGCTCCCGGAATCACTTGCATAACCATCCAGGCGAAGAACGTCACCATAGACTGCGATTCGTTCAACATTTCGAGCAACCAGACGTTCACCACTTACGGCGTTTACACGTCCGGGTACGATAACGCGACGATCAAGAACTGCAACATATTCAACTTCAGCTCTTCAATCCACTTGGATAATTCCAGCGATTACGACGAAGTGCACAACAACGTTCTGTACAACGAATCTTACGCCGGACTTTACTTGAACGGAAGCAACGCGCGGGTTTATTCAAACACCGTTTACAACAGCGCGGGAAGCGGAATGGTCTGGATTGACGGAAACAACTCGGTTTTCTACAACAATACCGTAGCCAGGTTTGAGGCGAACAGCGTCGTGCACTACTACGTCAACTTTTCTTACAACAGTTTGGGCGGCGGTGGGAGCATCTGCGCGAACAGCAAGTTCAGCAATTCTTTCATTCACGACAACACCTGCAGCAATTTCGCCGGGGTCACCGGCGGCTTGTGGTTCAAGATGAGCGACAACGACTCTATTTACAACAACCGCGTTTGGAACGGGGGCGACGCGATCGGCGACGGGATTTCGAACAGCAGGATTTTCAACAACACTGTCTGGAACAACACGCTTGCGAACGGCTTGGGAATCTACATAGAAGGCCCGGCTTCGACTAACAACCTGATTTTTGACAACAACCTGACAGGCAACTGGTTCGGAATTGCCATAAGTGGTTCGAGCGGCAACTTTGTCTACAACAACCTCATCGTGAACAACAGCAAGGCGAGTATTTTCGTGCGGTGCCACCCGATGTTCGGCGTTTGTTATAGCGGCAATGACGCGATGAACAACACTTTCCTCAACAACACGCTTGACGGCGCTTGGTTCGGCATTGCAATCCAAGGCAGGAACACCGCCCCGGGCCTCCAGTTGAACAACGTTTTCTTCAACAACTCGATAAGCAACTCTTCGATCGCTTCGATCGCCTTCAGCTTGGCGAGCGGGAACACGATGATCGATTCGACGCTGGCCGCGAATTACTCTGGCGGCGCGTACGACATAAACTCGTCGTATTGGAGCAGCAACACTTTTCTCAACACGACGTTCAACAAGAGCGCGACGGTTTTCGTCGACGCGGCTTCGAACATCACAGTCCAATGGTATTTGGGCGTGCGCGTCGTCGACCAGTCGAACAACCCGATTTCGAACGCGACTGTAAACGCTACCGACGTGAACGGAACCCTGTTGTTCACGCTTTCCACGGACGCGAGCGGCTATGTAGTGACGCAAAACGTTTCCGAATACTTTCAGAACCAGAGTACAACCGTGAATTATACGCCTCACTTGGTTTCGGCGAGCAAGAATCCGAGCAACAGTAGTCAAACGATATTGAGTCAAAACAACAACGTCGTTTTAGTTCTGCAAATGCCTACTTCGCTGACGATTTCGAACGTGCGCGTTACTGACGTGACGCAGAATACGGTCACGATAGCTTGGGATACTAACCGAGCTGCGAATGAAACCCTTGATTACGGGCTAGACACGGGTTACGGTTCAACTTACTCTAACGCCGCACTCGCAACAACGCATTCAGCTTTCATCACGGGCTTGACTGCAGGCACGACCTACCACTACCGTGTCGCAGGGTGCGATGTTTACAACAACTGTGCGCAGACTGACGATTACAACTTCACCACCGTCGGCACAGGCGGAGGCGGGGGCGGAGGCGG
>JBBIMI010000047.1:0-2958 GCA_037444485.1 Microcaldota archaeon
TTAAAAAGATTAAATAACCTACGCCTAAAGGCGTAGGATTTCAGTATGCTGCCAGCGTTTGCTGGCGGCGTCATTACCCGCGCGACCCCTACAAAAAACTGGCAAACAACTGAAGCGAAACAATTAGGGTTGATTCATCCCGCGACTGAACTCGCGGGATTTCTCAACCAAACATATTGAGGTTATTTAAGGCAGGAAAACGTTTGTATTCTTATTAAACGTCTATATTCTTGTAGTCTTACTCTTATTGGTTTTGTCGTTTATTGGTTTTGTCATGGTTTTGTCGCGAGTTTGCAGTGGTAGTTGAGTTTGATTGTAAAGCAAGTCAGGCGCGGAAAGCAAGGCGAAAAGCGAAACAATTCTGGCGACGCGAACGCGAAGACTGTAAAGACCGTAATCAGCGTGCGGGGAATGCATTGCGCTACTTGCGCGATAACAATAGAACGCGCGTTGAAACGCGTTAATGGCGTGAAGAGGGCGAGCGTAAACTCCGTTACAGAGCAAGCATTCGTGGAACACGACGCGAGCGTCAAACGCGAAGCGCTAGAAAAAGCGATTGAAAAAGCTGGTTACGAGGCGGTGAAGGAAGAGACGGTTGCTACAGCGAAACATGCAGCGAAACAAATTCTTGCTGGTGCTGGAGCGCGCGGGCGGAACGAAGTCGTACTCCGCGTGAAGGGAATGAATTCCCTGCATTGCGCGGGAATAGTTGAAAACGCGTTGCGTAAGACGCGTGGCGTCGAGCACGTCGAAATCAATTTTTCTCTAGAGAGGGCGGTAGTGCGCTTCAACCCAGTGCTCGTTTCAGTAAGCGAGCTAGTGAAAGCGGTTGCGAGCGCGGGTTACGAAGCTGAAGAATTCGTTGAGCCGGCAACTGCTGTTGAAGAAGTGGACGTGCAGCGAGCAACACAAGAGAAAGAGATTCGCGATTACAGGAACAAGTTTCTCGCAACACTGGTTTTCAGCGTGCCGTTGTTAGTAATCTTTTTGGTTGAACAAAAACTCTTGCCGCCGTTGCTTCCAAGCATTATTCGTGAAAACGCGCACGTCGTCAGTTTTCTTCTCGCCACGCCAGTCATTCTCGTCACGCGCAAGATTTTCTTGCGGGGTTTCCGCGCTTTGCTCGTCAATCGTAACCCGAACATGGATTCTTTGGTTGCAATCGGCGTTGGAGCAGCGTACGCTTACAGCGTTCTCGTGACTTTCAAGGTGCTTCCTGGCGCGGTGTACTACGAAGTCGGCGCGTTGATTTTGTCGTTCATCTTGTTCGGCAAGTGGCTTGAATCAATCGCGAAAGGCCGCACGAGCGAAGCCATAAAAAAACTCGTTGGCTTGCAGCCGAAAACAGCGCGGGTTGTTCGCAGCGGGAAGGAAGTTGAAGTGCGGATTGAAGACGTTGTTCCAGGCGACGTCGTAGTGATTCGGCCAGGCGAAAAAATTCCTGTGGACGGAGTCGTGCTTGAAGGCGAGAGCGCTGTTGACGAGAAAATGATTTCAGGCGAACCGATTCCAGTAACGAAGCGAAAGGGTGATTCCGTCATCGGCGGGACGATTAACAAGCACGGAAGCCTCAAATTCCGGGCGACTAGAGTCGGGAAGGAAACAATGCTCTCGCAAATCATTAAACTCGTCGAGGAAGCGCAGGGCAGCAAAGCACCAATTCAAGAACTAGTCGACCGCGTGTCTGCTGTTTTCGTGCCAGCAGTCATTGCAGTTGCAGTGCTCGCATTCGCTTACTGGTTTTTCGCAGCGCAAGCCGGCTTCGTGTTCGCTTTCACCATATTCGTGACGGTGCTCGTTATAGCGTGCCCGTGCGCGTTGGGACTCGCAACGCCAACCGCAATCATGGTTTCAAGCGGGCTCGGCGCGCAGAACGGCATTTTATTTAAGAGCGCGCGCGCGATTCAAACAGTTCAAGAACTCGACACCATAGTTTTCGATAAGACTGGCACGCTCACGCGCGGCGAGCCGAGCTTGACTGACGTCGTGGCGTTTGAAGGCGCAAGCGAACGCGTTATTCTCGAATTCGCTGCCAGCGCTGAAAAGCGTTCAGAACACCCGATTGCTGAAGCAATCGTGGAAGGCGCGAAAACGAGGGGAGTAAAGGCAAGCGAGCCTTCCGCTTTCAAGACAGTGCCTGGACACGGCGTCTTGGCGCGCGTGCGAGGCAAGCGCGTTGCACTCGGCAACAGGAAGCTTATGGCGCGAGAGAAAATCGTTGTCAGCAGCGTGGTCGAGCAAGCGCTCTCGCGTTTGGAAAACGAAGGCAAGACTGCAGTCATTCTCGCAGTAAACAATAAAGTTGTTGGCGTGGTCGGCGTTTCAGACACGCTTAAAGAATACTCGCGCGAAGCAATCGCAGAACTCCACAAGATGGGCTTGCAAGTCGCCATGATTACTGGCGACAACGCGCGCGCGGCGAACGCGGTAGCGCGGCAAGTCGGCATAGAACGCGTTCTCGCTGAAGTTCTCCCGCAAGACAAAGAAAAAGAAATCAAGCGCTTGCAGCAAGAGGGACGCAAGGTTGCCGCTGTCGGCGACGGCATTAACGACGCGCCCATGCTCGCGCAGGCTGACGTGGGAATCGCGATCGGCAGCGGCACTGACGTGGCGATAGAGACGGGCGAGGTCGTGCTCGTGAAAAGCGATTTGCGGGACGTGGTGACGGCGATTCACTTGAGCAGGTATTCGATGCGCAAAATCAAGGAAAACTTGTTTTGGGCTTTCGCGTACAACACGGTGGGAGTGCCGCTCGCCGCTGGAATAATTTACCCGTTCACTGGCTTTCTCGTGAATCCGGCAGTTGCTGGAGCTGCGATGGCGTTGAGTTCAGTCAGCGTCGCCGCCAACGCGAACTTGATGAAGTTTTACAAACCGCCGCTCAAGCCCGAACGCGTTGAAAAAAGCGTTGAAGCCGAGGGAATACTAAGAGAACTGAAAGCCAGCATTTCTGAAAAA
>JBBIMI010000048.1:0-2864 GCA_037444485.1 Microcaldota archaeon
GCTACAGGCGGCGGCGTTCCACCTCCACCGCCGCCTCCGCCCCCGCCTCCGCCTGCTCCGTCTGCTGTCGTGAACGAGTAATCGCTTGTTTGCGCGCAATTGCCTTGCGAGTCACAACCGTTAATGCGGTAGTGGTAAAGCGTGTTTTTAGTCAAGCCGGCAATGAGTGCAGAGTGCGTTGACGCGAAGACAGCGTTTGAATAAATCAAGCCGTAATTCGTGTTCAAGCCGTAGTCAATCGACTCGTTCGCTTGTTCGCTCGTGTCCCAAGCAATGGTGACAGTGTTTTGCGTGACGTCAACCACGCGCACGTTAGAAATTACTGGCGGCACGTCGTCAAGCGTGATTGTTTCGAAAGTGTTTCCAGTCAATTCAATTGTTTCAGTCGCGCTCGGGTTTTTACGCACTGAAATCAAGTGGGGAGTGTAGTTAACTAGGCTGCTTGAATTCTGGAAGTATTCAGTGATTTCTTGTCGCGGAATCCTGCCGTTAGAGTCGGTAACTCCAGAGTAGACGAGAGTGCCTAACGCGTTAGTCACGTTAACGCTAGCGTTCGACGCAACCCCGCCTGAAGCGAGTTTCACCAACAAGTCAAAATACCATTTGACTGTAATGTTAGAGTCAGCGTCGCCGAAGGCTACGCTCGACTTGTTGAACGAAACATTTACGAGCGTGGTTGAAGAACCACCGGTCGCGTTAATGTCTTTCACTGCGCCGGTCGCGATAAAGTCCCGCACCACGTTGCCGACTGAAAGCGAGTTCAAGAACAATCCGAACGCGCCGGCCGCGCTGATCGCAGTCACCGTATTGTTTGAACTTGTTTCAAACCAAATGCCTTGACTCGAGTTTGAAGAGCCGAACGCGTTTGAAATATAGTTGTTTTCCGAACCACTTATGAAACAAATTCCGCCGCTGTAATTCGAGTAACCGTAATTGTTCGAGAAAGAGTTGTTCGCCGAACTCTCGACGGTTATTCCGCACGAAGTGTTTGAATAACCATAGTTGTTCGTCACTGTGTTAAAGTTTGAGGAAAGCAAGTAAATGCCGTTACTCGAGTTAGAACGACCAGTATTGTTGTTTAAAGTGCTGAACGTGCTTGAACTCAACACGATTGCCGGGTCGTCGTCTGAACGCACGTCATTAAACTCGATTGTAACCGAATTCGATGAATCAGCTGTCAGCGCACCAAAGCCTAAACCGCTGGGAGCTGTTACGACGTTCCGCGAAACGCGCGAGCCAAACGAGTTTGAAACACGCATCCACTGCACAGAGTTGTTTGAAACGTTCGAGTAATTCACGTTATACAATTCAGCGAATAAAGCGAAGGGATTGTTAGTGAGAGTGTTGTTCACGCCGTTGCTTGCGGCAACTCCAGCGTTGAACAACGAATTTTCGAAGAACGAGTTAGTTAGAGAAATCAACCGCACCAAACTTGAAAAATTTGAGTTACTTAATGAAATGCTGTCAACTGTTGACGCGCGGAAGCTATCCCCAGCATTCGTTGTAACAGTAACGTTCTCCAAACTCGAGTCGTAAGCGTTGCCGCCAATAATTCCAGTGCAACAACCGTAAGGCAGGCAAGCACCGCACACGGCGGGCGCGAGGACGCTTGTTTTTCTCACGAAACAGTTTTTGATAGTCGTTTTGTTGACGTTCACAAAACGCACGCCCCAACCGGACGTGCTACCGTCGAAAGTCACGATGTGTCCAGCGCAGTCGAGAGTAACGTTGTTTGCAGTAATATCAAAGCAAGAACCGTTTGACGACACGTCCGCGTCGAGAACGTAGATAGTGTCAGGCGACGAGAGCGTGCCGCAAGAAGAAAACCTGATCGTTACGAGCGAGTTCTGCGTTATGGGCGCGCTTACGTTTCGCGACCCGTAGCCGGCCTTGCTCGCATTAAACCAATGCGGAGTGTAATTCGTTGCCCCTAAAGCAGTTTGAGAGTATTCTTGAATAGTTTGCCGTGGAACGAATCCGCTTGCGTTCGTAGTCGCGTTAATCAAGCTGACGCCGTTCTTGTCGCTAACGCTTACCACAGCCGAGTCAATTGGATCGCCGTTGAAGTCTACGACGCGCGCGTCAACACGCCAAAAAACGTTTAACACTCCTGTTGAAAGCGGATTAAATGCTGTCTCGAACTTGTTGAACGAAACATTCGTAAAGTTAACCACGCCAGTAAAAGAAGGCGCAAACATTACGTCAGTGCTTGCAAGCGCGTTCAAAACACTGTCAACGAAAGTCGCATTAGCGACGCCTTCGAGTTCCAAGCTTTGGCTTAAAGAACCAGAAGTGGTGACACTAACGTTGTTGAAAGAGTTGTTTGAACCGTTGAATACGTAAACGCCCCAAGAGTTTGAACCAGCAGTCTCAACAATATCGTTTACAAACGAGTTATTGAAAGAATTTTCATACAATTGAATTCCAATGCCAGTGTCCCCAAAAGTTTTAATCACGTTGTTGGAAAAAGAATTGTTGACGGCAGCGTAATTTATTAAGTAAAAATTTATTCCGTAACTGCTTTCGCCGTAAGTAGTTATCTTATTCCCGTCAAAAACGTTGTTGGAAGAATGAGAGCCTGAAATTCCAGAACTCGTTACGCCAAACGTTGTTATCGTGTTGTTAGCAATAATATTATTGTTCGCGTTGGCAATAATTCCTTCGCTTGCAGTGCCTGAAGTTGAAATAATGTTGTTGTTCAAGAAATTGTTTGAAGACCAAACAACAAAAACACCGTGACCGCTAGACGAGCTAGACGAAATAGTGTTGTTGAACAACGTGGAATTAAAAACACTAAAGAGATAAATGCCATTACCGGTTGATGAAATAGTGTTGTTGAACAACGTGGCGTTAAAAACACTAGA
>JBBIMI010000049.1:0-2738 GCA_037444485.1 Microcaldota archaeon
ATTGATGCGAAAACTCAGCGAAATCAAGAACGCGCGAATAACGCAAGGAACGCTTTACCCAGCGCTTGAACGCTTGCAGGAAATGGGTTTAGTTGTCGGCAAAAAGTTTAAAGCGCGCGCTCACCGCGGGAAAATCGTTTATTCGCTTACTGAAAAGGGTTTTCGCGAAATGGCTCGCAACTGTAAAGAATTTTGCTTGATTTTCAGCGGTGTTTTCAACGATTTTTACTGCAAGCAACGCTTGTGCAAGTACACGAAGCCGAAAGGAAAGAAAGCGAAGAAAAAAGAGTGAAGGAAGAGGGAAAAAAATGAGGGCTTACCTTGATAATGGTGCTACCACGCGCGTGGACCCGCGCGTGCTGGAAGCAATGCGCCCGTATTTTCTCGAAAAGTACGGTAATCCGTCAAGCTTACACGAGTTCGGGCGTGAAGCCAGCGAAGCGTTGGAGGAATCGAGGAAAAAACTCGCTGGCTTTCTCAACGCGCAACCAGACGAAATCGTTTTTTGCGCTAGCGGCAGCGAGTCAGACAACCTCGCAATTCAAGGCGCCGCGTTCGCAAACAAAAGCAAGGGCAAACACTTGATTGCCAGCAGCATAGAACACCCGGCTGTGTTGAACACGTTCAAGTTTCTGGAGAAAAACGGTTTCGAAGTCACCTTCTTGCCGGTAGACGCGCAAGCAGTCGTCTCGCCGGACTCGGTCGCGCAAGCGATTCGCAAGGACACGATTCTAGTATCAGTAATGCACGCGAACAACGAAGTAGGCACTATTCAAGACGTTGACGAGATCGCGCGAATCTGCAAAGAACGAGGCGTGCTTTTCCATACGGACGCGGTGCAGTCGTTTACGAAAGTTTCAATCGACTTAAAGAAAACACCTGCAGACTTGCTATCGATTTCAAGTCACAAGATTCATGGGCCTAAAGGCGTTGCAGCGCTTTACGCTCGCAGCGGAACGCGTTTGCAGCCGCTTGTTTACGGCGGGGGCCAAGAACGCGGGTTGCGGGCAGGCACTGAAAACGTTGCTGGCGTGGTTGGATTCGCGAAAGCGGCTGAACTTGCTTTCGCTGAGGCAAGCGAAGCAATTCCGCGCATGACTCGCTTGCGCGACGAGCTAGTCAAAAACGTTCTTGACAGCGTGTCGGATTCGTTTCTAAACGGCCACCAGCAGCGCAGGTTATGCAACAACGCGCACTTCCGCTTCGACTTTATCGAAGGCGAATCGCTTTTGATGCGCCTCGACGCGCTTGGCATTGAAGGTTCGACGGGCTCGGCGTGCTCGAGCAAGTCGCTCACGCCTTCGCACGTGCTGCTTGCAATGGGCTTGACGCACGTTCAAGCGCACGGTTCGCTTCGCTTGACGCTCAGCAGGTTTACGACGCACGATGAAACCGCGTACGTCGCCGAGAAACTGCCTGGCGTGGTAGAGGAACTGCGCAAAATGTCGCCCTTGAAGAAAAAGCAAAGCTGACGGTGATACGCATGTATTCGAATAAAGTAATGGAATTGTTTCAAAAACCACACAACATGGGCGAGATCCCCGACGCGGACGGGATTGGGATGGTGGGTAATCCAGTGTGCCTGCCGCCAGATGAAAATATAGTAGCTAATCCAGAGTTAAAGCATATCGAGTCTATTACAGTTGGGGAGAAAGTGTTAGGGCATGATGGCGAATTCCATTCGGTAGCGGCTGCAGGATCGCGACCTTTTGTAGGAGAATTGGTGCAAATTAAAAATTGTTTTGGCAAAACGCGATTAACGCCGGAACACAAGGTTTTAGCGGTTAAAGTTCCGAAAAACAATTTTTATGCGCGGAATAAGAACAAAAAGTTGCTTCCAGTCGAATGGATCGAAGCCGGATTGCTGTCGAAAGGCGACTTATGTGTTTATCCAGTACTGAAGGAAGCACAGGACATTAAGGGGTTGAAAACGGCTATTGAATACGAACGTTTTGATTACAGAAGCGTTGAGATTCCCGCGATTCTTCCAGTTGACGCTTGGATTTCGAATGGCTATGCTTTCCTGCCAGTAACGGCGGTAGCGCGAGAGCCTTACGAAGGGCGAGTGTATAACATTGCGGTTGAAGACAGCCATAGTTACACTACCCCGTCGCTTGCGGTTCACAACTGCGGGGATTTGATGTATATTTACATTAAAGTCGAGAATGACGTGATTACTGACATCAAGTTCAACACTTTCGGTTGCGTTGCTGCAATCGCAACAAGCAGCATGATTACTGACCTAGCTAAAGGCAAAACGCTTGAAGAAGCACTTAAAATCACTCGCCAAAACGTGGCTAACGAGTTAGGCGGGTTGCCGCCAATAAAAATGCATTGTTCAAACCTCGCAGCAGACGGGTTGCATGAAGCTATTTACGACTACTTGAAGAAAAACAAGCGCGAAATCCCGCCGGAATTAGAGAAGGAACACGAGCGCATTAAAAAACACGATCAAGAAGAATACCAAGAACACGTGCACTAAAGCAAAAGATTTATTTTCTGCTTTTTAGAAAAGTGCGTACTTCTTTCTTAATCTTTTTCCACGAACTTTCCGCCGCATACCCTAGTTCTTGCGGCGTTAAGTCAAAAAAGTTTTTCTTAAATTTGGGGTAAACCGCTTCTCGCGAGAACGTAACTCATTTTCAGCACCGACCGCCTTGCTTCCGCGTCGCTGTCCAGTCGCAAGCACATGCTCGCCAAGCACGATTACTTGATTAGCTTGCTTAAATCGTATCGCT
>JBBIMI010000050.1:0-2682 GCA_037444485.1 Microcaldota archaeon
TCGTTGCACGTAGGCGTTTCTTGTAGTAATGGACCGACTGGAGTTTCTAGTTCCAGTAAATCAATTAAGAGTGGTTGGATGGGCTTGTGTTCGAAGCCTGCGAAGCCTGTTGTCGGCGGCAATGTTGTTTTCTTGAAGAAGGGTTGGAATGCTTTCTCTCCGCCTTTCGCTTCTAATGCAGAGAAGCTCGCGCTTGTTTCTTCGACTAATTGCACGCTTGCTCGTGTTTTTCGTTTGAATCCTGGAAGCAAGGCTTACGAAGAAGTGGGAGTGCTTACAAATAATTTGTTGTTGCCTGTTTCCGAGGGTTACTGGGTTTATGGTGTTAAGGAGTGCGTGGTTAACTTTGCCGGGAGAGTTGTTAAGTCGCTTGATGGTCTCGCGTTGAAGATGGGATGGAATTTTTTGGGTGCGCCTTCTGAAAGTGTTTCTTTTGACGCGGTGAAGGGAACGTGTGTTCTTGCGGAGAATGGCGGCCCTTGGGTTTGGAGTCCTGAAAAGAATTCTTACGTTCGCGTTACTGTTTTAATGCCTGGAAGCGGGTTTTTCGTTAACGTGTTGAATGATTGCCATCTCGGCGCGTGAAGCGCGTGAGAACAGAAATGAACAGAAATAAACTAATGAAACCCGAAATAAAAACAGTTGAGAAACTGGTTTAAAGAAATTGGTTTAGAGGACAGCGCGAGCGGGTTACTGTTTTTTTCATGCTTTAATCAAGACGCCTTCATTGACCACGTAACTAGTTAAACACTGTGGGCATTCGAGAACGCCTTTCTTGAACGAGTGCTCGCGCAAGCGGATGCCGTAACCGCGTTTGCAGAAGCACTCGCGGCAATTGCGTATGATGTCGTCTCCCTTGACCGTCAAACTAAACAACCTTTTTCGTTTCGCTTTCCGCCACCTTTTTCGTTTTGTTTTCCGATGGGTTGATGTGGAAAAAGCGTTACTCGCCGAAGCTTAAAAAACGTTTCGAAACACTGGAAGTGGAAGAAAAAAACGGAAAAACGAGAAAGAAAAAAGAAAAAAAATAGAAAAGAGAAAGAAAAAAAAGAAAAAGAGAACGAGAAAGAAAAAAAAGAAAAAGAGGAAAGGGAAACGGTTTTCAGCCCGCGTTTACTCGGGTTGGCTGCAGTCGGGGTTGATGATGCAACCGGCGGCTCCGCCGCAAGCGGTGTCGTAACACATCAGGAACTTCGCGTTGTTGTTAGTATTCACTTCGTCAGCACTTTGCACGCAGGCTTTAGAACTCAAGTCGCTGTAGAAGCAAGGCGCGCAGTCGCCAGGCGTTAGTTTAAAGCACTTGTGCACTGCAGGCGCGCCGCCTGGATTGCGCGTGCTCCACACCACCTTGTAATCGCCGCCCGCGTCAGGCGCAGCGAAAGCGCACGCGATCGGCTCAACGTCCGAATCATCGATTCCAGTGGACACTATCGCGGGGTCGATGCATTCGAACTTGAGTTGCGCTCCGAGAATCTTGTTGCCTGAATACGTTTTCGTCGAAGTCAGGCAGTCGTTCTTGTTTTCGCAATCGAGAGCCTGCATGGGCGCTTGGCCTGAAATGCAGTTTCCGAGCGCGAGAGCAGCAACGTCGCTCCAGAAACGCTGTTCTCCGCCTTCGCAATTCACGCCCGCGTTCCACCATACGCTCGACGCGTCTGCGGAAAGCGTCCAATGGTGGTTGTCGCACAACGAGAAAGTGGTTTTCGCAGCCGTCGCCGGCCGCTTTGGATCGCACGCCGGCAAGCCGCTGTTGCCGCCTTCGCAATCGCACGGCTGGCCGTCTTGCTTGCACGCTGGGCAAACTCCTGAAGCGAGTTTCGCGTACAAGTCTGGATTGCTGTCCTTGTATTGGGCAGCGTCTTCAGGCGGGTGAATCCTGCCGTCCGGATACCAAATTTCGAAAACGATGTTCGCGTTTTTAACCCATCATTCGGCGTAGTCGGGCGCGGTCAACGCGTTTCCGTTCTTGTCCGTAGTAATGCAAGCGCCTTTGCCTTGGTCGCCCGCGTTACCGCCGGCCGCCATGATGACGAAGCCGGCTGGCGAGACTATCACTTTCTTTCCTCCGCCTGGAATCAACGCTCCGCCAGTAAACCGGCCGACGAACTCGGCTTGAGCCAACGTCGTTCCCGGAAAAGCTGCAGACTCTTCAAAGCCGTCCGAGTTGAGAGTGTTCCAGCACGCTCCGAATCTAGAGAAGTCGGCATAAGCTGGAGCGCAGAGTTCAACGTCATCCCACGCGCTTGCTTTCTTTATCTTCAAGCAACCGTCTCCGACGGTTGCTTGCCCGCAACGCGGGCACGGTGGGTTTCGCTTCATAGTTTATCAGACTCCGTGAAGCGTTTCCCACCGTTAACGTTTTCACTTGAAAACCAAGTTACGCTGGTTTTCAATTAAAAACCGAAGTTAACCGGACAGTCCCCTCGATGGAAAGCATTAAATAAGAGTTTAACTTTGTTAAAAACGTGTTTTGAAAGCGGTGGCTTGCTTGAAGAGCAATAAATTGTTTTTTGTAATCGTTTTATTTTCCAGCGTAATTGTTTTGTCAACGATTTTGTCCGCGCTAGTTCAAGCTGTTGAAACTATTCCTGAACCGGCGCCTGAAGCGCCTTGCAATAATTGGATTAGAGTCGACTTTTTAAGGGGAGTTATTCTTTCTTCTCCGGCGATAGAGACTATAGG
>JBBIMI010000051.1:0-2623 GCA_037444485.1 Microcaldota archaeon
CGCGTACTTTCACCGCAGTGTCGGCGACGCCGACTTGGAAACAGTCGCGCGTTACGTGCGGAGGATAACGACGCCCGCCAGCGAACGCTGGCAGCATGCTAGAAATCCTACGCCTTTAGGCGTAGGTTATTTAATGCAAGAATTTACTTTAAGGCCGGTAACCGGCTTGAAGTTCATAGGGCGAAAAAAACTGTTGAGTGAGTTGGTTGGAGAGTTAAGCGATTTGAAGAGCTTAACCGGCTACTGCATTTACGGCAAGCGCAGGGTTGGAAAGACTTCGCTTTTGCGGGAGGTGAAGCGGAAGCTTGCTTTAAAGAAGGACGTTGTAGTCGCGTACTTGTCCTTGTACGACGTCGCTAATTTAAGCGCGAAGACGTTCATAGAGGAATTGTCTTCGAGCATTGTAGACGCTTACAGTGAGAAGGGCATTCTGTCGTTTGAGTTCAAGCTCAAGGAACTCGCTAAAACGCCGTTGAGCGTGTTGTCGAAACTCTTGAATAGGGTGTTGGTAAATGCGGAAATCGGGAAGGAAATCAGACTGCTCGTTACTTTCGGAAGGGAAGAAGTTGACGATTACACGCCATACTTGTGGAGTTTGTTCAACCTCGGCGAGAAGCTCGCCCGCGAGACTAAGACTAAGTGCGTCGTAATGCTGGACGAATTTCCGGAAGTGTTGAAAATCAAGAACGGAATGCAGTTGGTGAAAATGTTGAGAACCGCACAGGAGTCGCACGAGAAAACCGCGTTAGTCATTTCAGGCTCGATTAGAAAAACCTTGAAGGCGGTGGCGTTGTCTGACGCGTCGCCTTTTTACAAGCAACTCGTTCCAAAAAAAATAGAGCCTTTGACGGGCGAAGAAGTCAAAGAGTTTTTAAGGGTGTACTTGAATTCTAGTGACGAAAACCTCGCGAAGCGGTTGGAGGAAGAAACGTGCGGCATTCCGTTTTACTTGCAGTATTTGGGAAGGGTTTTGAAAGGCTTTAAGACCGTGAACGAGGCGGTAAGCTTTTTCGTAAGGGAAGAGGGAAGCGTGTTGTTCCAGGAAGAATTTGATGTGTTGTCTGGAAAAGAAAAGGCTATCATCGTAGCGCTTTCAAGAGGGAAGAGCAAGCCTTCCGAAATTGCGGCCGAATCCGGAGAGCCGATCAACGTTGTTTCAAGGTACTTGCTTACGCTTTCTGACGAGGAAATAGTTGAAAAGACTGGCAGGGGGTATTATAAGCTGGCTGACAAAATGTTTTCAACGTGGTTGAAAACAAGGTTCAACCAAGAAGATTGAAGCTGGGCCTGTTCGACGTCGTGTTAACGCAAGCAAAGAGCTGATTACTTGGTCGAAACAAAGAAACCCGAAAGGCGAACTCGTGCGCGAAAGCCTTTGAAGCTATGCGTTTTTCCAGGCGATTCGATGCGCACTTTCTACGAGAAAGGCGAACTCAAGCCGCGCTACTATAATCCGAAAAACGTTTTCGACGAAGTGCACTTTATTACCTTCACCGACAAGGAAGTGAAGCCGGAAAAAATAAAGATTGTGGTCGGCAACGCCAAGCCGTTCATCCACAACCTGGGTCCGCTCAAGCCCTGGTCGCTTTGGACAAAGCGCTCGCGCGTTGTCGAAGAGGTGAAAAAAATCAAGCCGGACGCGATTCGCGCTTTCACGCCATCCTTGCACGGTTACTTCGCGGCTTACGCCGCCCGCAAGCTGAAAATACCTTTCGTCTTATCGCTGCACGGCGATTTCGACCGCGACGCGCGTTACTTCTATTGGAAGACGCGTCAGTGGAAGAACTGGCTGCAGTCCACTTTCATGAAGCTCTTCACCGAACGTTTTACGATAAGCGCTGCCGACCGCGTGATTTGCGCTTACTCGTTTCCAACGCGTTACGCCCGCGAGTACGGCGCGAAAAACGTGACAGTCATATACAACAAAGTCTACGCGAAACGCTTCGCGCACGCGAAGCCCGCGCTCAAGCTCGACAAGCCCGCAATAATCTGCGTCGGCAGGCTTATTCCCGAAAAAAACCAGGCTTGCTTGATTCACGCGCTGCAAAACATCGACGCTTACTTGATTCTAATCGGCAACGGACCAGAGTACGACAACCTCGTCACGCTCACCCAAAAACTCGGCGTCAAAAACAAAGTTTTATTCTTCAAAAGAGTGCCTAACACGCGAATCGCTGGCTATTATAAAAGCGCGAGCGTCTTCGCGCTTCCAATCAAGTACGGCGGAGTAGCGATTCCAGTAATTGAAGCAATGGCAGCAGGCCTGCCCGTCGTAGTCGCGAAGCCCGAACTCGACCCGCACCCCGAATTCGCCAGCGAAGTCGGCTTTGTAATCGAAAACACGCCTGACGCCTTCGCCAAAAAAATCAATTTGCTGCTCGAAGACGAGAAACTCCGCGAGAAACTCGCGCGGAAAGGACGCGCGAAGTTCGCGCAAATCGAAGGCGCGAAAATGGAGGAAAAGGAAGCGTTGCTGTACAAGGAATTGCTTGAAAAAAAATTAATGCGTTTGGCTGAGAAATCCCACGAGTTCAGTCGTGGGATGAATTAGCCCTAAATTCTTTGCGATTATAATGCCTCCTTAGCGGCGCGGATGTTGCGCCGCCGGAGGTAACGAAGTATG
>JBBIMI010000052.1:0-2390 GCA_037444485.1 Microcaldota archaeon
TTCACAGGAGCGCGGGCGACGCCGACTTGGAAACAGTCGCGCGTTACGTGCGCGAGGATAACGACGCCCGCCAGCGCAAGCTGGCAGCATGCTAGAAATCCTACGCCTTTAGGCGTAGGTTATTTAAGTGTGAGTTATTCAAGATTAGCGTACTGCTTAGTTGCTTAAAACCTGTTTCTTTGTCTTGCAAGGTAAGCAAGTGATTTTGGTTCGCCGCGGCTTTTCTTCTTGAAGTAGTATGCAGCAACCACAAGCGCAAAGAAAAGCAGAGCTAGCGCTAGGGGCGCATAGTCGGGCGCAGCTGCCCTAGTTTCAGTAAGCTGTTTTCGCGTGGCTGTCGGAGTCAGCCTCTGCACTGCAGCTGCGAGCGTTGGCGCTGGGCTCGGCAATCCGCCTGCCAGCGGGGTTGGCGTTGGGTTGAAGGCGTAGGGCGAGCCTCGCGGGACTGCGGGCAGGGTTGGCGTTACTTGGAATTGGCTGGATGGAAGCGTTTGCGGTGAAACTATTGGCGGCTCAACGATTGTGAATTGCAGCTCGCAGTTACCGAGCAGGTCAACTATCATCAGCCCGGTTTCAGCGTCCATCACACTAATCCTAAAACTCGTTTTATTATTACTCGTGACCTTCAAAAAATTTAGCAAGTGCTCGTACTTGACGCGTTCTGTTTTCACAGAAGCACTTGAATTCGTTTTAAGCGAGAAACCGAGGTTTACTGAAAAATTTTTTTCTTCAACGTTCGCGGCAGGCGCACTTTCAGGCGACCCCGGCGATTGCGTTTCAGAACCAGTCGTTTGTGAAACGATTCGGCAACCGACTGCGAAATCACTTTCGTTAGAAACGCTCGCGAACTGCGTCAAGGCGCTCAAGTTTGCGAGTGCGTTCTGCAGGTAGGCGGAAGCGTTTTCTTGAATCGCGTTACAGAAATCCGGCGCCGTGACCTCGCAGCCGAAAGCAGCGTAAGCTTCATCCACTTCAGCGTCGGCAAAAGCGTTTTCTAGAACTCTCTTTGCGTCAGTGAAAAGCCAAGCGGCTTGCTTTGCTTGAAAAAGTTTTTTCGCGTTCGACTCGTTATCCTGGGTTGAAAGCACCGCGGCCGCGCTCAAGGCGATTATCAATAGCGCCAAGCCAGCAAAGATTGTTGACGCGAACGCTTTTCTTTTTTTCGTCAAGGAGTCACCCAAGCTTTTTTAATCAAGTCGTCTGGTTTTGAAACGTCTTGCTTCTTGAGGCAGGAGCCGCTAGTCAGCACGCAGGGGTTTTCGGCGCAACCACATATTTTCGGGTACTCGTACAGCGTCGCGCGGACTGCAAGCGCGTTGTTCGCAAACTCGGTTTCCGTTTCGCTGACGCGCAAGCCAGTCAAACTGTTGAACTTGCTTGGATTGATTTTGTTTCCTGCTTCAAGCAATTTAAGGTAATCGCGTCCCAACTGAGCGAGTTCAGCTTGCTTGCTGAAAGCGAAAGCCTGCGTTCGAGTTTCGAATACGGTGAATGCTGTCGCGGCGATCATGATAGCCGCAAGCGCGAGCAACGCGTCTATAGTGAAAATCAACGCCTTGCGTTTTAATTTAACGCATTCAGTTTTATTCGCTTTATTCACAAGTGTGCACCTCCATCACGCACGCTTCGCCTTCACACAACGTCAAGCGGCGGGCAGTGAAAACGTTTTTCGGGCAAACGCAGCCGCCGTGGTCGTACCGCGAACCGTTGGAAAACTGTAGGCAGTATTCTTTAGGGTTGGAGAGGTTTCCTTCGCCTGCAAGACTCGCTGCAATCGCTTCAGCGTCGTTTGAAGAGAATTCCGCGTACTCCGAGAAACGCGTTTGCGTTCGCTCTAAGTACTGCGTGAATAACGCGAGCGCGAAGACGAGCAACGAGACAGCGATTAAGAAATCGATGCTCAAAAGTTGTCCGCGTTGCGCGCGCGTTGCGCGCTTAGTTTTTTTCAAGGAATCCCTCTCAATCCCCTTTGTAATTAACGTTTCGCCAACTAAAAAACCTTTTCAAGAGAGTTCGCGTTCAAGGTGCGCTTAAGGCGTGTTCGAGGTGGTTGCGTGAATGCGTTTTAATTTTTTTGCTGGGAAACCCCGCAGTTTAGTTTCACAAGTTTAATTTCACGAGTTTAGTCGCGAATGAATCAACTATTTTTTTTGAAGAATTCTTGTAAGCTAAAATTTTTTTCGAGTTTGTTTTTTTTAGTCGTGCTGTTGGCTGACGGTTTGCGTTTGTAGAGGGGCTCGAGCAGGCGGTTTAAAGCAGTTGAAGCAGGAAACCGCGTGTTGCGTGTTTAAGCGTTTGTTTAAGCGTTGAATGGCTGCAGCACGCTCTCTACAAACAACGCGTTCAAGCCAAAAAAATACGTGAGCGACGGCGCCACTAACGCGCCTATC
>JBBIMI010000053.1:0-2362 GCA_037444485.1 Microcaldota archaeon
GTTCGTACCGGAATCAATTTTCTTTATTTTCTTTACTCGCGTTTTTTCTTGCGCCGCTTGAACGCCCAAAACGCCAGCGCGAGCAACAGCAAGACGAGCAGCGCGATTAACCAAGGCGAAATTCCGCCCGCCAAGAGAATGCGTCCGAATGCGGTGGGTGTTTTGAACGCGCTTGCAGCAACGCGGCCTGGCAGAATGTAAGCAAAACTCTTGGACTCGCTTGGCGCGAGCGCGCCAGCAAACCAAACTGCTTTCCCGCCTTCAAACAATGCAGGCGCGTTAATGAAGCGAACGCTCGCGAGAAACTCTGGCGGAACGTCGTCGCTAACGCGCACTTCCTCGACTATAATCCTGCCAGTGTTTTTAACCGTCAAGTTGACGAGCGTGTGCAACGCGCCGCCCTCTTCAAAAACCGTGGTAACGCGTTTTATCTCGAGTTCGCGCGGCTCGCCGGCAACGCACGCAACCTCGCGCGTCGACTCGCTTGCAACAACAGAAGGCGACGCTGCAATCGCGCCGGTGGGCGGGATGCTTGGCGCTTCAGTTGGCGCCACAGTCTCGGTTGGCGCAACCGGCGTTGTTGTCGGAGCTAGAGTAGGATAACTAGCGCCTCCACCTCCGCCTCCACCGCCTCCGCCACCGCCTGCGCCCACTGTAGTGAACGAGTAATCGTTGCTATAAACGCAGTTGCCTGCAGCGTCGCAAGCGAGAATCCTGTAGTGGTAAGTCGCGCCTGCAGTCAAGCCAGTAATTAAAGCAGAATGCGTTGACATGAAGACAGCGTTCGAATAAATCAAGCCGTAAGCAGTAGTCAAACCGTATTCGATAGTCTCGTTGGTTGGCTCGCTTGAATCCCAACCAATAGTTACAGTGTTCTGCGTCACGTCAATCACGCGCACGTTAGAAATTTCCGGCGGGTAGTTCAAAACTAGAACCAAGTTCTTGCTTTCAGTTAACTGCGTTGAAGTGCTGTTGCTCGGGTTCTTGCTTGCTGACACCACGTGCGGCGTGTAGTTAACCACGCCGCTTGAATTCTGGAAGTATTCGGTAACGTTTTGCGTTGCAACGAAACCACTCGCGTCAGTAGAAAACGAGAACAACAACGCGCCGTTAACGTCGCTCGCGTTTACTAAAGCTCCTGAAACAGGGCTTCCGTACTCGTCAGTAACGCGAACACCCAAATACCATTTGACTGTAAGATTTGAAAGTGAATCGCCTAAAAATATTCTACTTTTATTGAATGTTACATTCACAATCATGTTTGAACTAGCTAGATTAGAATAGATATCGTTAGCACTGTCAGCATAATATGCTGAAAGTGTTGAATCACTGACTACGTTTCCGCTGGATTTGATGAAACATACGGAAGCTACACTTGCATTCGTTATAAAATTATTTATGATGCTGTGATTAGTTCGCGTGTTGCTGACTCTCGCATCAATATAAATTCCACACTGCGAATTTTGAAGAATATTGTTGACGACAGTATTTCCAAAACTATCACTGTCTGGAGAAATCACACAAACGCCGCCAGTCCTAGCGCAAATTAATGCTATATTTGAATTATTGTTATAACTGGCATTATTTGAGTAAATATAATTATAATCAGAACCAACGGCTTCAATTCCATTAATATTGTTATAAACAGTATTATTGAAAACTCTATTGTTGCCTCCTAAATCCCAATACCTCAATACTATTCCAGCAGCATTAACCAACCTATTGTCGAATAATATATTACCAAAAATTTGGCTGCTTGAAAAAAAACCCACAATTCCGCCGCCAGAATTCCACACTCTATTATCATAAACAGAATTATTATTGCTACCATTCGAAAAACTAATACCAAATCCGTAACTATTAGAACAATTGTTTTCATGAACAGAAGAATCAGAAATCTCAACATTAATACAATTAAATCCAGATGAAAGGGAGTCAGAATAATTTGCGCCGACAAAACTTACATTCGAAAAGTTTTGCATTACGTTATAAGAAATATTAATATTCTTAGAAAAATTGGTAGTAATAATTCCTGTTGTAACATTATAAATTGTGTTATTATAAATAAAACTATTATCGCCATAAAATACAATACCCCTAGAAGCATTGAAAATTAAATTCGAATAGATTCCTGTATTATAACCAACTACCTTAATATCAAAATTTATGGAATTATTCAAAATATTATAATAAATTAAAGCATTGTCGCTTGAATTAGCTAAGTAGATGGCGTGTGAAAAATTGCTTATTACACAATTCTTGATGGTTATGTTATCATCGCCATCAGTGTAAACACCATAAGCATCAGAAGCATTAGTACCAGTAATACTATACCGTATTCCATACTGAACACAATCAAGCG
>JBBIMI010000054.1:0-2172 GCA_037444485.1 Microcaldota archaeon
GCCGCAAGCGGTGTCGTAACACATCAGGAACTTCGCGTTGTTGTTAGTATTCACTTCGTCAGCACTTTGCACGCAGGCTTTAGAACTCAAGTCGCTGTAGAAGCAAGGCGCGCAGTCGCCAGGCGTTCTCTTGAAACACTTGTACGCTGCAGGCGCGCCTCCTGGATTACGCGTTCCCCACAAGACTTTGTACTCGCCGTTCGCGTTAGGCGCAGCGAAAGAGCACGCGATTGGTTCAACGTCAGAATCGCTGATTCCAGTTGCTATAATCTCTGGGTCTACGCACTTGAATTCAAGCCGCGCCCCTAAAACCTTGTTTCCTGAATACGTTCTAGTTGAAGTCAAGCACTCGTTCTCGTTCTCGCAGTCGAGAGCCTGCATCGCTTCTTGTTTTACGCAATTGCCGAGTGCTAGGGTGGCGACGTCACTCCAGAAACGCGGTTCTTTCCCCACGCAATTAACGCCGGCTTTCCAGAAAACGCTTGACGCGTCCCTTGAAAGCGTCCAATAGTGGTTAGTGCACAAGCCGAAAGTGCTTTTCGCAGCAGGTGCGTTCGACGAAGCGCATTTCTTGCCTACAGTATTACCCTCGCAATCACACAACTCGTTGTTTTCCTTGCACACGGGACAAGATTGTGAAGTGACTTTCGCGTATAATGACGGGTCGCTGTTCTTGTACTTGGCAGCGTCTTCAGGCGAGTGAATAGTGCCGTTCGGGTACCACGTTTCGAAAACAATGCCAGCACTTTTAACCCAGCATTCAGCGAAGTCAGGCGCAGTCAACGCGTTCCCGTTCTTGTCAGTAGTAATGCAAGCGCCTTTGCCTTGGTCGCCCGCGTTACCGCCGACTGCCATGATGACGAAGCCGGCTGGCGAGACTACTACTTTCTTTCCTCCGCCTGAAATCAATGCCCCGCCAGTAAACCTGCCGACGAATTCTGCTTGAGCTAGCGTGGTTCCCGGAAACGCTGCAGAGTCTTCAAAACCAGCGTTGAGAGTATTCCAACACGCTCCAAAACGCGAGAAGTCAGCGTACGCTGGAGCGCAGAGTTCAACGTCATCCCACGCGCTTGCTTCCTTGCTGCAAGCGTAACCGAATTGTTGGTCGCGCGTCACGTGCACGACTTCAGCAGTTAACTCGCCTTGACCAACTTTTTGGTCGCCGGTCGCAGAGTAATGCAGCAAGAAAATCCCTTGCTTTTTATAATTCTCGTTTTCAGAACAATCTTCTGTAACTCCTTCAAGCGGGCTTTTTTGTTTAAAGCCGGCGAACACGTTTAACGGCTGGAAAAAGTCGGCTTTCGCTTCGCCGCCCGGCCGCAACCATTTTACTGGCCTCAAGTTAGAGTAAGTCTTGCCGTCCGTCTTAATTATTTCTCTGCCGAGAATCTTGGCGTGCACGAGGTTCGCGACTTGACCGGGCTTGAAGCCAATTTGTTTTGCAAACAACTCAAATTTTTTAGCGTCGTAAACGTCGTTGCCGAGTGTTTCAACGAAACCTTCTGGAGTCGGGTCGCTAGCGTAATCCTTGTACTCAGCCCAAAAGTTGTATGGACTCACATGCATTCCACTGGAAATCGCGAGCAATCCTTTAGTGCCAGTTATTTCAATTAATTGGCCGTCAACTTCTTCGTAAAAAACGAGTTTCGAGCCAGGCGTTGGAGCGTAAGTAAAGAACTGCGCGCCTGGACCGTCGAATTCGAACGTCAATTCTTTCACGCTAGTCTTTTCGGGCGGAATTCCGCCGCCTCTCCCGCCGCCCGGCGGCGCGGTCGGCGTTGGTTCTCC
This sequence comes from Microcaldota archaeon, assembly GCA_037444485.1. GTDB lineage: Archaea > Micrarchaeota > Micrarchaeia > Norongarragalinales > Norongarragalinaceae > JBBIMI01. Next base: position 1,789 of record JBBIMI010000054.1, read on the forward strand.
GCCTTCGCAAGCGCACAAGACAACGTCGCAAGTTTGTCCGGCTGGACACGTTTTGCGTGAACCAGGCCCGCACTCGTCGAAAGGCGTGCACGGGTACTCGCGAGGCTCGTGAGGCTGGCGCTCTTCGTCTGCAAATTTCAACGCGTTTAAGCTTGTTGAACTCGCGGAAAACGTTGGAAACGTTGGAATAGCGTTAAACAACCAATTCGCGTTTTGTTGGAGAACGCCGTAAGAAAGCTTTCTTGCTTTTCCGTTGTTAACGCCGGAAGCAGAAGCTGACGCGCTTCCGCTTCCACTAATCATTTTCACCACGATTTTACGCGAACCCCACTGAGCGTTGTTGATTACTGCCCACAATTGCGGCGCGCCGTAAGTTTTGTCTAC
>JBBIMI010000055.1:0-1947 GCA_037444485.1 Microcaldota archaeon
CTCGCACACTTCTTCAACTTTGAGTCCCGCTCCCCGCGCGGCGGCGATTCGCGCGAGTTCAACCAATTCAAACAACGCATTTCACCACGTTTCAAAAAAACCAATCAAGCGGTTTTAGAACACAACGCCATCCAACCAGTTTTGATGCTCTTGCCGGAGTAAGAATAGCCCGTCGGGCCTGAAGAGCACGAAACGCCAACGTGCACAAAGCCGCTCACGCTAGTTCCGCTCGGACAAGACTCCGGAGGCTCGCCGCCACAACCGTCTTTCGCGACGATCAAGTAACTTGCCTTGCTGCACAAACCAAGCCAACCGCGTTTAATCACGTTGTTCAAGAAATCAACTCCACGCACTCCAGAATCGCTGGTCCCCTCGCCTACGTGAATGTGTCCACGCGAAGCAAAGCCAATCGGGCACGCTCCCTTGCCGGAGCCGTAATCCGGCTCCGTGCCAGGAGCGTCGTCATTGTGAGAAATAATCAATTTGTCCCCGCCGTTCTTAGCACACAAACCAACCCACCCTGGACCGTCCAGCGAATTCGAAAGAAAATCCTTCGCGTAAGACGCTTTGGTAACGCAACCCGCGCTTGGCGGAACGTGAAGCCTGCCCGCGCTGGGCGCGCTCGCGGGACAAACGCCGGCGCCGTTGCCGTAATCTGGAAGCGTGTTGCCGCAAGCGCTGTAATGAAGAACAAACTCGCTGTCGTAAAAACGCTTGAATTCAGTCAAGCCACCCAAAACCAAGTTCGTCAACGAGTAAGCGCTTGAATCCGGAATGTTTTTCGTCGGAAGCAAAATCGTGCCGGGGATGTTTCCATACCAACTTTCGAAAATAGCCCAATCGACGGTTCCAATGCCGCTGCGCACCAGCCTAGCCCACTTCAACGCATTCGCGTAATACTGCGCGTCCGACTGCGTCGACGCGCCGCCAAAATTGTCGTTAACGAAAAACCGCGGTTTAGTCCCGTACTGCGCTAGGAAAGACTTCCAGCCACGCAAGTCAGCCAAAACGTCGATTCCCTGCTGCCGCGCTCTAGCCAAGCTATAGTCGAGAATGAAAACGTTAAAGTGAATTCCCTGCGCTTCCCGAAAACTCACCCAACGCTTCACGTCATAACTCGAAGGCCACCCATCTGCTTTAGGCATCGCCTCGATTTCGTTGAACACCATGTTCGGGTACTCGCTTTTAATCGCCGCCATAAACTCGTTCAACTCGACCGCAATCTGAGCGTCGCTTAAACCGCAAGCCAACAAGCCGTAAAGGTAAGGACTGTCCATGTTGATGTAATTCACGCTCCCGCCGTTCGCGACAATCCGCTTTATCACGTTTTTGACTAGCGTGCCTCCAAAATTTCCGTCGCACTGTCCCATATGCACTACAGGCGATTCTAAAGCGACTTCCAAACCCATTTGAGAAAGCCTTCTGAAAGCATCAACGCTAACGAGCTTGTTCAAAAACGCGTTGTTCATTATGAAACCGGCGGCGAAGCCGAACACCCTCAAATTACTGCGCGCCTGCGACCAAAGCTCTGGATGCGTGAACAACGGCAAGTACTCGTTATCAACGTAAGCGTCGTTAGGCCAAGTAGCGGTGTTCCGCTGCAGCGGAAGAAACCAATTACTTCCGGAAGAAGTTGGAGTCGGCGTTGGAGAAGGCGAGGGGCTCGGACTGGGCGAAGGTGACGGAGAAGGGGAAACCGTTGGAGTCGCCGTAGGACTGGCGGTTGGCGATGGGGAAGCTGACGGCGTTATAGTCGGGCTCGCGGAAGGAGACGCCATAGGACTAGCAGTCGGCGAAGGCGAAACAGCGGGAGTTGCGGAGGGAGTAGGCGTGGGAGAAACGCCGGGCGTGGCGGAAGGCGAGGGTGTTGAAACAACGCGTGGAGTTGGTTTGATTGCTTGCTTTAAAATTACGGGTTTTTGAAGCGGAAACTCAAATTTTACAGCG
>JBBIMI010000056.1:0-1936 GCA_037444485.1 Microcaldota archaeon
CTAGATTGCTTATTTTCCAGTGTGCTCTGAAGAAAAATTTTTTATTAAGTTGTTCTCCACCCACGTGCGAAACTTCAGCGACTCTGAAGAAGTCAAGCTTTGGTTGTGTTTCTTCAATTGGCTTCTTTCTGTCCGGAAACCTAAATAATTGTTCTCCGACTGCTTTAGGCGTCCAGACTAGGTAGCCAGGGTAAGCTAGAACGAAAGCTCCGCGCACCATGCGGTCTTTAATCTCTCCTGTTTCCACCCTCCTTGAAACCTCGTCCTCCAAACGCTCGATTACAGGTGTTGTTATCACAAGCTTCATTGTGCCATTGCCTGAATTTTTTCCATGATTCTTGTCCCAAGCGACTGCTCTGCCGGGCTTGCTAGGAGCATCTCCGGTTGTTAAGAAAAAATATTCAAGGCCTTTAACTTTAGGCTCAGAGAATTTTATGATTGTTTTTATTTTGTCCGGGTCTACTATTGCGTTGCCGTAAGCTTTATACTCGTATTTTGCAATCACGCTGACGGAATCTTTCTTGTCGCTATTGGAGTCGTAGGGAGTAACTTCAAAGTGCGTTACCTTGAATAAGAGTTTGCTTGCTGTTTTAGTTGTTTCAAGATCTCCTTCTTTCGGTGCTTCACAAACAACGTCAACTTGTTGATCGCCGAACTTTGTCACACGGTATTCAAAGATTGGAGAGTATTGTTTTCCTGAAATCATTCCAGTTGCAGTAGTAGGATCGGGTTTGATTTCAAACTTTATTTCTCCTTTTTCAAGGAAGTCGTACTTTTTCGCTTTTTCAGAGGCGTACTTTTTCGCTTTAGAAGCGTGTGACCGTATTTCGTACTCTCCAGTAATCTCTGTTTCTTTCGTTGGATTATTTAAGGTTAATGTTAAGTAAATGATTTTGTCGTCCATATTGAAGGAGAGCTTGCATGATTTGACTGGACCAGTCGTTTTAGGCTGAATTTCTTCAATTGGCGCGCTAGGCGGCTTCCAGAAAACGATTGCGTAACACTGTGTTTCTGCGCAACTAGCTCCAGAAATTCCAGTTATTTTAGAAAAGGGAAGCAAGCCAACAAAAGAATTTATTACTGAAGAATAATCGCTTAAACTGATCAGGTTAAGCGAGTTTAACTCGTAATTTAGGGTTGGGACTCCAGGCAACGGCCTGAAATTCACCGTATTCGGAGTGTTTGGAACTTTGTTTACTTCAAACTCTTTTAAGATCGCATTCCACTTTCTTTTTGTTGGAAAATTGTTTGGAATCACGTTGAAGTCAGGCGCCGGCAAGTTCAAGTCGCTTAAGTCGATGTTAAAGTAGAAGATGTCTTTAGCGTCAAGACGCTGGGCGAGCAGCGTAAGCTTATAAGCGCCGAAAGCATTCAAATCAGCTACTGGAATAGTTAGCTTGTTGCCTGTCGGCGTTATTTCCGTCACTCCGCCTTTTTCGGGCTTTCGCTTAACTGACATTACTAGCTTATCCAGATTGGCAGAGCCTATCTTGTCGACTGTGTCGCCAGTCAAGTATCCTTTGTCACGCATTACGGAAATGCTTAATGGTTCTATTCCATATTTTAATGAATCTAAAGTTGAGGCGGGATTGATGGAAATCTGGATTCCGTCATCGTTGACTTGCACGCCATCTACCACTATGAAAGGCGGCAGTTTGGTTGATGAGCCTGCAGGCGATTTTATTACTCCACGATTTTTTTCAGGCATTAATGTAGGCAGCCATGAAGCCTTACAGAAGAAACGAGTTGCTTCAGTACCTTTAATCCAGTCTATTGGCACTGAAAAAGAAAAAGCGAGTTTGACTGCTTCCTTCGATTCTTTTCCGTCCCAGTAATGCAAGCGCAAGGGAAACAACAAGTTGGTTTTCCGGCTTTGGCCAGTCACATCAACGTTGTAGTAGTCAAAGGTCGCGTACTTGTTTTCAACTACTTTGTC
>JBBIMI010000057.1:0-1659 GCA_037444485.1 Microcaldota archaeon
GTTTTAGAGGTTCACAGAGCGTATGTGAGCGGTATAGAGAATGGCAAGCGTAATCCTACTCTTGCGACAATAGAAAAGTTGGCTAATGCGCTTGGCGTTAACCCGAAAGAGCTAATCTCGTGAAATGCAACCTTTTTCAAATCCGCGCATTGTAGTACTAAGCGCGCCAATTTTGTTATGCATACACTATGGAATTAAAAGAGGAAAAAGAGCTTATAACACAAGCCCAAAAAGATCCCTTGGTATTCGTCAAGGTTTTTGACCATTATTATCCGAAAATTTTCGGGTATGTAATGAAACGTACTGGCGATCTTGCACTTGCACAAGACATCACATCCGAAACTTTTTTCAAAGCACTAAAAAAATTATGGCAGTTTCGCTGGCGCAACATTTCTTTTTCCTCGTGGCTTTACAAAATTGCCACTAACGAAATCAACCAGTATTTCAGAAAAGGCAAATATAAATCTGCTTCTCTTGATGAATTGCAGGAATTGGGCTTTGAGCCGGTTTCTTTGCATAATCCAGAAACCGAAGTAATCGAAGCTCAAGAAAAATTAAAACAACATCAGGATTTTCTTGTCTGCCAAGAGAAAATAAGCCAGCTTGATATCAAATACCAAGAGGTTATTACTCTGCGTTTTTTTGAAGAAAAACAAATAAAAGAAATCAGCGAAATTTTAGGCAAACCAGAGGGAACGACAAAGTCTTTGCTTCATCGCGGGCTTGAGAAACTGAGAGAAGCAATGTCTGAAGAATCTAAAACGCAACCTTTCACGGAGTCGCGCATTGTAGATAGCGAAAGGTCGATACAATTAACCACTAAAAAAGCCAAGAATTATGAATAAAAATGACTTCATCAAAAAATTAGAGAATCTTGATCTTCCAAAGATCGAGCTTCCGAGTCATCAGCGCCGCCTCAAAATGGCCCTGCTTAATTCTGGCTACTTTAAGGAACAATTCACCATGACTACATTACTTAAAAAAGTTACATTGCCAGTTGGCGCACTTGCGCTTGTAGCAATCGTCGCGGTTAGCGTGATTAGTCTAACGGGTCAGCCTTCGCAAGCTTCTGCTCAGGAGATCGCCAAGAAAACCTATCAGACTATCTCAAATCTTCCTGCTGATCAGCAAGCGAGAATTTCCGGTGCGGTCGGATTTGATTCCAGCACTGCATTGCAGGAAGCGATGAATGCCCCAGACCTCAAAGCGCTTAGCTATGACGAATTCGCTGGCTCCGGCCCCATTCCGCCTGATCCGGACGGCAAACTTCACACGTTGAAGTTTCTGCAGTACACGGGTAGCCAAGGCCAAATCGTCACTCTCGGCATTGATCAGAAATCCAATCTGCCGGTATTCGGCAGCGTAAAGATGCAGAACGCCAATCCGCCAGCAGGAGTTTCTGGAGAGCAAGGCTTCAATACGATGATTAGGGATGGTAACGGTTTGACCAACTGCACGATTGTGAACGGCGTGGAGAAGTGCGAGAAGGTAAGCGAATAGATTTCGCTCCGCTTGTATTCAAAAACCAACCTGCGAATTGGTTGGTTTTTGATTGCAAAAGTGTTAAAATAATTTCAATAGTAAGCGGCGTGCCAGCTTCGCTGGCCTGAATGGCGACGGCTTTCAAAGCGAGGGCGCGGCGGAAGGGGGGTGTGGGGG
>JBBIMI010000058.1:0-1311 GCA_037444485.1 Microcaldota archaeon
TTGCCTGGCCGCGTCCAGCAATCAATTTTCAAGACGCCGGTTGTTGAAGGCAGCAAGGCTGTTGGCTTGAGCTTAACGCCGCAATTCACTGCTTTTCTCGCCGCACTCGCGGTCTTACTCGCGTTGACGGCATTTATTTTGAAGAGCGGAAGAAAGTCAACGCGTTAGCAAGCAAGTCTGCAAGCAGTAAAACCAATAAAGCAATAGAGTGTTGGTTTTAAATATTCTTTAATATTATTATTCTTGAATATTTTAAACATTTTCAATTATTTTGTTTGTTTATGGTTCGCGTGTTGTTTATGGATTAACGTGTTGTTTATGGGTTCGCGTGTTTTGCATAGGAAGCGATTGTACCAGCGTTCGAAAATGCCTGCTGAAGTAAAAGCGTTACTCGTACTAGTTTTGCTTGTTTTCGTTGTTTTGCTTGCGTTGTTTTTCAAGTCTGACGGCTTGTTTCGCTTAACGCAGGCAGGCGGCGGTGCGGTTAACTCGACGCTCGTAGTTTTTGATACTACTGACTCGCAGGTTCGCACTCCGTATCAAACTATTGCGTTGTACGCGAATTACTCGAAGACGAGTGACGGCGCGCCTATCCCGCCGGAGTCAGGCGGGTCGTGCGCTTATTCTCGAAACGATTCAGGTGTTTGGAGATTCAGGTGTTTGGACTCCGCCTGCTGTAATGGCGTTCAACGCTTCGTCAAGTTTTTACGAGTACTCTACGAGTTACGCTTCAAGCGGCTTGTATTACTTTAACGTTTCTTGTTTTGATGGCGTCGGCGGTTTCGAGAATTTGAGTGTCGTGGAAGAAGTTAACGTTTCGCTTGGATGCATGAACTTGACTTCTTCAGGCGTTTACGTGCTTGCAGGCGACGTGTTTGCAAACGAAACTTGTTTTGAAGTGCAAGCGAACAACGTTACGATTGATTGTCAAGGGAAAACAGTGTTTTTTGCGTCGGGTGGTGAAGGCGGTTACGGCGTGAATGCGGTGGACAAGAGTTTTGTTGTCGTTAAAAACTGTGTTTTCGAGAGGGTTAACGCAAGCGTGGACGGGTGGGGAATTCGTTTTATGAACGTGAATAACAGTGTTGTTGAAAACAATAACTTCGTTAACGTTTCAACCGGCTTTTACTTTTCTAGTGTTTTTAACGCCACGTTGTTCAACAACACTATTTCATCAACCGGTAATGGCATTTATCTCTTTAGTGTTTTTAATTCCACGTTGTTCAACAACACTATTTCGTCTAGCTCGTCTAGCGGTGACGGTGTTTCTGTTGTTTGGTCTTCAAACAATTTCTTGAACAACAACACTAT